>NZ_QWFA01000111.1 GCF_003501885.1 Streptomyces globisporus
CCCCACCCCCTACCCCGGTATCACCCCGCAGTTGGCTCCCCGGTGTGACGTCGCGTCACCCGTCCTCTTCCTACCTTCCTCCCGGTCGCACCGCCCGGTGCGGATCCGGAGAGGGAGGGCACGATGCGCCGATACGCGAGAACCCTGGTCGCGTTCGCACTGGCCGCCGGTATGGCGGCAGGAACCACCGGCTGGGTTTCGGGGGACGCGCAGCAGGCGCTGACCGGGCCGCCGCCGGGCAGTGCGCAGTGGCGGGCGGACCGGGTGCTGGGCACGGAACTGCCCGATCCGGAGCGCGCCGCGCCTGCCGAAGTCGCGCGGTTCTACGCCGGGTTGAGCACCGCCGAACAGCAACTGCTGCTGGTGCGGCACCCGTCCGTCGTCGGCAACCTCGACGGGGTGCCGCTGGAACTGCGCTATCGCGCCAACTCCCTCGCCCTGGCCGCCGAGGACGACCCCCGCTACCGTTCGCTCGCCGCTCCCGGCCGGCAGATCCTCGCGTTCGACCCGCGCGGGCGCGGCCAGGTCGCCGAGGTCTTCGGCGACCTGCGCACCGCGCGGCGGGTCTCCGTGGTGGTGCCCGGGTCCGACAACGACGCCGGGACCTTCGACCGGAAGGTCGCCTCGCACGGGGCTCCGCCGGGGATGGCCAGGACCCTGCACACGGCGGCCGGTCCCGGGACGGCCGTCGTCGCCTGGGTCGGGTACACCACCCCGGTGGGCGTCGGCATCGACGCGGCCACCGGCAGCCTCGCGGAGGCGGGCGCCGGACGGCTGACCCGGTTCGCGGAGGGCCTGACGGCGGACGGGCTGCCCGAGCCCGCCGTGTTCTGCCACAGCTACGGCTCCGTCGTCTGCGGGATCGCCGCACACCGTCTCCCCGCCACCGACCTGGTGGCCCTCGGCTCCCCCGGCATGCGGGCGGACGATGCCGCGGGGCTGCGGACGAAGGCCCGGGTGTGGGCGGCGAAGGACCCGACCGACTGGATCGACAACGTGCCGAACGTGCGCTTCGCGGGCCTCGGCCACGGCACGGACCCGACCGACCCGGCGTTCGGCGCCCGCCGCGTACCGGCGGACGAGGCCCGGGGCCATGCCGGTTACTTCGCGCCGGGGACGGATTCGCTGCGGGCCTTCGCCGCCATCGCGCGGGGCACGGCCACGCCGGAAGGGACCGTCCGATGAACGCCGTACGGGAGAACGCGCGGCGGCTCGCCGCCCGTATCGACGCCTCCACCCCCGCCCACCGCGACCGGGCCGTCGACGGCCTGCGCGCCCTGGCCCTGCTCGCCGTGCCGCTCGGTCACTGGATGCTCGGCGGGTTCCGGCTCGACGCGGACGGTCTGCACAACGCGAGCCCGCTGGCCACGTTCGGCGCGCTCGCCCCCGCGAGCTGGGTGCTCCAGATGCTGGGGATCTTCTTCCTGGTCGGCGGTTACGCCTCGGTCCTCTCCTACCGCCGCCGGGCCTCGACCACGGCCGCCTGGCTGGGCGGCCGGCTGGCCCGCCTCGGCCGGCCGGTGCTCGGGGTGAGTGCCGTGTGGGCGGTGCTGCTCGCGGTGCTCTCCGCGCTGGGCGTGCCCGGCGACACCCTGCGTACGGGTTCGACGCTGGTGATCCAGCCGCTCTGGTTCGTCGGGGTGTACACCGTGGTCACGGCCCTCACCCCGGTCTGCGTCACGCTGGCGCGGAGGCTCGGCGGCGGGGCGGCGCTCCCGCTGCTGGTCTCCGTCGCCGTCGTGGACTTCCTGCGCTACGGGCCGTACGCGGAGGCGATGCCGTCCTGGCTGAGCGTGCTCAACGTCCTGCCCGGCTGGCTGTTCGCGTATCAGCTCGGTGTGTCGTGGGGCGAGGGCCGGATCGGGAAGCGCGGGGCCCGGCTGCTGCTGGTCGGCGGCGGGGTGCTGTTCGCCGTGCTGCTGCTGGTCTTCCACTACCCGGCGTCGATGGTCGGGGTGCCGGGCGAGGCCCGGACGAACTCGCATCCGCCGTCGCTGCTGGTGGTGGCGTTGGCCGCGGCCCAGAGCGGGGCGGCGATCCTGCTGCGCGACCGGCTCGGGCGGCTGCTGCGCAGGCCGCTGCTCTGGGCACCGGTCGTGGTGGTCAACCTGTCCGCGATGACAATCCTGTGCTGGCACCAGACGGCGATGCTGGCCGCCGCCGTACCGGCCTCGCTCGCGGGGGCCGGGGGCACGGCGGTGGCGGGGCTGACGAGCGCGCCGGACACCGTGGGCTGGATCCTCGCCCGGGCCGCGTGGCTGCCGGTGTTCGCCGGGCTGCTGGTGCTGATCGCCCGGTACGCGCGCCGCTTCGAGGCCCCGTGGCGGACGGGCACCCGCGCCGCGAACGCCCGCCGCGCGCTGGCGGGGCTGCTCGCGGCGGGGTTCGCGGTGTTCGCGCTGGGGCTGGCGTGAGGAAACGGCGTCATGAACCTCATGAACCAGGCGATCACCGCGTACGCCCCCGGGCTCCTCGTGACGTCTACTCCCGCGCCGCCGACGTACTGCTCATGTCCGGGTAGCGGTCCCCCGCCACCCGCCCCGCGATCGGCTCCAGCGCGGCCAGTTCGTCCGCCGTCAGGGTCAGCCGGGTCGCCGCGACGTTCTCCAGGAGGCGGCCGCGCTTACGGGTGCCGGGGATCGGGACCACGTTCAGGCCGTGGACCTCGGCGCGCTGCTGGACCCAGGCGAGGGCCACCTGCGCGGCCGTCACCCCGTGCGCGGCGGCGATCTTGTGGACGGGCTCCAGCAGGGCCGCGTTCGTCCGGGCGTTGTCGCCGGTGAACCGGGGCTGGTGCTTGCGGAAGTCGCCCTCGGTCAGCTCCTTGCCCGCGTCGGTGAAGGCCCCGGTGAGGAAGCCCCGGCCGAGCGGGGAGTACGGGACGAGCGTGACGCCCAGTTCGGCCGCCGCGCCGACGGCGCTCTTCTCGACGTCACGGCTGAAGAGGGACCACTCCGACTGGAGGGCGGCGATCGGGTGCACGGCGTACGCCTCGCGCAGTTCGGGGCCGGTCACCTCGCTGAGCCCGATCTGCTTGATCTTGCCCTGCCTGACCAGCTCCGCCAGCGCGCCGATCGATTCGGCGAGCGGGACGGCCGGGTCGCGGCGGTGCATGTAGTAGAGGTCGATGACGTCGGTGTTCAGCCGGCGCAGGCTCGCCTCGACGGCGGTACGGATGTACGCGGGGTCGTTGCTGATGCCCCGGTACTGGGGGTCGTCGGTGCGGACGAGGGCGAACTTGGTGGCGAGGGTGATCTCGTCCCGGTGAGCCCCGGCGAACGGGGCGAGGAACTCCTCGTTGGCCCCGCGCCCGTAGGCGTCGGCGGTGTCGAGGAGGGTGACGCCGGCCTCCAGGGCCGCGTCGAGGGTGTCGCGGGCGGCGCGTTCGTCGGTGTCGCCGTAGAACTCGCTCATGCCCATGCAGCCGAGGCCCTGGACGCCGACCTGCGGCCCGCCCGCTCCCAGCTCCACGGTGGCGATCTTGTCAACAGTCATCAGGCGCTGTGCCTCTCCGGCGCCCGGCGGGCGCCCGCATAGAAATCGATCTTGCGGTCGAGGACGGCGAGGGTGTCGTGGAGCTCCGCGATCCGCGAGATCACATCGCGGCGGGTCGCCTCCAGCAGTGCCTGCCGTGCCTCGAAGGTGGACTCCCCCTCGCGCAGCAGCTCCGCGTACCGCACCATGTCGGCGACGGGCATCCCGGTCAGCCGCAGCTTGCCGACGAAGGCCAGCCAGTCGAGGTCGCGGTTGCTGAAGCGGCGCTGGCCCGTGTGCGAGCGGTCGACGTGGGGCATGAGCCCGATGCGCTCGTACCAGCGCAGGGTGTGCGCGGTGAGACCGGTGAAGGCGACGACCTCGCTGATCGAATAGCTGTCCTGGCCCGCGGGGCGGGGGTGCTCCGTCATGTGTTCCACGCTAGATCCTTGGAGTGCACTCGAAGCAAGCGCTGCCGGAGGCCCGCACCCCCTCTCCGGGACAGGAATGTCACCATTGTCCGAGATGAAGGAATGTTCATCCTGGCTTCATGTTCGTACCGCCCGGGACCGTCAGGGTGAACCCATGGCTTTCTCACCTCGTCTCGCGGCCCTGGCAGCCGTCGTCGCCGTGCCCCTGGGCATAGCGGCAACCAGCTACGCCATGACCGACACCTCGGAGGCGCCGAAGGTGCCTCCCGCCGTTCAGCTGGAGGAGAGCCCGCGCGGCACACCGTCGCCGGGCCGGGACGCTTCGCCGAGCGGTGCCGCCTCCCCGAGCGGCATTCCGACGCCGAGCGGTTCCGCCACCCCGACCGGCACCCCGGACAGCTCCGTCGTCCCGGGCCCCTCCGCGGCCGACGACGACGATGACGACGACTTCGGTGATGACGGTTAGCCGGTCGCCCCTGGGCTTCCCGAGGATCTCCGCCCGCGTCCGGATCCTGCTGTGGTTGCTGGTCGTGATGGCGGTCGCGCTGGGCGCGGTCGCCGTCACCGTGCGCTCGATCCTCCAGCGGGACGTGGACCACCGCATCAGCCAGCTGCTCACGCAGGAGACCGGCGAGTTCGCCAACTTCGTGCCGCAGGGGGTGGACCCGGACACCGGCGGCCGGTTCGACACCGCCGACCGGCTGCTCCGCGTCTATCTGCAACGCCAGTACGCCGACCCGGACGAGGAACTGCTGGGCCTGACCGGCCCGCCCGGCGACCGGCCCGACGTCATCCGGCAGCGCCGCGACCTGCCCCCGGACACCGCACTGTGGCGGGACACCGACGCGCTCACCCGGATCCGCGCCTCCCAGGACCCCTTCGGCACGCTGGAGCGCCCGCAGGGCGAACTGCGCTGGGCGAAGGTCGAGATCGGGCCGTCCGCGGGCGGGCAGCCCGGGGCGTTCGTCGTCGCCTTCCACCCGGAGCGCGAACGGGCCGTCGCCGACAAGACGTTCTGGATGCTGCTCGCCCTGTCCGGGGTCGCCCTGCTGATGACGACCGGGATCGGCTGGGCCGTCGCCGGACGCATCCTCGCGCCCGTCCGGCTCGTGCGGACGACGGCGGCGGAGCTGACCGAGCAGGACCTGACCCGGCGGATCCCCGTGGAGGGCCGGGACGACATCGCGGCCCTCGCCGAGACGTTCAACGCGATGCTGGACCGGCTTGAGCGGGCGTTCGCCGCACAGCGGGTCTTCGTCGACGACGCCGGGCACGAGCTGCGCACCCCGATCACCATCGTCCGGGGCCACCTGGAGCTGATGGGCGACGATCCGGCGGACCGGGAGGAGACGGTACGGCTGGTCACCGACGAGCTGGACCGGATGAGCCGGATCGTGGAGGACCTGCTGCTGCTCGCGGGGGCCGAGCGCCCCGACTTCGTGCGCCCCGAGCCCGTCCAGCTCGCGGAGCTGACCGCCGATGTGTTCGTGAAGGTGCGGACCCTCGGCGAGCGGGAGTGGCAGCTCGACGGGGTCGCGGACCGCGAAGTGCGCCTGGATCCGCAGCGGATGACGCAGGCGATGGTCCAGCTGGCGCAGAACGCGGTCCAGCACACCGTGCCCGGCCAGCGCATCCGCATCGGCTCCCGGGCCGTCGACGCCCGCACCGAGGGCGACCGCGTCGAACTGTACGTCGCCGACCACGGACCCGGCATTCCTCCGGAGGACGCCGAGGTCATCTTCGAGCGGTTCCGCCGGGGCACGTCCCGGCGCGGGACCCGCACCAGCGGGGCCGGGCTCGGTCTCGCCATCGTCAAGGCCATCGCGGAGGGCCACCACGGCCGCGTCGAACTCCGCCGGACCGAGGGCGGCGGAGCCACCTTCGTACTCACGCTGGAGACCGACTCATGAACCGCATCCTGATCGCCGAGGACGAGGAGCGCATCGCCTCGTTCGTCCAGAAGGGACTGCGCGCCAACGGCTTCACCACGGTCGTCGCCGAGGACGGCGACCTGGCGCTCGGCCACGCGCTGACCGGCGGGTTCGACCTGATGGTGCTCGACATCGGGCTGCCGGGCCGGGACGGCTTCACCGTGCTGCGGGAGCTGCGCGAGGCGCGCGTCACGCTGCCGGTGATCGTGCTCACCGCCCGCGACTCGGTCCGCGACACGGTGGCCGGCCTGGAGGGCGGGGCCGACGACTGGATGACGAAGCCGTTCCGCTTCGAGGAACTGCTCGCCCGGGTACGGCTGCGCCAGCGCACCGCGGCCCGCGCGCCCGAGGTCACCATGTTGCGCAGCGGCAGCCTCGCCCTGGACCTACGGACGCGCCGGGCCCGCGCGGAGGACCGGACGGTGGATCTGACGGCGCGCGAGTTCGTGCTGCTGGAGATGTTCCTGCGCCACCCGGGCCAGGTGCTGTCGCGCGAGCAGATCCTGTCGCACGTGTGGGGGTACGACTTCGACCCCGGCTCCAACATCGTGGACGTGTATGTCCGCGCGCTGCGCCGGAAGTTGGGGGCGGAGCGGCTGGAGACGGTGCGGGGCATGGGGTACCGGCTGCCGTAGCGGCGGGGCGCCGGGGAGATGAGAAGTCCTTCACGGGCGGCTCATCGAGCGCTCACCCCGCCTTCAGAGGCTGTACAGCGTGCCTCTCCCTCTCCGGCAGACCGTCGGCCTCTGTGCCGTCCTCGGGCTCTGCGCTCTCCTCGCCGTCCCCGGCGCCGCCCCCGGCCTCAGCGCCGACGGGCGGCTCTCGCTCGCCGTCTTCGCCCTGGCCACCGCCGCCTGGATCGCCACCCCGGTGGACGACGCCTACATCGCGCTCGGCGCGGGCCTGGCGCTGACGGTGACGGGGGTGATCAGCAGCGAGACCCTGTTCGCCACGTTGGGCGACGAGACGGTGTGGCTGCTGATCTGCGCCTTCGTCCTGGCGGCCGCCGTGACCCGGACCGGGCTCGCGGGCCGGGCCGCCGTCTTCCTGGTCGGCGGGGCCAGGACCGTACGCCAGCTGGTGCACCTGACCACCGCCGGTCTCGTGGTCACCGCGTTCGCCGTGCCGGCCACGTCGGGGCGGGCCGCGCTCGCCCTCCCGGTGTTCCTGGCGTTGGCGGCCGCACTCCGTGAGCGGACCCGCCTGGTCGTCATGCTGGCGCTGCTCTTCCCCACCGTCATCCTGCTGTCCGCCGTCGCGACGCTGATCGGGGCGGGGGCGCACCTGATCACGGTCGGAGTGCTGTGGGAGCAGACCGGGGAACAGCTGAGCTTCGTCCAATGGCTGGTCCTCGGGCTGCCGTTGGCCGTCGTCTCGTCCCATCTCGCCGCCGAACTGGTGCTGTTGACGACGACCCGGCGGGCCGACCGGAAGGGCCCGGTCACGATCACGGCGGCGCAGATCCAGGAGCACTCCGAGACGGCTGTCGAGGGCCCGTTCACCCCGGCGGAGTCCCGATGTCTGCTGCTCCTGGCGACGGTCGTCCTGCTGTGGTGCAGCGAGCCGTTGCACGGGGTGTCGCCCGCCGTGGTCGCGCTCATCGGCGCGCTGGTGGCGACCTCGCCCGCGCTGGGGACGGTCCGTTTCAAGGACGGTCTGCGGACGGTCCCCTGGCCGCTGCTGCTGTTCATGGCCGCCACGATGGCGATGGGCGTCGCGCTCTCCGACTCGGGTGCGGCCGACTGGCTGGTGGGGTGGATACCCCTGGGGGCGTCCACGCCCCCGTGGATGTTCCTGGCCGGAGTGGTCGCCGTCAGCACGGCCGCCCATCTGGCGCTCCAGTCGCGCTCCGCCCGGTCCTCCGTCCTCGTCCCGCTGGTGGTCGCGGCGGCGGTCGGGGCCGGGGTCAACCCGGTCACGGCGGCGCTGGCGTCCACGGCCGCCGCCGGTTTCTGCCACACCCTGCCGTCCTCGGCCAAGCCGGTCGCGCTCTTCGCGGACGTGGCCGGCACCCCGACGTACACCCCGCGCGACCTGCTGCGGCTGTCCGCCTTCCTCGCGCCGCTCACGGCGGCCCTCGTCCTCGTCTTCGCCCTCGTCGTCTGGCCGCTGCTCGGCGTGCCCGTCCTCCTGGAGACCTAGGGCCTGTCGTTCGGATCGTGCCGGGCTCGCGTGCCCCGGCACGCGCATCTGCGGCGTTCTCGTCAATCACCGACTTCCCCAAGCTCTCGGCTTCGCTCGAGCAGGGGAGGCCCCATCCGCGTTGCCTCAGTCCTCCGCCTTGTAGCTGGTCCGCCGGACCCCGCTCCCCGACCCGACCTGATGTGAACGAAAGGCCCAGCCATGACCACTCGTCCTCACCGCATCGCCATCGCCCCCAGCGGCTTCAAGGAGTCCCTGTCGGCCGCCCGGGTCGCGGAGGCCATCGCCGCCGGGGTACGCCGGGTGATCCCCGACGCCGAACTCGACCTCATCCCCCTCGTGGACGGCGGCGAGGGCACGGCCGAGGCACTGGCCCTGGCGGGCGGCGGCCGCCTGGTCCCGGTCACCGCGACGGGCCCGGTGGGCGACCCGGTCGCCTCGCACTTCGCACTGCTGGGCGGCGGCACGACCCCCGGCCCGCGCACCGCCGTCGTGGAGATGGCGGCCGTCGCGGGCCTCGCCCTGGTCCCGCCGGACCGCCGCCACCCGGGCGCGACGACGACGTACGGGGTCGGCGAGCTGATCCGGGCGGCCCTGGACGCCGGGGCCCGGCGCATCCTCGTCGGCTGCGGCGACTCCGGTACGTCGGACGGGGGCGCGGGTGCGCTGCAGGCGCTCGGGGCCCGGCTGACCGACCGACACGGCCGCGAACTCCGGCCGGGCGGCGGGTCGTTGCACGAGCTGGAACACATCGACCCGTCCGACCTCGACCCGAGGCTCACCGACGCCGAGCTGCTGGTGGCCTGCAATCCGTACAACGTGCTGTGCGGAAAGAGGGGCGTGGCCCGGGTGTTCGGGCCGCAGAAGGGGGCGACCCCGGCGGAGGTGGAGCTGCTCTCGGCGGGCCTGGAGCGGCTGGCCGCCGTCCTCACCCGGGACCTGCTCCCGGCGTTCGCCCCGCGGGCCGCCGCCCCGGTCGACCTGCGGACGGCCCCGGGCACGGGCGCGTCGGGCGGTCTGGGGGCGGGGCTCGCGTCCGTGGGCGCCCAACTCCTGCCCCGGTACGACGTCCTCCTCGACGGCCTCGACCTGGACGCCCGCCTGGCCCGCGCCGACTTCGTGATCACGGCGGAGGGGGCGCTCGACCACCAGACCGTACGCGGGAAGATCCCGGCGGAGGTGGCGCGCCGGGCCCAGGCGGCGGGGGTGCCGGTCCTGGTGCTGGCCGGGACGATCGGGCCGGGCGCGCAGGACGTACGGGCGGTGGGCGTGGACGCGTACAGCGCGATCCTGCCGGCGCCGATGACGCTGGTGGAGGCGATCGGCCGGAGCGGCGAGTTCCTGGCGGACGCGACGGAGCGGGCGATGCGGATCATGGCCCTGGGGACCCGGCTGGCCCCGGTGGCCGCGTGAGGGCCCCCGCGGCGAGCTAGCGGGTGCGGACTGCCCGGGCAGGCGGGGCGGCCTCGGGCTTCCCCGGGTCGGCGTTGCGCACGGCCGGGCTTCCCGGGGCCGGGGCCCCCGCGGCGAGGAAACGAGGCCGGGCTCCCAGGGCACAGCGGTGCACGCCCGGGCTTCCCGGTGGCCGCGGCCCGGGCACGCTCCCGGCGACCCGGCCGTCCGAACCCGGGGCCCGGGGCCCGGAGCCCGGGACAGGATGCCGGGCACGGCCGTTAGGCTCGGACGCATGGAGAGCCTGCGCATCATCGACACCTGGCCGGTCACGACGGCGGCGGCCGCCGTCGTGCGGGCGGACGGCACGGTCCTCGGCACGCACGGGCCGGCCGGCCACCGCTTCCCCCTCGCCTCGGTCACCAAGCCGCTCGCGGCCTACGCGGCGCTGGTGGCGTACGAGGAGGGGGCCGTCGAGCTGGACGAGCCGGCCGGGCCCGAGGGCTCCACGGTGCGCCACCTGCTCGCCCACACCAGCGGCCTCGCCTTCGACGAGCACCGGGTGACGGCCCCGCCCGGCAACCGCCGCCTGTACTCGAACGCGGGCTTCGAGGTGCTGGGCGACCACATCGCGAAGGCGTCCGGCATCCCGTTCGCGGAGTACCTGCGCCAGGCGGTCCTGGAGCCGCTGGCCATGACGTCCACGACCCTCGACGGCTCCCCGGCCCGCGACGGCGTCTCCACCGTGGCCGACCTGGTCCGCTTCGCAGCCGAGGTCCAGGCCCCGCGTCTCCTCGACCCGCGGACGGTCCTTGAGGCCCAAAGCGTCGTGCATCCGGGCCTCAAGGGCGTCCTGCCGGGCTACGGCCACCAGAGCCCGAACGACTGGGGCCTCGGCTTCGAGATCCGCGACTCCAAGTCCCCGCACTGGACGGGGAACACGTCCTCCCCCGCCACCTTCGGGCACTTCGGCCAGTCGGGCACGTTCCTGTGGATCGACCCGGTCGCGGGCGTCGCCTGCGTCGCGCTGACCGACCGCGCCTTCGGCCCGTGGGCGGCGGAGGCCTGGACCCCGTTCACGGACGCGGTTCTGGCCGAGCTGTCCTGAACCGGCTGCTCAACCAGCCGTCTCCGTCAGCAGCTTCTCGTAGCCGACCAGGCGCACGCAGGCCGTGACGCCCGCGATGGCCTGCTCCAGCTCCTCGGGGGTGGGGAAGCTGGGCGCGATCCGGATCACCGCGTCGTCCGGGTCCTGGCCGTGGGGGTGGGTGGCGCCCGCCGGGGTGAGGACGATGCCCGCGTCGGCGGCGCGGCGCACCACGTCGCGGGCGCAGCCGTCGAGGACCTTCAGGGTGATGAAGTAGCCGCCCTTGGGGTCCGTCCAGGTGGCGAGGCCGGTGGAGCCGAGTTCGGCTTCGAGGATGCGCAGGACGGCGTCGAACTTCGGGCGGAGCTTGGCGCGGTGGAGGTCCATGTGGGCGTGGACGCCTGCCTCGTCCTTGAGGAAGAGCGCGTGCCGCAGCTGGTTCACCTTGTCCGGGCCGATGGTGCGCTTGGCGAGGTTGCCGAGCAGCCAGGCGACATTGTCGGGCGAGGCGCCGAAGAAGCCGACGCCGCTCCCGGCGAAGGTGATCTTCGAGGTGGAGCCGAAGACGAAGGCCCGGTCGGGGTGGCCGTGGCCGGCGCAGGCGGCGAGCACGTCGGCTATCGCTACGCGCTCGTCGGTCAGGTGGTGGACGGCGTACGCGTTGTCCCAGAAGATCCGGAAGTCGGGCGCGGCGGTGGGCATGGCGGCGAGCCGGTCGACGACCTCGTCGCTGTAGCTGATCCCGTCCGGGTTGCTGTACTTCGGGACGCACCAGATGCCCTTGACCGAGGCGTCCTCGGCCACCAGCCGCTCCACGGTGTCCATGTCCGGGCCCTGGTCGGTCATCGGGACGGGGATCATCTCGATGCCGAGCCGCTCGCACACACCGAAGTGCCGGTCGTAGCCGGGTACGGGACAGAGGAAGGCGATCCGCTCCTGGTCGACCCAGCGGGAGTCGGCCCCCGGCAGCACGCTCAGCATCGCGTGCACCAGGCTGTCGTGCATCAGCTCCAGGCTGGAGTTGCCCGCGGCCACCAGCTGCTCGACGGGGACCTGGAGCGGGCCGCTGAAGATCTCCCGCAGTTCGCGCAGGCCGTGGAGGCCGCCGTAGTTGCGGGTGTCCACGGATTCGGCGCTGCGGTACGTCTCGCCGGGCAGGGCGAGCAGCGGCGCGGACAGGTCGAGCTGGTCCGCGGCCGGCTTCCCGCGCGTGAGGTCGAGGGAGAGGCCCCGCTCCACCAGCTCGGCGTAGTCCTGCTGCGCGCGGTCTCGGTGGGCGGCCAGGGCTTCGGGGCCGGACACGATGGTGTTGATGGCAGATCTCCTTCGTGGGCGAACGCACGGCGTACGGGCATATGACGCCACCTGCACCTTACGAAGGCGCCCCGCCCCGGCAGGCCCCAGGGTCGGTGGCCCGCGTCGAGAACGCCTGCCCGCGATCAGACCGGGGCGAGCCGCGGAGCGCGCTGCTAGCCGGGGATTACTGCGCCGACGAGCGCGACTGGCCCGAGACGCTGGTCGTCCTCGGGCTCTCCATCCCCGTATCGCTCGTGGGGACCGCGCCGGTCACGGCCGGCAGTGTGAGCCGCCGGATGAGCGGGCACGCCCAGGCGATGCGTGAGCTGGACCGGATGGCGGAGAGGCGCGAGAAGAAGTCCGAGCAGTCCCAGGGGTGATGGGCGGCTCCGGCACCCCTCCGGGAATTCGGTCGCGTCCCCCGGGGTGAGCCGTTAGCTTCCCTCCGGAACGCCGGGGGACCGCCCCGGCGCTCCACGACGAGGGGGCTGCGTATGAGCGGCGAGGGTCCGCGGACCGACCGGTTGAGCATCCTGCTGGAGCAGTTCGACCAGGCGCGGGAGATGGCCGAGGTCCGGCTGCACGGGCTCGGCGACGAGGAGTACCTCTGGGAGCCCGCGCCCGGCAGCTGGTCGATCCGGCGCCGGGAGGAGGCCACGACGCCCCGGGCGTACGGTCCTGGCGCCTGGGTCATCGACAAGGGGGCGCCGGAGATCCCGGCGACCGAGTACGCGGAAGTCGCCCGGCAGGCGGCGGACGGGATGTCCGTCGCGAAGATCGCCGAGGACTGGAGCGTGAGCGTCGAACGGGTCGAGGAGGTCCTCGCGTTCACCGGCGAGCCGGAGCCCGATGTCGTACCGATCACGACCATCGCGTGGCGGCTCGGACATCTGCACTCCGACTTCGCGGGCCGCTGGGAGTGGACCTTCGGCGAGCGGCGGCGGGACCCGCATCTGCTGGTCGACTTCACCCCGTCCGCTTCCCTCGCACTGGAACGGTTCTGGGCGACCCTCGACCGCCACCGCGCGAGCGTCGGCGCGCTCACCGAGGAGCAGCTCGATACGGTCGGCCTCTCGCAGTACCCGTACGGCTCCGATCCGGACGACGCGTACATCGGCACGCTGGCCAACGGCAATCTGGAGCTCATCCACCACATGGCCGAGATCGCGCTGCTGCGTGACCTGTGGCGGGCCCGCCGGGCCGCGTAGTACCGGGCCGACGCCCTCAGCCCGCCAGCTCCCACACCAGCAGCTCCGCCGAGCCCGCCACCGCGACCGCCGCCAGGCCCCGGGCGTCGGTGATCCGGGCGGCGTCGCCGGGGCCCAGCTCCTCGCCGCCGAGGCCGACGCGGCCCCGCACCACGTGCACGTACAGGCGTACCGCGTCCGGGACCGCCGTGCGTTCGTCCTCGGTCAGGCGGCGGACGTGGAGCATCGCGCCCGCGCCGGGCAGGGCGTACGGGGTGGAGTCGGCGATGCCGGGCACCACCGTGTACGAGGGTTCGCCGCCCGGCTCCAGGGGGGCCAGCCACATCTGGAGGAAGGTCAACGGATCGGTGCCGTCGTTGCGTTCGACGTGGCGGACCCCGGAGGCGGCGCTCAGGTGGGCCACGTCCCCGGCCCGGACGACGGTGGAGTGGCCGGCCGAGTCGCGGTGGGTCAGCTCGCCCTCGACGACCCAGGTGACGATCTCCGTATGGCTGTGCGGGTGCTCCTCGAACCCGGCGCCGGGCGCGAGGCGCTCCTCGTTGCAGGCCAGGATCGGGCCGAAGCGGAGGTTGTCCGGGTCGTAGAAGGGGCCGAAGGAGAGGGCGTGCCGGGTGTCGATCCCGGCGGCCCCGTCGCCGCCCCGGTAGCGGTCGTCGGACCGGTGCACGGATATCACCCGGCCACGGTAGCCCGGGGGACGCCGGTACGGGTCCGGCGGACCGGGAGCCCTGCCGGCTGTTCCCCTACCCGCCGGTACGGGGCAGCGTCGCCCCGCCCCACCGATCCACCGGCCCGATAAGGCAGTCTTGTCCTCGTGCCCCGACCCGATCCTGAGCAGCCCCCCGCCCACGACGCCCACCTGCATGCCGCGACCTTGAAACGGCTGGAGCAGTCCTCCGGCCGGCTGGCCGCGAACGCGATTGCCCGCATGGACGAATCGCTGCCGTGGTACCGGGCGATGCCGCCGGAGAACCGGTCCTGGATCGGCCTGGTCGCCCAGGCCGGTATCGCCGCGTTCACCGAGTGGTTCCGGCATCCCGAGACCCCGCAGGCGATCTCGACCGATGTGTTCGGCACCGCCCCGCGCGAACTGACCCGGGCCATCACCCTGCGCCAGACCGTGGAGATGGTGCGGACCACGATCGAGGTCATGGAGGCCGCGATCGAGGAGGTGGCAGCCCCCGGCGACGAGTCGCTGCTGCGGGAGGCGCTGCTCGTCTACGCACGCGAGATCGCCTTCGCCACCGCCCAGGTCTACGCCCAGGCCGCCGAGGCCCGGGGCGCCTGGGACGCCCGGCTGGAGTCGCTGGTGGTGAACGCGGTGCTCTCCGGCGAGGCCGACGAGGGCGCCGTCTCCCGGGCCGCCGCGCTCGGCTGGAACTCCCCCGAGCACGTCTGCGTCGTTCTCGGCACCGCGCCCGACGGGGACAGCGAGCTGACCGTGGAGGCGATCCGGCGCGCCGCCCGGCACGCCAAGCTCCAGGTCCTCACCGGGGTCCTCGGCAACCGGCTCGTCGTCATCGCGGGCGGCAGCGACAATCCGCTCCAGGTCGCGAAGGGCCTGATCGGGCCGTACGCGGCCGGGCCGGTCGTCGCCGGGCCCGTCGTGCCCGACCTGCTGGCCGCGACCCGGTCCGCGCAGGCGGCGGCGGCCGGGCTGAAGGCGTGCTCGGCGTGGCAGGACGCGCCACGCCCGGTGCTGGCGGACGATCTCCTCCCGGAGCGCGCGATGGCCGGAGACCCGGCCGCGCGGGACCAGTTGGTGGAGGAGATCTACAGACCGCTGGAGGAGGCCGGTTCGGCTCTCCTGGAAACGCTGAGTGTCTATCTGGAGCAGGCGAGCAGTCTGGAAGGCGCCGCCCGGATGCTTTTCGTGCACCCCAACACCGTGCGCTACCGGCTCCGACGTGTGACCGACGTCACCGGATGGTCACCCTCCGATGTGCGCTCCGCGTTCACACTGCGGATCGCCCTGATCCTGGGGCGCTTGGCCGCAGCGGATCCTCAGTCCTAGACTTTTGTTGGACTTCAACAATTCCCCCGACGGTTCTTCGTCCCTGTCCCCACGGGCGTGCGGAGCCGTCCACAAGAGAGAGTGTGAGGGTGCTCGTACTCGTCGCTCCCGGCCAAGGCGCTCAGACGCCCGGCTTCCTGACTCCCTGGCTCGACCTCCCCGGTGCCGCCGACCGCATCGCGGCCTGGTCCGACGCCATCGGGCTCGACCTTGCCCACTACGGCACGAAGGCCGACGCGGACGAGATCCGCGACACCGCCGTGGCCCAGCCGCTCCTGGTGGCCGCCGGACTGCTCTCGGCGACCGCTCTGGACGCCGCCGCCCCCGACGTCGTCGCGGGCCACAGCGTCGGTGAGATCACCGCCGCCGCGCTCGCCGGCGTCATCGAGGACGAGGCCGCCCTGCGCTTCGTCCGGACCCGCGGGCTCGGCATGGCCGAAGCCGCCGCGGTCACCGAGACCGGTATGTCGGCCCTCCTCGGCGGCGACCCCGCCGTCACGGTCCCGCACCTGGAGAAGCTCGGGCTGACCCCGGCCAACGTCAACGGCGCCGGCCAGATCGTCGCCGCCGGCACCGCCGCCCAGCTCGCCGCCCTGGAGGCCGACAAGCCCGAGGGCGTGCGCCGGGTCGTCGCGCTGAAGGTGGCCGGCGCGTTCCACACACACCACATGGCCCCGGCCGTGGAGAAGCTGCGCGCGGCGGTCGGCGACCTCACCGTCTCCGACCCGACCGTGCGCTACGTTTCCAACGCCGACGGCCACACCGTGGCCACCGGCACCGAGGTCATCGCCCGGCTGGTCGGGCAGGTCGCCAACCCGGTCCGCTGGGACCTGTGCATGGAGACCTTCCAGTCCCTGGGCGTCACCGCACTGGTCGAGCTGAGCCCCGGCGGCACGCTGACCGGGATCGCCAAGCGTGCGCTGCCCGGCGTGCGGACGCTGGCGCTCAAGACCCCCGACGACCTCGACGCGGCCCGCGCGCTCATCTCCGAGCACGCAGGCGTCTAAGGAGCGAGCATGTCGAAGATCAAGCCCAGCAAGGGCGCCCCGTACGCACGGATCCTCGGCGTCGGCGGCTACCGCCCGACCCGGGTCGTGCCGAACGAGGTGATCCTCGAGACGATCGACTCGTCCGACGAGTGGATCCGCTCCCGCTCCGGCATCGTCACCCGCCACTGGGCCTCCGAGGAGGAGACCGTGGCCGCGATGTCGATCGAGGCGTCCGGCAAGGCCATCGCCGACGCGGGCATCGACCCCGAGCAGATCGGCGCGGTCGTCGTCTCGACCGTCTCGCACTTCAAGCAGACCCCGGCCGTCGCCACCGAGATCGCGCACCGGATCGGCGCGGGCAAGCCCGCCGCCTTCGACATCTCGGCCGGCTGCGCGGGCTTCGGCTACGGCCTCACCCTCGCCAAGGGCATGGTCGTCGAGGGCTCGGCGGAGTACGTCCTGGTGATCGGCGTGGAGCGGCTCAGCGACCTGACCGACCTGGAGGACCGCGCGACGGCCTTCCTGTTCGGTGACGGCGCCGGCGCGGTCGTCGTCGGCCCCTCCCAGGAGCCGGCCATCGGCCCGACCGTGTGGGGCTCCGAGGGCGACAAGTCCGAGACCATCAAGCAGACGGTCGGCTGGAACGAGTTCCGCCTCGGCGACGTCTCGCAGCTGCCGCTCGACTCGAAGGGCGAGGTCAAGTTCCCCGCCATCACGCAGGAGGGCCAGGCGGTCTTCCGCTGGGCCGTCTTCGAGATGGCGAAGGTCGCCCAGCAGGCGCTGGACGCGGCCGGGATCGCCCCGGAGGACCTGGACGTCTTCATCCCGCACCAGGCCAACATGCGGATCATCGACTCGATGGTGAAGACCCTGAAGCTGCCGGAGCACGTCACGGTCGCCCGTGACATCGAGTCCACCGGCAACACGTCCGCCGCCTCGATTCCGCTCGCCATGGAGCGGCTCCTGGCGACCGGTCAGGCGAAGAGCGGCGACACCGCGCTCGTCATCGGCTTCGGGGCGGGTCTCGTCTACGCCGCGACGGTCGTTACCCTCCCCTAGGCACACCGGACCTTTTGGGTCCGGACGCACGAACACCGAAGAAACCACCGAAGGAGCGCCAAGATGGCCGCCACGCAGGAAGAGATCGTCAAGGGTCTCGCCGAGATCGTCAACGAGATCGCCGGGATCCCGGAGGAGGACGTCCAGCTGGACAAGTCCTTCACCGACGACCTCGACGTCGACTCGCTGTCCATGGTCGAGGTCGTCGTCGCCGCCGAGGAGCGCTTCGACGTGAAGATCCCCGACGAGGACGTCAAGAACCTCAAGACGGTCGGCGACGCCGCCGACTACATCCTGAAGCACCAGGGCTGATCCCAGCCCGGCTGTGTCGCCACCCGGCGGTGGCGCCGCTGATTCACGACCCTCTACACGTGGAGAAGATTTTCCAGTGAACTCGACCAATCGCACCGTGGTCGTCACCGGTATCGGCGCAACCACTCCGCTGGGTGGCGACTCCGCATCGACCTGGGAAGGTCTGATGGCCGGCCGGTCCGGCGTCAAGCCTCTCGAAGGCGAGCGCTTCGCCGAACTGCCCGTCCGGATCGCCGCCCTCGCGGCCGTCGACCCGGGCGACGTCCTTCCCCGCCCGCTGGCCCGCAAGCTGGACCGCTCGGCGCAGTTCGCGCTGATCGCTGCCCGCGAGGCCTGGGCCGACGCGGGCTTCACCGCCAAGGCAGGCGAGGACGAGGCCATCGCGCCCGAGCGCCTCGGCTCGGTCATCGCCTCCGGTATCGGCGGCGTGATCACCTTGCTCGACCAGTACGACGTGCTGAAGGAGAAGGGCGTACGCCGCGTCTCCCCGCACACCGTGCCCATGCTCATGCCCAACGGCCCGGCGGCCAACGTCGGCCTGGAGGTCAACGCCCAGGCCGGTGTCCACACCCCCGTCTCGGCCTGCGCGTCCGGCGCGGAGGCCATCGGGTACGCCGTCGAGATGATCCGTTCCGGCCGTGCCGACGTCGTCGTCGCCGGTGGCACGGAGGCGGCGATCCACCCGCTGCCGATCGCCGCGTTCGCCAACATGATGGCGATGTCCAAGAACAACGACGAGCCCGAGAAGGCCTCGCGTCCGTACGACACCGGCCGGGACGGCTTCGTCCTCGGCGAGGGTGCGGGCGTCGTCATCCTGGAGTCCGCCGAGCACGCCGCGAAGCGTGGCGCGAAGGTCTACTGCGAGGTGCTGGGCCAGGGTCTGTCGGCCGACGCCCACCACATCGCGCAGCCCGAGCCCACCGGGCGGGGCATCGCCGCCGCGATGCAGAACCTGCTGGACTCCAGCGACCTCAAGCCGTCCGAGGTGGTCCACCTCAACGCGCACGCCACGTCGACGCCGCAGGGTGACATCGCGGAGATCAAGGCGCTGCGGAAGGTGCTGGGCGACGACCTGGACCATGTCGCGATCTCGGCGACGAAGTCGATGACGGGTCATCTGCTGGGTGGCGCGGGCGGTATCGAGACGGTGGCCACCGTGCTCGCGCTGCACCACCGCATCGCACCGCCGACCATCAACGTCGACGATCTCGACGAGGCGATCGAGGCGGACGTCGTGCGCGGTGAACCCCGGGCGCTGCCCGAGGGGCCGATCGCGGCGATCAACAACTCGTTCGGGTTCGGTGGGCACAACGTGGTGCTGGCGTTCCGCTCCATGTGACGCCGACTCTTTGACGGGTGAAGCCCGCTTCCCGGGTTCTCGGGAGGCGGGCTTCCTTGTTCCGGGGCTCCGCCCCGTACCCCGCTCCTCAATCGCCGGAGGGGCCTGATTTTGCGCCCCGGGATCAGACGACCTGGTGCAGCCAGCGGACCGGCGCGCCCTCGCCCGCGTGGCGGAAGGACTCCAACTCGTCGTCCCACGGCTTGCCGAGCAGGGAGGCGATCTCGGCCTCCAGGTCGCTCTCGCCGCGCACCGAACGCGCCAGCGCCGCCCGCAGCCGGTCCTCGGGGACCAGGATGTCGCCGTGCATGCCGGTGACGGCGTGGAAGATGCCGAGGGCGGGGGTGGAGCTGTAGCGCTCGCCCTCGGCGGTGGGGCACGGCTCGGCGGTCACCTCGAAGCGCAGCAGATCCCAGCCGCGCAGGGCGGAGGCGAGCTGCGATGCCGTGCCGGCGCGGCCCTTCCAGGAGAATTCGGACCGCCAGGTGCCGGGCGCGGCCGGCTGTCTGATCCAGTCCAGCTGGACCCGCACACCGAGGACGCCCGCCACGGCCCACTCGACATGTGGGCACAGCGCGCGCGGTGCGGAGTGAACGTACAGGACTCCACGTGTCGTCACCGGAACCTCCCGTGTGGGACGAGGTACGCCTTCCCCAGCGGCCTCGCGTCCGTACCGCCTCTTTCCGGCCAGAGCCCGAGGTTGTCATCAGTAAACAGCATCGGGAGTTAATCTCCTGAAAAGGGACAGTATGTGACGTGACGTAATGTACCGGAGCCGTCCGTGTGTGCGCGGGCGGGCGGAACGCCACTGGTTCGACGGGGAAAAGCTACCGTGCGCCGGGGCCGTCCGTGTGACGTACCGTCGGTCTCAGGCCCCTGATTCGCCGGGTTTCACCCGGCAGGGCGCGCACGGCCCCGACCTGGGGATCATGTGCTTGCCGGGGGCATGTCCAGAGGCATACGCCACAGGTTGACCGGAGGGGATCCGACCGATGCCGGAGCGTGCGACACGCCCACGAATGCGTACCGCTGCCGCCGCGCTGACGGCGCTCTCGTCCCTCGGCGTCGCCGCGCTGGCCGGCTGCTCCGGGGCCGGCTCGGACGGCGGCGTGTCGCGGAACGCGCCGGCCGCCTCGCGCGGTGCCTCGCCGTCCCCCTCCCCCACCCCTGACTGGAACC
>NZ_QWFA01000112.1 GCF_003501885.1 Streptomyces globisporus
CCGTCGAGGAGGGGGCGCGGGGCAGGGGCGAGGACAGGGCCCCGGCGGGGGTGTTCGCGCCGGTGCTCGATCCGGCGGAGCTGATGCGGACGGCGGCGGAGCGGTGGGCGGACACCTCGCGCGTAGACTTCACCGCCTGGCCGGCCAGGGGCGGGCGCACGGACGACGACGGGCTGCTTGGCCGGGCGCTGCGGGCCTGGGCGGGGCCGCCCGAGTCGGTCAGGGTGTCCACGACGCCGGGCACGTTCACGGTGCCGCCCGCGCAGCCGCCCCGGTTGCTGTTCGCGGGTGAGGTGGACGGGGCGGCGGTGGTGCTGTTCCACGACGGCGGGGTCCGGGTCGTGCGGTACGCGGAGCCGCTGTCCGGGTCCGGCGGGGCGGCGCTCGACTTCGCCCGGACCGACG
Organism: Streptomyces globisporus; assembly: GCF_003501885.1. Classification (GTDB taxonomy): domain Bacteria; phylum Actinomycetota; class Actinomycetes; order Streptomycetales; family Streptomycetaceae; genus Streptomyces; species Streptomyces globisporus_D. The sequence goes on from NZ_QWFA01000112.1 coordinate 406, forward strand.
ACGCGGACGTGACGACGGGTGCTGCGGTCGTCGTCAGCCGTACGGGCGACGGCGCGCGGTTCCTGCTCGCCCCCTGGATCGACCTGTCGACCACCCGGGACCTGCTCGCGCCGGACATGCCCGGGCGACCGCTGGAGGTGGGCCCGGACGGGGTCACCGCAGCGGTGCCCCGGCCCGCCGCGGGCGGCGCGTGCGAGACGTGGCCGGTGCTCCAGCTGCGGTCCTCCGAGCGGATCGTGGAGAAGCACGCGTTCCTGGTGACGGATCTGGGCGATCTGGCCCCCGCGCATCTGACGTACACGCCGAAGCCCGGGCGGGGCGCGCCGGCCCGGCAGCCGCGTGAGGCGACGAGCACCGAGGCGCTGCTCGCCTGGGCGCGTACGGCGTGTTCCCTGCGGACCCTGGCGGGATCCGGCGTGCGGTCGGTCAACAACTGGGCCTTCGCCGAGCAGAAACTGCCCGAGGGCCGCGCCTCGGCCGACTGGCTGTGCACCCGGGCCGACACCTGGCGGGGCCCAGGCCGGGTCCTGGTCCAGTTCCTCGCGCCCGCCGACTCGCCCACGGAACCAGCCGCGGTGGTCGCCGACCGCGACGACACGGCCCTGTGCAGCAGGTTCGGGCAGCACGTCCTCGCGGGCACGCACTGGAAGGCCGCCTCCGGCCGGTGGTACGTCCTCGCCGCGGGGAGCCGGGCGGTGACCCGTATCGAGGCGAGCGGGGCGGTGCGGGGCGCAGCGGGCGGGCCGACGTTCGCGGTGCGGGCGCCCCGTGACGCCGACGTGAAGCTGACGGCGTCGCTGCGCGAGGGCGGGACGCTCGCGGCGGTGCACTGATCCGGCGCGAGGGCCGGGGCCGGGGGCCGTCACCGTACCGATGGCGTCGATGCCGCCGTACGGAGTCCTCGACCGGTCCCGGAAGCCGTCCGGTGTCACACTCGGACAGGTGACGGAACTTGAGGACGGCCCCGACGACAGCGCAGAACTCCCCGACGGATCGGCCCCCCGCGCTCTGGTGACCGGGGCCACCGGTTACATCGGCGGCCGGCTGGTGCCCGCCCTGCTCGACTCCGGGCACCGGGTGCGCGCCCTGGCCAGAACGCCGCAGAAGCTGCGCGACTACCCGTGGGCGGACCGGGTCGAGGTGGTGCGCGGCGATGTCACCGACGCCGACTCCCTGGCGGAGGCGATGCGGGGCGTCGATGTGGCGTACTACCTGGTGCACGCGCTCGGCACCGGCTCGACCTTCGAGGAGACCGACCGCAGGGCGGCCCGGATCTTCGGCGAGCAGGCGCGGGCGGCCGGGGTGCGCCGGATCGTGTATCTGGGCGGGCTGACCCCGACCGGGGTGCCGGAGAAGGAGCTGTCGCCGCATCTGCGCTCGCGGGCCGAGGTGGGGCACATCCTGCTGGATTCCGGGGTGCCGACGGCGGTGCTGCGCGCGGCGATCGTCATCGGCTCGGGTTCCGCCTCGTTCGAGATGCTGCGGTATCTCACGGAGCGGCTGCCGCTGATGGTCACCCCGAGCTGGGTACGGACCCGGATCCAGCCGGTGGCCGTCCGGGACGTGATCCGCTACCTGGTGGGGTGCGCGGCGCTGCCGGCCGGGGTGAACCGGGCCTTCGACATCGGCGGCCCGGACGTCATGACGTACCGGGACATGATGCAGCGCTACGCGGCGGTGGCGGGGCTGCGGCCGCGCGTCATCCTGCCGGTGCCGGTGCTGACCCCGACGCTCTCCAGCCGCTGGGTCGGCCTGGTCACTCCGGTGCCCAGCTCCATCGCCCGGCCGCTCACGGAGTCGCTGCGCCACGAGGTGGTCTGCGCGGAGCACGACATCAAGGAGTACGTCCCCGATCCACCGGACGGGACCATCGGCTTCGACCGGGCGCTGCGGCTGGCCCTCAAGCGGATCCAGGAGGCGCGGGTCGACACCCGCTGGTCCAACGCGGCGGTGCCGGGCGCGCCGAGCGACCCGCTGCCCACCGACCCGGACTGGGCGGGCGGCAGCCTCTACCGCGACGAGCGGGAGATGGCAGTGCCGGTCGGCCCCGAGGCCCTGTGGCGGGTGATCGAGGGCATCGGCGGCGAGAACGGCTGGTACTCCTTCCCGCTGGCCTGGGCGGTACGGGGCTGGCTCGACCGGCTCGTCGGCGGGGTGGGGCTGCGGCGCGGCCGGCGGGACGCCCAGCATCTGCGAGTGGGCGACTCGCTGGACTTCTGGCGGGTGGAGGAGATCGTGCCGGGCGAACTGCTGCGGTTGCGGGCCGAGATGCGGGTGCCGGGCCTGGCCTGGCTGGAGCTGTCGGTGCGCGGCGACGAGCGGGGCCGGACGGTGTACGGGCAGCGCGCGCTGTTCCATCCGCGCGGGCTGTTCGGGCACGCGTACTGGTGGAGCGTGTGGCCCTTCCACTCGGTGGTGTTCGGCGGGATGGCGCGCAACATCGCCGAGGCGGCCGCGGCGGAGGAGAGGCGGCGCGGACCGGAGGCCGGCAGCGGTCGCGAACCGGTGACCGACAGTGGTACAGACAACTGACGGTCCGGGCGCTAGGGTGTGCGCTCCACAGACGCGACACCGCGACCGCAGACCGCCGGGAGGTGCACGGGATGGCACGCCGACTCCGTACCGTGGGAAGGGAGTTCACCGACTCGGCACCGATGCGGCTGGTGTTCGCCGCCGAGGTGTCCGCGCCGCCGGACGTGGTGTACCGCGCGCTCGCCGACGATGTCGCCTCCTGGCCGTCCTGGTTCACCGCCGTCAGCCGGGCCACGCCCGTCGACGGGGGCGCGGGCCGGGAGGTGCGGCTGCGGGGCGGGGTCCGTTTCCGCGAGACGGTCGTCGCCACCGAGCCGGGCAGCTGCTACGCCTACCGGGTCGATGAGACCAACGCCCCCGGTCTGCGGGCCCTGCTGGAGGAGTGGCGGCTCACTCCGGAGGGGTCGGGCACCCGGGTGCAGTGGACCTTCGCCACCGACGGAACGGGGCTGTTCCGCCTGGTGCTGAGCCTGGGCCGGGCCGGGGTGGGCCGGTCCTTCCGGGACGCCGTGCGCCGCCTGGACGCCCGGCTGGCGGCGACGACGCCCTGAGCGGGCCGGGCGCGGGCGCTCAGCAGGGCCAGGTGCCGGTGGCGAGGAAGTCGTCGATGGCGGCGGCGTACGGAGAGATGTCCAGGCCCTGTTCCTCCAGCCAGGAGTCGGAGTAGTACTTGTCCAGGTAGCGGTCGCCCGGATCGCACAGCAGCGTGACGACGCTGCCCTGCTCGCCGCGCGCCACCATCTCGGCGATCAGCTTGAACGCGCTCCACAGCCCGGTGCCCGTGGAGCCGCCCGCCTTGCGGCCGATGGCGCGCTCCAGGGCGCGGACGGCGGCGACGCTGGCCGCGTCGGGGACCTTCATCATCCGGTCGATGGCGCCGGGTACGAAGCTGGGTTCCATGCGCGGGCGGCCGATGCCCTCGATGCGCGAGCCGCGGTCGCTGGTGGCGTCCGGGTCGTGGTGGGTCCAGCCGTCGAAGAAGCAGGAGTTCTCCGGGTCGGGCACGCAGATGCGGGTGTCGTGCTGGAGGTAGTGGACGTAGCGGGCGATGGTCGCCGAGGTGCCGCCGGTCCCGGCGGTGGCGACGATCCAGGCGGGTTCCGGGTAGCGCTCCAGGCGCAGCTGCTGGTAGATCGACTCCGCGATGTTGTTGTTGCCGCGCCAGTCGGTGGCGCGCTCCGCGTAGGTGAACTGGTCCATGTAGTGCCCGCCGGTCTCGGCGGCGAGCACCGCGGACTGTTCGTACATGGTGCGCGAGTCGTCCACGAAGTGGCACTGCCCGCCGTGGAATTCGATGAGGCGGCACTTCTCGGGGCTGGTGGTGCGCGGCATCACGGCGATGAACGGGACGCCGATCAGCTTGGCGAAGTACGCCTCCGACACCGCGGTAGAACCGCTGGACGCCTCGATGACCGGCTTGCCCGGCCGGATCCAGCCGTTGCAGAGCCCGTACAGGAAGAGCGAGCGGGCCAGGCGGTGCTTGAGACTGCCGGTGGGGTGCGTCGACTCGTCCTTGAGGTACAGGTCGATGCCCCACGCCTCGGGCAGCGGGAAGCGCAGCAGATGGGTGTCGGCGGAGCGGTTCGCGTCGGCCTGGACCTTGCGGACGGCCTCCTTCAGCCAGGCCCGGTACTCCGGGTCGCTGCGGTCGACGTCCACGGTCGCCCTGGCCCCGCCCCCGGCTGTGTGTTCACTGGTCTCCATGGGCCTGCTCCTGTTGGTCGTCGATCCGGTGCTCGCGCCTCCCACGATATGCACCCCACCTGCACAAACGGTCACTTTGATGGCCCATAGCGCTGCCTTTGACCACCGCCCGCGGGGCGGCTGTGACGGGCGGTGCGGGCGGCCGGGCGGCGGCGGTCCGGGCCCTCTGGCGGTCCGGCCCGCGTCCGGGCACACTGCAACAGCAGGAGAGTGACGAAGGGGGGCGAATCCGCGATGGCGGACGTCGAGTTCAGTGCGTCGGGGGTCAGGATCGAACGGTTCACCAGGTCCCTGACCAGGGCCGGTCAGGTGGTGGTGAAGGACGGCCGGGTGTCGCTCCTCACGAGCAACGGGCGGGAGATCGACAGCGCCCCGGTGGGCACGGTCAGCGCCCGTAAGTGGTGGTTCATCGCGGCGGATTCCGTCATCGCCCGGGTGAACGGGGTGCGCTACCGGTTGACGATGGGGCAGCGTAACCGCCGACGCGACGGGGCGGCTCCGCTGCGGCGCTTCCTGGAGACGCTGCCCAGCGCGCGAGGCCGCCGGGACTGAGCCGGCGGTACGTCCACGGCGGGCCGGCTGCCGGGCCTGCCGGTGCGCGCACGGCGACCGGGTCCCGGGCCGTCGGGCTCCGCCGCGAGTTGCGGAGCCACGGCCCCTGGGCCACGCTGGATCCACGTCACTGAAGGTGCAGCATCGGTGACAGAGCGATCCGCTCCACGGACCGGGTCGCGCGACACGAGCAGACACGACAAGAGCAGAGCGGATTCGGCAGTCAGTCGTCCGCCGGGCCCGTTCGCGTCTCTTCTCTTCTTCCGGACCTATTTCGGGGAGTCGCAGCCGTGATCAGCGAGCCAAGCAGGCACTGCACGGTGGAGCTCCAGGCCCTGCCGGCGCGGATCGGTCAAGTCCGCAGAATCATCTCGGCGCAACTGCGCTACTGGCATCTCGATCCTCTGATCGACCATGCGGCCCTGGGCGTCACCGAGCTTCTCACCAACGTTCACCGGCACGCACAGCCGGACAAGTCATGCACCGTCGACATCGAGCTGCTGCTCGACCGGCTGACGGTCTCCGTCCACGACCACGATCCGCGTCTGCCCACGGTCAACGAGGCGGATTCGTTCGCCACGTCGGGCCGGGGTCTGGCGCTGATCGCCGCCGTCAGCGAGAGCTGGGGCGTGCGGCCGATCGGCTCGGCCGGGAAGGCCGTCTGGTTCACCCTGCCGGCGGTCACCGGCGCCTCGACCCTGCCGCCGCTCGCGGTCTACGGGTCGATGACCGACGGGCCGTTCGGGTCCGTGACCATCACCCCCGACGACATCGCGGCCCTGCCCGCCCGGTCGGCCGTCGTCGGCTGACGGGACGGTCCCGCCCGGTCGGCCGGCACAGGCCCACCGGGCGGAACCGGGGACAACGGGATCACGGGGTCACGCCGGGCCGCCGCTCGCGGTCCGGCCGAACTGCTCGTCCAGCACGGACAGTCGGCGCCAGTACTCGTCCTCGTCGATCTCCCCCGCGGCGAACCGGCGGCCGAGCAGCGCGATCGGCGATGACGGGCCGGGGGCGTCCTGCGGAGTGCGGGCGGCCGCCCACGGTCCCTTGCGTCCGCGCCACACGGTGCGGCGCAGCAGAGTGACGATCCCGATGACGACCGCCGCCCAGAAGAGCGGGAAGAGCAGGACCCAGGGGCCGGGTCCGCCGGTGTGCGCCAGGGTGTTCATCTCGGTCAGCTCCCTCGTTCGCGGATGGCGTGATGCCCTCCGGTCCCTGTCGAGCCTGCCGGGACGAGGTACTTCGGGGCGTCGTACACGAGGCGGCCGTGCACGTACTGCGGCGGGAGCACGCCTCCCCGCGCGACGGCCGCCCGGCAGCCGCTCAGGCCAGCGCGGCGAGCGGGTCGTCGAGGACCGGCTGCCAGGCCAGTTCGGCGGCGCCCACCAGGCTGTTGTGGGCCAGGGTGCACGGCAGGATCGGCACGCTGCCGCTGCGCCCCCACAGGCTCCGGTCGGCGACGACGGCGCGCAGCCGCTCCGGGTCGGCCTCCAGCAGGTCGCGGTGGAGGCCGCCGAGGATGATGCGGTCGGGGTTGAGGATGTTGACCAGTCCGGCGAGCCCCAGGCCCAGGCGGTCGATCAGCGCCTCGGCGGCCTGCCGCACCGCCGCGTCGCCGTACTCCGTGCGCAGCAGGTTCCCGGCCTGCTTGAGGAGGGACTCCTCGGGGCCGGGTTCGCGGCAGGCGGTGGTGAGGAAGGCCAGCGGGTCGGTCTCCACGTCGAGGCAGCCGCGCCCACCGCAGTGACAGGGCCGCCCCTCGGGGTTCACGGTGAGATGGCCCACCTCCAGGGCGAGGCCCGAACTCCCGCTGTGCAGGCGGCCGTCGAGCACCAGGGCCCCGCCTACGCCCCGGTGTCCGGTGGCCACGCACAGGAGGTGCTGGGCACCCCGCCCCGCGCCGTGCCGGTGCTCGGCCAGCGCGGTGAGGTTGACGTCGTTGCCGGTGAACGCGGGGCCGGTGATGCCCGCCTTACGCACGCAGGCGGCGAAGATGTCCCGGACCGGGGAGCCCGCGGGCCAGGCGATGTGCAGCGGGTTGAGGGCGGTCCCCTCCGGTTCGGCGACCGCCGACGGCACGGCGAGTCCGGCGCCCACGCAGCGCAGCCCGCTCGCCCTGAGCAGCTCGGCCCCTGCCTCCACGACCTCGCCGAGCACCTGCGCGGGGTCGGCCATCACCGCGACACAGCCCGGCGAGGTGGCGACGATCCGGCCGCCGAGCCCGACGAGCGCGGCCCGGAAGCCGTCGGCGTGCACCTGGGCGGCGAGGACGACGGGGCCGGTCTCCAGGACGGACAGCCGGTGCGAGGGGCGGCCCTGGGACCCGGCCGCCGACCCGGGGCTGGAGTCGACCCGGATCAGCCCGAGCGCCTCCAGCTCCGCGGCGACCGCCCCGGCGGTGGCGCGGGTGACGCCGAGTTCGGAGGTGAGGACGGCCCGGGTGGGGGCGCGTCCGGTGTGGACCAGTTCCAGTGCGGGCCCGAGCGCGCTGCGGCCCCTCTCCAGCTTGGTCCGGGTGGTGGTCGCCTTGCCGTTCATGGGGGCGAGTCTCCCATGATCCGGAGGCTTCCCGGACGCCCAGGGCCGGTCCGGGGATCCCGTTCCGGCCACGTCCGCACCCCCCGGAACGCACGGTGTGCAGCGGTGTTGCGTCCGCCGCCGGAGCGCCTCTATGCTGAGTTTGTGCCGCAACTAAACAAAGTGCGGACGGCCCTGCCCGGGGGACACGGCGGAGACACCGCCCCACCCGCGTCGGCCCGCCTCCGTACCGCGCTGACCGTGTTCTTCGCCCTCGACGGGTTCCTCTTCGCCGGCTGGGTGGTCCGTATCCCGGCCATCAAGCAGCAGACCGGAGCCTCTGCCTCCACCCTCGGCCTCGCCCTGCTCGGCGTCTCCGCCGGTGCGGTGATCACGATGATGCTCACCGGCCGGCTCTGCCGCCGCTACGGCAGCCATGCGGTCACCGTGGCCTGCGGTGTCCTGCTCCCCCTGAGCATCGCCCTGCCCGCCCAGACCCACTCCGCGCTCTCCCTCGGCCTCGTGCTGCTGGTGTTCGGAGCCGCGTACGGCGGGATGAACGTGGCGATGAACAGCGCCGCCGTCGATCTGGTCGCCGCTCTCCGCCGGCCGGTGATGCCCAGCTTCCACGCGGCGTTCAGCCTGGGCGGGATGGTCGGCGCCGGGCTCGGCGGCCTGGTCGCGGGCGGTCTCTCCGCCGCCACCCATCTGTTCCTGCTGGCCGGAATCGGCCTGCTGGTCACCGCGTTCGCCGGACCCGCCCTGGTGCGCCACCGCCCGGCCCCCGCCGCTGTGGAGGCCGCCGACCCGCGAGAGCCGAAGCAGCGGCTGTCGCCCCGGGCCCGCCGGATCGTCGTGCTCTTCGGCGTGATCGCCCTGTGCACGGCATACGGGGAAGGGGCCCTCGCCGACTGGGGCGCGCTCCACCTGGAACAGGACCTGGGCGCGCACCCCGGGCTCGCCGCCGCCGGATACGCGCTGTTCGCCCTGACGATGACGGCGGGCCGGCTGACCGGCACCCTGCTCCTGCAACGGCTCGGCCAGACCCGCACCCTGGTCCTCGGCGGCGCCACGGCCGCGGCCGGGATGCTGCTGGGTTCGCTGGCCCCGACCACCTGGCTCGCCCTGGCCGGCTTCGCGGTGACCGGACTCGGGCTCGCCAACATCTTCCCCGTCGCCGTGGGGCGCGCGGGCGAACTGGCCGGCCCCAGCGGGGTCGCCGCAGCCTCGACGCTCGGCTACGGCGGGATGCTGCTCGGCCCGCCCGCGATCGGTTTCCTCGCCGACTGGTTCTCGCTGCCGGTGGCCCTGACCACGGTCGCCCTGCTGGCCGCGGCGGCGGCCGCCCTGGGCTACGCGGCCCGCAACGCCACGACGAGCGCGGCCGTCTGACCGCCCGCCCGGCCGAGGGGCCACCGGACCCGGTCGGGCCCCGCGCGGCACTGGCACAATCGCCGCCATGCGGATCACCGAACACCTCGCGTCGTTGTCGGAGGAGGGGCGGCTGCTCGCGGCGGCCGCCGAGCAGGCCGGTCCGGGGGCGTCCGTCCCGACCTGCCCCGGCTGGCAGATACGCCATCTGCTGCGCCACACCGGCATGGTGCACCGGTGGGCGGCGGCGTTCCTCACCGAGGGACACACCGCCTACCACCCCGACGGCGGCGAGCCCGATCTCGACGGCGCCGACCTCCTGGCCTGGTACCGCGAGGCGCACCGCCATCTGGTCCGGTCCCTGGAGGAGGCGCCCGCCGACCTGGAGTGCTGGACCTTCCTGCCGGCCCCCTCACCACTGGCGTTCTGGTCCCGCCGGCAGTTGCACGAGACGACCGTGCACCGGGTGGACGCGGAATCGGCGCTCGGCGGTCCACTGACCCCGGTCTCCGTCGACCGGGCCGTCGACGGCATCGACGAACTGCTGACCGGCTTCCACGCCCGCCCCAAGAGCCGGGTCCGCTCCCACAAGCCGCGCACGCTGCGGGTACGGGCCGTGGACACGGCCGCGACCTGGACGGTACGGATCTCCGACGACCCGCCGCAGACCGTCCGCACGGCGGGTGAGGGGAGCGCGGAAGATGTCGACTGCGAGCTGAGCGGTACGGCCAAGGGGCTCTACCTCACCCTCTGGAACCGGCTGCCGCTCACCGCCGTCACCCTGCGCGGCGACCGCGCGGTGGCCAGGATCTGGACGGACAACTCCGCCGTCATCTGACGAGGCCGGCGGGCTCAGCCGAGCCGGCCGGGCCGCCGTGTCCAGGGGCCGGCGGCCCTGCCCTTCCTCGGCGAAGCCCGTACCGACCATGACGAACACCAGGAGCACCGCCGTCGACACCCAGGGCAGCCCGGCAGCGGTCCGCGAGCGCGCGCCGGACAGCCACGGCGGCCCGCCGGCGGGCGGGCGCGGAGGCGTCCGCCGTGCGTGGTGATCACCCGTACTCCATGGGGAGTACGCCACCGGGAAAGCCGGGAAGGGCGGCGCCCGACGTACCCGGACCACCCGGTCTTCCGTATCAGCGTCGAGGCACGAGTGCGCCCCCGTGGCCGTACGGGCAGCGGGGGCGCGGTCGCGACGGGTGGGGCCGCTAGCGGTCCATCGCGTGGAGTGCACGCTGCGCCAGCGGGTGCGTACGGACGAGCTCGGCCAGCGACGTCGTGCCACGGGTGATTCCGGCGAACGACTTCCAGGCCGGGCGGAAACCGGTCAGCACCGCGTGCAGCAGGCCAGGCCGGCGCTCGAACAGCTTGAGCATGCGGCGGCCGACCCCCATCTCCACGCCGAGGCCGGCCTTGATGGCGAAGGCGTAGTTGAGGGCCTGGCGCCGGGCGTCCACCGCGTCGTGCGCCTCGGCGATCCTGACAGCCCACTCCCCCGCGAGCCGGCCCGAGCGCAGCGCGAAGGAGATGCCCTCGCGGGTCCACGGCTCCAGCAGTCCGGCCGCGTCGCCGCAGACCACGACCCGGCCGCGGGAGAGCGGCGAGTCGTCGCTGCGGCAGCGGGTGAGATGGCCCGAGGAGATGGACGGCTCGAACCCGGCGAGGCCGAGGCGGGCGATGAAGTCCTCCAGATACCGCTTGGTGCCGGCGCCGTCGCCGCGCGCCGAGATGACGCCCACGGTGAGGGTGTCGCCCTTGGGGAAGACCCAGCCGTAGCTCCCCGGCATCGGGCCCCAGTCGATGAGGACCCGGCCCGCCCAGTCCTCCGCGACGGTGGCCGGAACGGGAATCTCCGCCTCCAGGCCGAGGTCGACCTGATCGAGCTTCACCCCGACATGGGCTCCTATCCGGCCCGCGCTGCCGTCCGCGCCGACGACCGCCCGCGCGAGCACGGTCTCGCCACCGGCCAGCACCACGGCGACCGTTCGCCGGTCGGGCACGGCCGGACCGTGCTGCTCGACCCGCACCACCGATGCGCCGGTGCGCAGTTCGGCCCCGGCCTTCTGTGCCTCCTCGACAAGACCGGCGTCGAACTCGGGGCGGTTGATGAGCCCGAAGAGCATGCGCCGGGAGCGGCGGGTGCGGGCCAGCTTGCCGTTGAGCGAGAAGGTGACCGCGTGGATGCGGTCCTTCAGGGGCAGTTCGAACCCGGGCGGCAGGGCGTCCCGGGAGAAGCCGATGATGCCCCCGCCGCAGGTCTTGTAGCGCGGCAGTTCCGCCTTCTCCAGCAGCAGGACTCTCCGGCCCGCCACGGCTGCCGCGTACGCCGCCGATGCCCCGGCCGGTCCGGCGCCGACCACGACGACATCCCACACCAACGACTCTTCCGGCTCACGTCCGGCGTCTGCGTTCTCGCTGCTCACGATGTGCTTCTGCTCCTGATCCGACCAGTGGCCCCAAGCTGCTCACGGCATCCTACGGCGCGCTACGGGCCGGCCCTCCTGTGGGAGGATCGGCCATGATTTCGTCGTACATGCGTCGTCGTACGCACGGCGTCGCACACGGTCGCGTACACACCGCGCCCTACCCATAACGTCGCACCCACGAGGAGCGTGCCCATGACCGCCCGTCCGATTCCCGAGACCGTCGCCTCGCTGATGCCCCGTGCCCGCCAGGAGCTGGCCGAACTGGTGGCGTTCCAGTCGGTGGCGGACCCGGCGGTGTTCCCGAGGAGCGAGTGCGAGGGCGCGGCGAACTGGGTCGCCGACGCGCTGCGCGCCGAGGGGTTCACGGACGTCGCCCTCCTGGACACCCCCGACGGGACGCAGTCCGTCTACGGCCACCTGCCGGGACCGGCCGGCGCGCCGACCGTGCTGCTCTACGCCCACTACGACGTGCAGCCGCCGCTGGACGAGTCGGCGTGGATCTCCCCGCCGTTCGAGCTGACCGAGCGCGACGGACGCTGGTACGGGCGGGGCGCGGCCGACTGCAAGGGCGGGTTCATCATGCACCTGCTCGCGCTGCGCGCCCTCAAGGCGGACGGCGGCGTCCCGGTCTCGGTGAAGGTCATCGCCGAGGGCTCCGAGGAGCAGGGCACCGGCGGTCTGGAGCGGTACGCGGAGGCGCACCCGGAACTGCTCCGCGCGGACACGATCGTCATCGGCGACACCGGCAACTTCCGGGTCGGGCTGCCGACGGTCACGGCGACGCTGCGCGGGATGACCATGCTGCGCGTGCAGCTGGACACCCTCGAAGGGAACCTGCACTCGGGGCAGTTCGGCGGCGCGGCCCCGGACGCGCTGGCCGCGATGATCCAGCTGCTGGCCTCGCTGCGCGCGGAGGACGGGACGACCACGGTCGACGGGCTGACCGGTGACGCCGACTGGGACGGCATCCAGTACCCGGAGGCGGAGTTCCGGCAGGACGCCAAGGTGCTGGACGGGGTCGAGCTGATCGGCACGGGTACGGTCGCGGACCGCATCTGGGCCCGTCCCGCCGTCACCGTCATCGGCATCGACTGCCCGGCGGTGGTCGGCGCGACCCCGTCCGTGCAGGCGAGCGCCCGGGCCCAGATCAGCCTGCGGGTGCCGCCGGGCCACGACGCGGCCGAGGCGACGAAGCTGCTCACCGCCCACCTGGAGTCCCGGGCCCCCTGGGGTGCGCGGGTGAAGGTGGAACAGGTCGGCCAGGGCCAGCCGTTCCGGGCCGACATGAGCAGCCCGGCGTACACGGCGATGGCGGACGCGATGCGGGACGCCTACCCGGGCCAGGAGATGCAGTCCTCGGGCATGGGCGGCTCCATCCCGCTGTGCAACACCCTGGCGGGCCTCTACCCGGAGGCGGAGATCCTGCTGATCGGGCTGAGCGAGCCCGAGGCGCAGATCCACGCGGTGAACGAGAGCGTGTCGCCCGAGGAGCTGGAGCGGATGTCGGTCGCCGAGGCGCTGTTCCTGCGCAACTACGCGGAGTCGAAGAAGGCCTGAACCCGCTGGGCCCCGGCGTCCGACCGCCGGGGCCCGCGGTGGCTTCCGGAAGGGTTCGCGGTGGCTCCCGGAAGGGCTTCGCCCTCGGCGAAGTCGCCCGGAGCGTAGATCCGTTCGGCGTATGACCGCGGCTGCGTACGTTCGCCGCATGGATCTCGTCGAGGTACTCCCCCAGTTGCACATGTTCCGCTTCCGGATCGGTCAGGCATATCTCTGGCGCGACGGGGCGGACCTGACCCTGGTCGACGCGGGCGACATCGCCTCGGCCGCCGCGATCGAGGACGCGGTCCGGGCGCTCGGGCCCGACCCGGCCCGGATCCGGCGCATCGTCATCACCCACGGCCACCGCGACCACTACGGGGCCGCGCAGGAGCTGGCGGACCGGTACGGCGCCGAGATCCTCGCCCACGCGCTGGACGCCCCGGTGATCCGGGGCGAGCGGCCCGTACCGGAGCCGGACCTGCTGGGCTGGGAACGGCCGTTGTACGCACATGGGTTGACGTGCCCCGAGGCCCCACCCACCCGGGTCGACCGCGAGCTGACCGGCGGCGAGGTGCTGCCGTTCGGGGACGGCGCGCGGGTGGTCCACGCCCCGGGGCACACACCGGGCTCCATCGCGCTCCATCTGCCGCGCCACGGCGTGCTGTTCACCGGGGACGCCGTGGCTTCCGTGGAGCGGGTGATGCTCGGCGTGTTCAACGTGGACCGTGCCGGGGCGGCGGCCACGTTCCGGCGACTGGCCGCGCTCACGCCCCGTACCGTCTGCTTCGGCCACGGCGATCCGCTCACCGAGGACGCCGCCGCGGCGATGGAGGCGGCGGCGAACGGCGAATGAGTCCCGCTCAGCCCACCGGTACCCCCGCCTCCAGGTTGAGCACCGTCTTCCGCTCGCGTGCCCGCAGGGCCCAGCGCAGCCGCTCGTACCGGGTGGGCGGCAGCATCCCCGCGGCCTCCTCCTCGGTGACGAAGCGCCAGCCGCGCAGCTCGGAGCCGGGCAGCAGCAGCCGGCTCGCGTCCTCGGAGCGGAGCAGGCCGCCGTCGAAGAGGAAGCGCAGCCCGCCGTAGCCGGGCGGGCGGGGCGACTCCCAGTCGACGAGCAGCAGGGTGGGCACCCGGTCGAGGCTGAGGCCGATCTCCTCGGCGACCTCACGGATTCCGGCCTGCGCGGGGGCCTCGCCCGCCTCCACGACCCCGCCGGGGAACTCCCACCCCGGTTTGTACGTGGGGTCGACGAGCAGCACCCGGTCCTGCTCGTCGAAGAGCAGCACCCCGGCGGCCACCGTCTCGCCGGTCGGCTCGGGGCTCTGCACGATGGGGCACGGCGGCGCGCTCCCGGTGCGCACGGCGTCCGCGATCCGCTGGGCGGTCTTCCGGGGGGTGAGGGCGCTGTTGTCGACCACATGCGCGTCCCCGGCGATCCAGCCGAGGGCCTCGCGGTACGGGCCGATGTGCTCGTACGCCCATCGGCGCACCCGGTCGTTCTGCTCGTCGTCGCCGGGAAACTCCTCGCGGCCCGCGATCCGGCTGCGCAGGATCGTTTCCTCAGGTGAGAGCGCCACATGCCGGACCGGGATGCGCCGGGAGGCGAGCCCGCCGAAGATCTCGTCGCGGTACTCCTGCCGCAGCAGTGTCATCGGCACCACCAGCACCCCGGGCACCTCGGTGAGCAGCGCCGCCGCCGTGTCCACCACGAGCCGCCGCCAGATCGGCAGGTCCTGGAAGTCGGTGACCTCGGCGAGCCGTTTCTGCGGCAGCAGGGCGCGCAGCCCCGCGCCGGTGACCTCCGGGTCGTACAGCGTGCTGTTCGGAATCAGATCGATCAGTTCGCCGGCGGCGCTGGTCTTGCCCGCGCCGAACGCACCGTTGATCCAGACGATCACGGTTCCCCCTCTTCCGTAGCCCCCTGTGGCTTGCCCGCAACACCCTGCCGCGGAAACCCCGCGGGGCGACGGCGTTGGCCGGATGCGGTCGTCGGGGACGGAGGGCCGGCCTGCCGTCACCCCACGGTCGCACCCGCCATCATCCGCGCGGCTCAGGCAAGTCCGCCCGCGGCGCGATTCCCCGCGCCCCCGGGACTGCGATCGTCGGAAAGCGAACGACCAGCCGCCGACCTGCCGAAACCGAGGATTCCCCGTGCTCCCGCCGCCCTCTGCCGATGACCGCCCCACCTCTCCGACCGGCCGGCTGCGCGCCGCCTGGCGTGCCGCCCACGAGCCGGCCCCCGGCGTGTCCCGACGCCTCCGGCTCATCGCGTACGCGGTGCCCCTGGCGGTCCTGCCGTCGGGCCTGTGGCGGCTCCCGTCGGCGTTCGACGAGGGGATCGGCTGGGGCGAGCGGCTCTACGTCCCCTCCCTCTCGATCGCCTCCGAGCTTCTCGCCTTCACCGCCATCGGCCTGGTCGCCCGCTGGGGCGAGGTCTTCCCTCGCTGGGTCCCGTACCTGGGCGGGCGGCAGGTCCCGAGAGGGGCCGCGGTCGTCCCGGCCGCCTTCGGAGCCACGGCGCTCACGCTCGTCTTCACGGTCCTGTTCATCGTCACCGAGATCCGGGGCACGACGATCCGCGGAGACGAACTGCCCGCCGATTTCCCCGGCGAGGCGGGTGGCTGGGAAGCCGCGTGGTTCTCCCTCTGCTATGCCCCGCTGATCCTCTGGGGGCCGCTCATGGCCGTCCTGACCGTCGCGTACGCCAAGCGCCGCCGCAGAACGGACCGCCCGGCTGCCACCGTGTGAACGCGGCACGCGGCCAAGTGACCCAGGAGGCGCCCGGCCTGACGAACCGGGCGCCTCTGGAAGCCCTGGCGGTCAGCGCAGGGCGATGGCCGCAGCCGCGGCCCCGACCAGGCCCGCGTCGTTGCCCATCACGGCGGGCGCCACCGTCAGCCGGCGGAGGTAGGAGAGCGTGGCGTACTCACGCAGGCTGCGGCGCAGCGGTACGAAAAGGACGTCGCCGGCCCCGGCCACTCCCCCGCCGACCACCGCGATGTCGAGGTCCGCCAAGGTCGCGGTGGCCGCGATACCGGCGGCCAGCGCCTGGGCGGCACGCTCAAAGGAGGCGATGGCGACCGGATCCCCCGCGCGGGCGGCGACGGCCACCGCGGCGGCCGTCTCGTCGCCGTCCGGGCCGGGCCGCCAGCCGTTCTCCAGGGCGCGGCGGGCGATGTTGGGGCCGCTGGCGATGCCCTCGACGCAGCCGCGCGCACCGCAGGGGCACGGGTCACCGTCCAGGTCGACGCTGATGTGGCCGATGTGGCCGGCGTTGCCCGAGGGGCCGGGGCGCAGGGTGCCGCCGAGGACGAGGCCGCCGCCGACGCCCGTCGACACGACGAGGCAGAGCGCGTTGTCGTAGCCCCGGGCAGCGCCGAGCCAGTGCTCGGCGGCCGTCATCGCGACCCCGTCGCCCACCAGCGCGACCGACAGCCCGCCCGCCGCCTTGTGCACTCGCTCCACGAGCGGGAAGTCCCGCCAGCCGGGGACGTTGACCGGGCTGACCGTGCCGGCGGCGGCGTCCACCGGACCGGCGCTGCCGATGCCGACGGAACCGGCCCTGCCCCACAGCGGCGAGGCCATCAGCTCGCCCAGCACCTCGTCCACCGCCCCCATGACCGCCTCGGCGCCCTCCCGGGCGGGCGTCGGCCGCTGCGCCCGTACGAGGAGGGATCCGTCGCCGTCCACCAGCGCTCCGGCGATCTTGGTGCCGCCGATGTCGAGCGCGGCGACGAGGTCGGTATGCATCGGTGTGGGCTCTCCGGATCGGTGAAGGGGCGGGACCTGCGGGTTCCGTCCATAGTCTGCACAGTCTTCATCCTCGTGACAACGTTGTCCAGGGCCTATGCTCGACGCCACAGCCTCCGATCACCCTCGCGGCGCCCCGTCTCGGCCCCGCTCGGCCCCGCTCGGAGCACCGCACGCCCCGCCCGTATCCGACGACAGGACTGCGCACGTGGACCGGACCGCCCGTCATTCCGAGACCCGCTACGGCAACCGGCCGACCATGAAGGACGTGGCGGCCCGCGCCGGAGTCGGCCTGAAGACGGTCTCCCGGGTGGTGAACAGTGAGCCCGGCGTCACGCCCGACACCGAGCGCCGCGTACAGGAGGCGATCGACGCGCTGGGCTTCCGCCGCAACGACAGCGCCCGGGTGCTGCGCAAGGGACGTACGGCGTCCATCGGACTGGTCCTGGAGGATCTGGCGGACCCGTTCTACGGTCCGCTGAGCCGCGCCGTGGAGGAGGTCGCCCGGGCGCACGGCGCGTTGCTGATCAACGGTTCCAGCGCCGAGGACCCGGAGCGGGAGCAGGAGTTGGTGCTGGCACTGTGCGCCCGCCGCGTCGACGGTCTGATCGTGATCCCGGCGGGTGACGACCACCGCTATCTGGAGCCGGAGATCAAGGCGGGCATCGCCACGGTCTTCGTGGACCGCCCGGCGGGCCATGTGGACGTCGACATGGTGCTGTCCGACAGCTTCGGCGGGGCCAGGGAGGGCGTGGCGCACCTCATCGCGCACGGTCACCGAAGGATCGGGTTCATCGGTGACCAGCCGCGCATCCACACGGCCACCGAGCGTCTGCGCGGCTATCACGCCGCCATGCGGGACGCGGGCATCACCGTCGAGGACGACTGGGTCTCCCTCGGCTCCACCGAGCCGGAGCGGGTGCGGGCCGCGGCCGAGGAGATGCTGAGCGGCCCCGAACCGATCACCGCCCTGTTCGCGGGGAACAACCGGGTGACGGTGACGGCGGTGCGGGTGATCGCGGAGCGGGAGCGGCCGGTGGCGCTGGTCGGGTTCGACGACATCGAGCTGGCCGATCTGCTCGGCATCACCGTGATCTCGCAGGACGCGGCAGCGGTCGGCAGGACCGCCGCCGAGCATCTCTTCCGCCGCCTCGACGGGGCGGAGCACGCCCCGGCGCGGGTGGAGCTCCCGACGACGCTGATCCCGCGCGGCTCGGGCGAACTGCCGCCCGCCTGAGCCGGGTCCCGCGCGGAACTCCCGGGCGACCAGCGCCTGTACGCGTACGGGCCCGGGGCGGGGTGGAGAGCCCGCCGCCCCGGGAAGGCCGGCGGGTACCGCGGGCCCAGGCCAGGAGACATGTCACCCCCAAAGACCCTCGGGCCACCGGAGGCCCGCCGTCAAGCCGCGGCGGCCACCGGCCGGAACTTCCGGGTGAGCAGCGCCAGGAGCCGCGCGGGCGCGTCCTCGGGGGTCGCGTGGCCCGCCCCCTCCAGCCAGTGCAGCTCGGAGTGCGGGATCAGCGCGTGCAGCTGCTCGGCGAAGGGCGGTGGCAGGAAGCCGTCCTCGCGCCCCCAGATGATCCGGGTCGGCACCGGTACGGACCCCAGCAGATGCTGGAACTCGTCGGTGGCCGCCTGCTCCAGCTGCCCGTACTGGCGGTAGTACGCGGCCCTGCCCTCCTCACCGCGCCACGGGTCGAGATGGGCGGCCAGGACGTCCGGCCGGTAGCCGGAGTGGCTCGCGAAGCGCAGGTGGCTCTCGGCCAGCGCCTCGTGCGCGTAGACGGGCAGCTGCTCGAAGACGTGCGCGTTCTCCCGTACGAGCCTGAAGAGCCCGGTCCCCCAGTCGCCGCAGCCCACCGCGTCGACCAGGGTGAGATCGGCGTACCGGGCCCCTTCCAGCAGCAGCGCCCGCAGGGCCACGGCCCCGCCGATGTCATGGGCGATCACCCTCGGGCTCTCCAGCCCCCAGTGATCCAGCAGCCCGGTGAACACCCGCGTGTGCGCGGCCAGCCCGAGATCCTGCCCCGCGCGCTGCTCCGACTGCCCGAAGCCGAGCAGATCGAAGACGTAGACCTGGTGGTCCCGGGCGAGCGCCGGTGCGATCTCGCGCCAGATGCGCGACGAGAAGGGGGTGCCGTGGAGCAGGACGACCGGGTCACCCTCCCCCAGCACGTCCCAGCGGACCGTCCCGTCCGGGGTCTGATACGTCCTGGTCAGTTTGCCGTTCATGACACGCCTCCTGATGTCGGGTGCAGAACCCTGCCGGACTTTCGACGTTACCAGAGCAAGAAGCTTGCCGGTAACGTTGATAAAGTGGGGATCATGCGACGGAACCCGGCACCTGCGGAACTCGAACCGGTCGAGGCGTTCTGCAATACGGCGGCCTTTCTCCACGGAGAGGACGAGCTCGCCCGGCCGGGGACGGCGAGCGGGTGGCTGCGGGCGCACGGATATCCGGAAGCGGTCGCCCCGGCCGAACTGGCGGCGCTCACGGAGGCCCGGGAGACCGTCCGGGCCTTCCTGGTGGAGCGGAGCTCGCCCGAGGCCCTCGACGCCCTCAATCGGCTGATCCACTCCGTGGCGGGCGCCCCCACCGTACGCCCGGACGGCACACTCGCCCTGCGCCCGGCCGACGACGGGCCGGCGGCGGAGATCGTGCGGACGGTGCTCGAAGCCCTGCTGCGGGACGGCCTGACCGGGCGTCACGCGACCCGGCTCAAGGCCTGCGCGGCGACGGAATGCCGCTGGGTCTTCTACGACCGGGCGCCGTCGTCGAACGGCCTGTGGTGCGACATGGACGTGTGCGGCGCCCGGCACAAGATGCGGGCCTACCGCGCCCGTGGCGGCGCGGCCGCACACCGGGACGACGGGCCCTAGGGCTGTTGGGGTGGCGGGTCGGCCCGTCGGGGCGTGGTGCCGACGGATCGGCGGGTGCGGCTCCCTATCGTCGGCGGCCGACGACCCGCCCCCGTACGGCACGCCCCGGCGGACCGAGCGGCGGCCCCGGGTGTCGGACCGTCACCTCCGCAGCCCCCTCGGCCCACC
>NZ_QWFA01000113.1 GCF_003501885.1 Streptomyces globisporus
CGCCTCCCCCGGCCCCATGCCCGCCTCCGACCTGTGGGCGCTCGGCGTCACGCTGTACGAGGCGGTCGAGGGCCGCGTGCCGTTCGCCGGGCACGAGGTGTGGGAGGTCCAGGAGAACATCCGGCAGTCCCCCGAACCCGTCCTCCGGTACGCCGGCCCCCTCGCCCCCGTCATCCAGGGGCTGTTGATCACCGACCCCCGGGAGCGCCTGGACGCGGCCACGGCGGAGGCGATGCTCCGCGAGGTGCTCGACGACCCCGCATCGCCGGACGCCGGCGCGGCGGGCGCGGCGACGCATCCGCCCACGGCGGTCTCCACGCCGGCCCCCCCGACGACTCCGACGCCCGCACTGCGTGCGGCCGTTGCGCCTCCGGCGGCGAGCGGGCGGCGGCGCTCCCGGTACCGGGGGTGGCAGGTCGCGGCGGCCGTCGTGTGCGTGGCGCTGCTGGCCGGGGCGGGCTGGCTGGCCGCGCGGGGCGACGGCGAGGACGGCGAGCAGGGCGGGAGGTCCGGTTCGGCGGAGGGGCAGGCCGGCAGCGGGAGCCAGGAGCGGTGGAAGGACACGCACCCGACCCTGGAGATCGGCGTCAAGGACGACCAGCCCGGGCTGAGCAAGTTCGACAGGAAGACGCGTACGTACCGGGGTTACGACATCGACCTGGCCTACGCGATCGCCGAGTCCATGGGGTACGGCAAGGGCGAGGTCGCCTTCACCACGGTCGCCACGGACTACCGGTCCACCGCGCTGAAGACCAAGCAGGTGGACCTGGTCATCGCCTCCTACAGCATCACCGACGACCGCAAGACGGCCGCCCCCGACGGCTACAGCGTCGACTTCGCGGGCCCGTACTACGAGGCGAGCCGCGGCTTCCTGGTCCGCGAGAAGTCGGCGAAGTACACGATCAACGACTCCAGCGATCTGCGGGACCTGGGCGTCGAGGTGTGCACCGCACGGGAGTCGACGTACGAGAAGGCGCTGCCGAAACAGGGCTTCACCATGGCCGAGTCCCAGCCCAACACCTACCAGGACTGCCTGGACAAGCTGCTGGACCCGAAGTCCGACGTGTACGCGGTGGCCTCGGACGACATCATTCTCGCCGGGTACGTCGAGGCCAACCCGGGCAAGGTGCGACGGCTGGAGAACATCCAGGGCGCGGAGGGCTACGGCGTGGCGATGCGGCCGGGGACCCCGACGCTGAAGCGCGAGGTGTGCTCGGCGCTCCGGACGATCCTGGCCGGCCGGGTGTGGGAGGACATGTACAAGGAGAACCTGTCGGGGCTGGTGGGCGACAAGAACCCGCCGGGGCGGCCGGAACTGACGGAGTGCGAGGGGTACTGAGCGAGTGGGGCCCTCCCGGCCCCGCCCGGCTCACCGTGGTACGCGCGCGTCCCGGCTCCGGCTCACCGCTCCGGGAACCGCTCCCCGCACCGGCTGCAGAACACCGGCGCGGGGTCCGGCGAGAGCCGCCCGCACTCCGGACAGACCCGGTCCAGCATGCAGGGCCCCTCGCCGCCTTCGTTCGCCCCGCTCGGCGGCTTGATCGCGAGGCCGGGGCGGCGGCGGTGGACGGTGAGGTACGCGAGCCCGTCCGGCCCGGCGGTGAGCGCGCGCCGTGAGGTGCGGGGCAGCCAGAGAACGGTGCCGGGCGCGAGGTCCAGGACCTGGCCGCCCGCCCTCAGGAGGCCCGCCCCCTCCAGCACCACAAGCAGCACATCGAGCACGTCCTCCTGGTGCTCACCGACCTCGGCGCCGGGTGGCAGCCGCACCAGATTGGCGTCCAACTCCCGCCCCGGCTCAGCCAGATGCCACAGCGCGCCGCGCTCGCCGGGAGGGGCGGCGGACAGCAGATCGTCGATGACGGCGAGGACCCGGGGATCAGCGTTCACGGCGTCCAGGCTACGCCGCTGCCGTAGGCTGTCCGGCCGACTCACGAGGGAGGCCCCGGGATGGTCCGGACACCGGACGACACGCTGTATCCGCCGATCGAACCGTACGAGAGCGGCATGCTGGACGTCGGGGACGGCAACCTCGTGTACTGGGAGGTGTGCGGCAACCCGGACGGCAAGCCGGCCCTGGTGGTGCACGGCGGCCCCGGTTCGGGCAGCACGCCCCGCTCCCGCCGGTACTTCGACCCGGCCCGCTACCGGGTGGTCCTCTTCGACCAGCGGGGCTGCGGTCGCTCGACGCCGCACGCGAGCGATCCGGCGACGGACATGCGGCACAACACGACGGCCCACCTGATCGCCGACATGGAGCGCCTGCGGGTCCACCTGAACATCGACACGTGGCTGCTGTACGGGGGTTCCTGGGGTTCGACGCTGATCCTGGCGTACACCGAGGAGCACCCGGAGCGGGTCACGGAGGCGGTGATCCCGGCGGTGACGACGACCCGCCGCAGCGAGATCGACTGGCTCTACCGGGGTGCAGGCCGGCTCTTCCCCGAGGCCTGGGCCGCCTTCCGCGCGGGCGTCCCCGAGACGAGCGACCCGGCAGGACTGGTCGCGGCGTACGCCCGCCGGATGGAGAGCGAGGACGCCGCCGTACGGGAGAAGGCGACGGCGGACTGGTGCGCCTGGGAGGACGCGGTCCTGTCGATGGAGGCCGTCCCGGGCCCGCCCCCGTACGGCAGCCGTCCGGGCCGCGAGCAGCTGGCGCTCGTCCGGATCTGCTCCCACTACTTCGCCCACGGGGCCTGGCTGGAGGAGGGCCAACTCCTGGCCCGCGCCCACCGCCTGGCCGGCATCCCGGCCGCCCTGATCCACGGCCGCTTCGACCTCGCGGGCCCTCTGATCACCGCCTGGGAACTGGACCGGGCCTGGCCCGACGCCACGTTGACGATCATCGACAACGCGGGCCACATGGGCGGCACGGAGACCCGGCGGGCGGTGCTGGCGGCGCTGGACGGCTTCGCGCGCCGCGGGTGAGGCGTCGGCCGGACGGGAAGGCGATCCCCGTACGGCCCGGTCCCCGAACGTGGCGGCGGAGGGGAGGCATGGCGGCCGGGCCCCGGGGCACCAGGAGCGGGCATCCCGATCCAGCGCATGATGCCCCCGGCGTCTTGGTGCCGAAGCCTCGGACGGCCCGACCGGCACGAGCGGACCTGTCCCGGGACTGTTTCCTCGTCTGCACGCCGAGCTGCGGCGAGATCACCATCAGCGTCACCGACCCCTGTGACGAGGTCCTCAGCCGGCCAGGTCGACATCACGCAGCTGCCGGAGAGGGGCCGTTCCATCACTGCGGCCGTGCCGCTCTCCGGGCCCTGGCCCGCGAAGGGGCGGAGGCGGAGATCACCGGGGCGGAAGTCTGACCCGCTCACGACAGGGCATACGGCGTATCGCCGAGGGAGAAATGGTCTCCCCCGAACCGCCGGGCGGCGGAGCAGACGTGGGGGAAACGATGGGCCCAAGCGTGCCGGCGAGAGACGCGAGCGGGACCGGGGAGGCCGGCAGCAGCGGCCGCCCCGCACAAGCCGACAGGAACGGCGGGGCTGCGGAAGTCGGCGGGAACGGCCCGTCCGTGGCAGCCGACAGCACCACCACCATCTCCACGGCGACCGGCAGCAGCGGCCGGTCCACGGGCGCCGCCGGGAACGACGGGACCGGTCGGAGCGGTCGTCGGGGAGCGCCCGTTCGCCCGCGCCCCGGCCACTCCCCCGCCCTCTCCACCGGCATCCCCCGGGCGGCGGCCCGGATCGGGGCCTTCGCGGTCTGCCAGGCGGCCGTCATCGCCGGATTCGGGCTGCTGATCACCGGGCCGGCCCGGGAGCTGTGGCCGATGACCGCGGAGGACGCGGCCGTCGAGGCGCTCGAAGACGCCCGCACCGCCGCCCTCGACACGGCCTCCTCGATCGCCTCCGCCCTGGGTGACACCGCCACGGTGGTGGGCCTCACCCTGCTGGCCTGCCTCGCGCTGGTCCTGGTTCCCCGGCTGCCCCGGTGGCGCGAGGCGGTCTTCCTCGCCGCCGCGGTCTCCCTCCAGTCGGCGGTCTTCGTCCTGACCACGGTCTCCGTCGACCGGACCCGCCCGGACGTGGAGCGCATGGACGACTCCCCGCCCACATCGAGCTACACCTCGGGGCACACCGGAGCGGCCACCGCGCTGTACGCCGGGCTCGCCGTCCTGGTCCTGTCCCGGGTCCGGGCCCCGTGGCGCAAGCCCCTCGCAGCGCTCCTGCTGCTCCTCCCGCTCCTCGTGGGACTGGCGCGCGTCTACCGGGGCATGCACCACCCCACCGACGTGGCCGGCGGGCTGGCGAACGGCGCGCTGTCGCTGCTCGTCGTGGGCCGGGCCGTGCTCCCCGGGCACGCGTGGGCGGGCCGGCCCCCGGCCGACGCCATGCGCATCGCCGTGGCCGCCGCCGAAGATCAGTCCGCCCCGGCACGGAAGCTGGTCACCGTCGTCGTCAACCCGACGGTGACCGACCGGGCCACCCAGGAGCAGCTGCGCCTGGTCCTCGCGCAACACGGCTACCGCGAGACCCCGTTCGTCGACACCACCGCCGAGGACACCGGCGGCGGCCAGACCGCCGAGGCCCTGCGCGCCGGGGCGGAGCTGATCGTGGTCTGCGGCGGCGACGGTACGGTCCGGGCGGTCGCGGACGCCTTGGCCGGTACGGGCGTCCCGCTGGTTCTCGTACCGTCCGGCACCGGCAATCTGCTGGCTCGCAACCTGCACCTGCCGCTCCGTCCCGCCGAAGCCCTCGCGGCTGGCCTGACCGGCGAACCCCGTGCCCTGGACCTCGGCCGGATCGGGGGCGACGGGTTCCCCGCCGTCCACTTCACCGCGATGGCCGGGGCGGGGCTGGACGCGGCGATGCTGGAGGAGACCTCCGACCGGGCCAAGTCGGTCCTGGGCTGGCCCGCGTACGTCCTTGCCGGGGCCAAGGGGCTGCGCGCTCCCCGGATGCGGCTGACCGCCCGTCTCGACGGCGGACCGGAGCTGCGCCGCACCGCCCGGATGGTCCTCGTCGCCAACATAGGCACGGTCCAGGCGGGCGCGGCCCCGGTCCCCGCCGCGAAGCCCGACGACGGCCTGCTGGACCTCGCGGTGTTCGACCCCCGGGGCGCGGGAGGCTGGCTCCGCGCTGCGGGGGTGCTGCTGCGCGCGAAGCGCCGGGGCGCGGGCGGCGAAAGCGTGGCCAGCGCGGGCACGGGCGACGGCGGCCCCGTCGAGTTCCACACCTTCCGCCGCGCCGAGCTAGCCTTCGCCCGGCCGCAGCCGCGCGAGGTCGACGGCGACCCGGTGGGCCCCGGCCTGCGCCTCACGGCGGAGGTGCGGCCCGGCGCCCTGACCGTCATGCTCCCGGCACGGGAACGCTGATGGGGACGGCGACCCGGGTCCCGGTGACCCGTGACATGAGCGGGGACGAACTGTCCGGCGACGAGGCGCTCGCCGCCCTGCGCCGGTACGGCCGCTGGCCGCTGATGCGGGACGCCTTCGTGCGCTTCCGCTACGCCGACGGCTTCAGCCACGCCCGCGCGCTCGCCCTGCAGACGATCCTGGCGATCATCCCGCTGGTGATCGCCTTCGTCGGTCTCTCGGCCGAGCTGCACACGGAGGACGTGGGACGGCTCGCCGAACTCACCATCCACGGCATCAGCGAGGGCCCCAGCGCCGAGGTGGTGGACGACGCCCTGAACCGCAACCAGCAGAGCGACGGCGACGGCCCCGAGGTCGCCCTCTGGCTGGGGCTGGCCTTCTCCGTGGCCAACGTCACCACCGCGATGTGCCAGATAGAACGCGGCGCCAACCGGATCTACGGGGTGGAGCGGGACCGCGTCTTCCACCTCAAGTACCTGCGCGGGCTGGTGATGGCCCTGAGCGCGGGCATCCCGCTCGGCATCGGCTCCGTGATGATGGTGGCCGGCGGGGAACTCGTCTCGGCGGCGGCCTCCGTGTACGGTCTCGGCGACACGGCCCGGAACACCTGGGACCTGCTGCGCTGGCCGCTGGGCTTCCTGCTCGCACTCGTCTCGGCGAGCGCGATCTTCCGCCGGTCCCCGCGCCGCAAGCAGCCCGGTTACACCTGGCTGGCCTTCGGAGCGGCCCTCTACCTCGTCGTGTGGACGGCGCTGACCTGGCTCCTGAGCCTCTACCTCCGTATCAGCGGCTCCTTCGACACCGTCTACGGCCCGCTGAGCGCGTTCATGTCGCTGCTCCTGTGGGCCTACCTCACCTCCATCGCCCTCTTCCTCGGGCTGGCCTTCGCCGCCCAGCTGGAGGCGGCCCGCGCCCGCAGGCCCGGACCGATCACCGCCGACCCCGGAGCATGACGTGCCACGACCTGTTACCGAACCCCCCGCGCCGGAACCGGACCCCGCCGCCCGGAACGCCGGCCAGGACCGGACCGGCCGCGCCGACCGCCGTCTGGGCGTACGCCTGCTGGTGGCCGTCGGGGCCGGCGCGGCCGCGGCGGTGCCGTTCGGTCTGCTTCTGGTCCTCGTCGAGGGGGCGTGGCCGCCCCTGCTGCGCCTGGACGCGGGAGCCGCCCGCCGGCTGCACGAGGTGGCGCTGGAGCATCCAGGGTGGACGGCGACGCTGCGGTTCCTGTCGGACTGGCTGTGGGACCCGGCGACACTGCGGATCGCGGTTGCCCTGCTCATCGGCTGGCTGCTGTACCGGCGGGCATGGCGGCTGGCCGCCTGGGCGGCGACCACCGCGATCGGGGGCGCGCTGATCGGGGTGCTGGTGAAGGTCGTGGTGGAGCGGGCCAGGCCCTCGCTCCAGGACCCGGTGGCCCAGGCGCCGGGCTACTCGTTCCCCTCGGGCCACGCGATGACGGCCACCACGTCGTGCGCCGTCCTGCTGCTGGTCCTGCTGCCGCTGGTGCCGCCCCGGTGGCGCGGGTTGTGCTGGGCGGCGGCGGGGATCTCCGTGCTGGGCGTCGGATTCACCCGGATCGCGCTCGGCGTCCACTGGTTCAGCGACGTCATCGGCGGATGGCTGCTGGGCGGGGCGGTCGTCGTCCTGACCGGCTGGGCCTTCGAGGCCTGGCGGAGCGATGCGGGCCGCCCGCGCACGGAGGTGTCGCAGGGCCTGGAGCCCGAGCTGACGGACGAGGAGCCGGAGCCGCCGGTGCACGGCACGGGGGCCGGCCGGCGGGACCGATGACCGGGCCCCGGCCGGGGACGGGACCAGCGGCACCCAGCCGACCGCGGACGGGGCGGATGGCGCCCGGCCACCTGCGGATGGGACCAGTGGCTCCCGGCCGACCCGGAACAGCACCGGTGGCGCCCGCCGACCGGAAACCGAACCGGTCGCACCCGACCGACCAGGAACGGGGACCCGTACGACCCGGACTCAGTACCCCTGCCCGACCAGGAAGGAGTCGAAGTCCAGCGCCAGGGACCGCGCCTCGGAGACCTTCGCCTCGCTGTCCCCGTCCACCAGCACGAACGTGCAGACGCCCTGCGCCGCCCGGACGACCCACATCGCGCGGTCGCCCTCCCGCAGCAGGGCGAGCTCCAGCTCGCTCCCGGTGACGACGTCGGAGACCACCTCGCGGCTCTCCCGCTGCCAGAGCGTGCCCGCGATCCGCAGACCCCGGGGGTGGACGGCCTCCGCGCACACGGTGCACAGGGCCTCAACATCGTCCGTGCCCTCCGCGCCGGGCGACGCCGAGCGGAAGTACGGCCACCCGTCCTCGTCACCCCGACCCGCGACGGCGAAGAACCCGGCCTCGGCGGAGAACGCGGCGGCGGCCCGGACGGACGACCCTTCCTCACCGAGAGCCAGATGCGTGCGCAGGACCTCGCCCCACTTCTCGGTCACCGGAGACATCGTTGCGTCCCTCCCCTTTTCTTCGTCCGTCGTCGTTCGCCGGGCGGTCACCCCCGGGCCCGGCCCAGCATCTCCTGCCCGGGTTTCTCCCGATCAGACCGGACCCGTCCCCCGCGCGCGGACAACGCCACAGCCCGGAGGGTTCAGGTACCGATGCCCGGGCACGCGTGGCAGACACCACCCGCCAACCGCAGCACCAGGAAAAGGATTCATCATGATGGTCGTCGGAATAGTCGCCGTCTGCGCCGTTCTCCTCGTACTCGCCTTCCTCGTGCCGCGCCTCTCGCGCCACCCGGAACGCGGCACACAGCGCACGCTGGGCCTCGGCTCCCGCGCGGGTGGCAAAGCCCCCGGAGTCCTGGGCCGCATCTTCAGCAAGCCGTTCCGGAGCAGCTCCAAGGCCGTCGGCCGCAGCGGCTCGGCCGGCCGCCGTGCCCGCGGCCACATGCCGTTCTGACCGTGGCGCGCCGGGCCCACGCCCCGCCGAGGGCCTCCCGTCACAGCGACGGGAGGCCCTTTCTCCTGCCCTTACAACTTCTCCCGTCCTTACAGACCTACCAGGCGAACGCCTCCGGCGAAGGACCCGGCCCCGGGAAGATCTCGTCCAGGCCCGTGAGCACCGCCTCCGGGAGGTCCAGCTCCAGTGCCCGCAGCGCGCTGTCCAGCTGCTCGGCGGTGCGCGGGCCGACGATCGGGCCCGTGACGCCGGGGCGGGTCAGCAGCCAGGCCAGGGCCGCTTCGCCGGGCTCCAGGCCGTGCTTGTCGAGCAGGTCCTCGTATGCCTGGAGCTGGGCGCGGGTGGCGGGGTCTGCCAGGGCGTCGGCCGCGCGGCCCGAGGCGCGGCGGCCGCCCTCGGTCGTCTTCTTGATCACGCCGCCCAGCAGGCCGCCGTGCAGCGGGGACCAGGGGATGACCCCGAGGCCGTACTCCTGCGCGGCCGGGATGACCTCCATCTCGGCGCGGCGTTCTACGAGGTTGTAGATGCACTGCTCGCTGACCAGGCCGAGTGAACCGCGCCGGGCGGCCTGCTCGTTGGCCTGGGCGATCTTGTAGCCGGAGAAGTTGGACGAACCGGCGTAGAGGATCTTGCCCTGCTGGACCAGGACGTCGATCGCCTGCCAGATCTCGTCGAAGGGCGTGTTCCGGTCGACGTGGTGGAACTGGTACAGGTCGATGTGGTCGGTCTGGAGGCGCTTGAGCGAGGCGTCGACCGCGCGCCGGATGTTCACGGCGGAGAGCTTGTCGTGGTTGGGCCAGGCCTCGCCGTCGGCGCCCATGTTCCCGTACATCTTGGTGGCCAGGACCACCTTGTCGCGGCGGCCGCCGCCCTGGGCGAACCAGGTGCCGAGGATCTCCTCGGTACGCCCCTTGTTCTCGCCCCAGCCGTAGACGTTGGCCGTGTCGAAGAAGTTCAGGCCCGCGCCGAGCGCGGAGTCCATGATCGCGTGACTGTCCGACTCGTTGGTCTGCGGGCCGAAGTTCATCGTCCCGAGGACGAGCCTGCTGACCTTGAGTCCCGTACGTCCGAGCTGTGTGTACTTCATGTCGCCCAAGCCAACTCCTTCGAGTCCACTCCAGGCAAGCACGCGCCCCGGACGCGCCGGGCCGCCCAGCGGCGTGGGTCGCCGCCCGACGGCCCGCCGGGCCTCAGCCGCCCAGGGCGGCCCCCACGGCGACGACGACGAATATCAGCACGAGCACGGCCGCCATGATGCGGTTTCTGGTCTTCGGGTCCACCCTTCGAGCGTAACGGCACCGCTCACCCGCCCAGCGGCCAGGCCCGCTTCGCCGTGTAGCGCGGCTGCTCCCCCGGCACCCCGGACACCGGCAGATGACTTCGTACGAGCGTGAGCTCGGCGGCCTCCCAGCGCTGCCCCTCGAACCCCGCCAGCGCCGCGGCGAAGGGCCGCAGGTCCGCCGCGCCCCGGCTGCGGGCCAGCGTGAGGTGCGGGGTGTAGCGGCGGTGCTCCTCCATCGGCAGCCCGGTCCGCCGGGCGGCGGCATCGGCGCGCTCGGCGAGCAGCCGCAGCGTGTCGAGCCCGCCCGCCGCCCCGGCCCACAGCGCCCGCCCGCCGAAGTGCCCGGCCCCGTGCACGCGGAGCGCGAAGGGCTCGGACCGACGCGCGGCCCGCTCCAGCCGCGCCTCCAGCTCCGGCGCGGCGTCCTCGGGCACCTCCCCGTAGAACGCCAGCGTGAAGTGCCAGCCCTCGGGGCCCGTCCAGCGAAGGTCCGGCGCCCCGGGCAGGGCGCGGAGCGGCGCGAGAGCCTTACGGAGTTCGGCGACGGCGGACGCGGGCGGCAGGACGGCGGCGAAGAGCCGCCGGACGGACGGACGACCGGGATCGCTGCTGCTCATACGCGCGAGTCTGGCAGGTCCGGGGCGCCGGGCCTGTCGTTGTGTCCCCGTCTACCTCATCGTCGACCCGTACACCGGGACCTGACACCTGCACACGCTCCCGAAGGAAGACGAGTACCGCAGCGTGCTGAGCCTGGACTTCGGCACCCCGGTCGACCTGCACGCGAAAGGCGCCCTCCCCCCGCTCCGGGGAAGGGCGCCTTTCGCATGGCTCACGCCGCCGTCGCCAGCTGCTCGCGCGGGACGAAGCGGACGTGCGGGCGGCCCGGGCGGAGGTCGACCTTCAGGCGGAGGCCGCCGACGCGGGCGAGGGCGAAGCCGACGGCCAGGGCGGCGATCACCGAGATCGCGCCGCCGGCCGCGAAGCCGGTGCGGGCGCCGTACGTGTCGCTGATCCAGCCGACGATCGGGGCCCCCACGGGCGTACCCCCGGCGAAGACCATCATGTACAGGCTCATCACCCGGCCCCGCATCTCCGGATCGGCGGCCATCTGGACGCTCGTGTTCGCGGTGATGTTCGTCGTCAGGCCCAGCATGCCGATCGGGACCAGGAGGAGCGAGAACAGCCAGACGTACGGGGAGAGCGAAGCCGCGATCTCCAGCAGGCCGAAGGCCGTGCCCGCCGCCACCAGCATCCGCAGCCGCGAGGAGCGGCGGCGGGCCGAGAGCAGTGCGCCGGCCAGCGAACCGGCCGCCATCAGGATGTTGAAGAAGGAGTACATGCCCGCGCCGCCGTCGAAGATCTCGTCGGCGAAGGCCGTCAGCCAGATCGGGAAGTTGAACCCGAACGTGCCGACGAAGCCGACCAGGACGATCGGCCAGACCAGCTCGGGGCGGCCCCGGACGTAAGCAAGGCCCTCGCGGAGCTGGCCCTTGGCGCGGGGCACCGTGACCGAGGCGTGCAGCTCGTTCGTCCGCATCATCAGCAGGCCGACGAGCGGGGCCAGGAACGACAGGCCGTTGAGCAGGAACGCCCAGCCGCTGCCGACCGTGGTGATCAGGACACCCGCGACGGCGGGGCCGATGAGCCGGGCGGACTGGAAGTTCGCCGAGTTCAGGCTGACCGCGTTGCGCAGCTGCGCGGGGCCGACCATCTCGGAGACGAACGACTGGCGGGCCGGGTTGTCGACGACGGTCACCATGCCGAGCAGGAACGCGACCAGGTAGACGTGCCAGACCTCGACGACCCCGGAGAGGGTCAGGACGGCCAGCGCGATACCGCACAGGCCGAGCATGGCCTGGCTGACGAGCAGGATCTGCCGCTTCGGGAGGCGGTCGGCGATGACGCCGCCGTACAGGCCGAAGAGCAGCATCGGAAGGAACTGCAGAGCTGTGGTGATGCCTACGGCGGTGGCGGAACCCGTCAGGCTCAGCACGAGCCAGTCCTGGGTGATGCGGGACATCCAGGTACCGGTGTTGGAGATCACGGCGCCCGTGGCGAACAGGCGGTAGTTACGGATCTTCAGCGACGAGAAGGTCCCGCCGGTCGTGCTCTCGTGGGTGGAAGTCGGTGCGGGGGCGGAGTCTGCTCCGGGTCCCGTACTCAAAAGGGTTCATCTCCTCGTACGTCTGCGGCGTGCGGTCCGACGAGGACGTGACGACGGGCGCTCCGGCGGTGATCCGGTCCGGCCGTATCCGGGGATACGGCCCGGCGGATCACCGCCGGCGCGCCCGTGGGGTCACAGGTGGGCGAGCTTCTCCAACACGGGCGCGGCGGCCCGAAGCGTCTCCCACTCGTCCTCGTCCAGGCCCTCGGCGAGGTGGGCCAGCCAGGCGTTCCGCTTGGTGCGGCTCTCCGCGAGCATGGCCTCCGCCTGCTCGGTCTGGCTGACCCTCTTCTGCCGACGGTCATCGGGGTGCGGTTCCAGCCTGACCAGCCCCTTCGCCTCCAGCAGCGCGACGATGCGGGTCATCGACGGCGGCTGCACGTGCTCCTTGCGGGCCAGCTCACCGGGGGTGGCCGAGCCGCAGCGGGCCAGGGTGCCGAGCACCGACATCTCGGTGGGGCTCAGCGACTCGTCGACACGCTGGTGCTTCAGGCGACGGCCCAGCAGCATCACGGCGGAGCGGAGGGAGCTCACGGCGGCGGCACTGTCGCCGTCGTGGATCAGGTCAGGCATGTTTGTTAGCGTAACTCATTACCCAACCTAAATACCACCCGGTTACACCTCCCGTAAATTCCGATCACCCGAACGAGTGAGTTGGAAGCGGAAAGTGACGCAAAGAGCGCTCCGGGGCGTGGACCCTGCTGGACATGGGATCGACAGTGCTCAGCCTGCGGATAGACGGTGAGCTGCTCGACCGGCTCCGGCAGCACGCCGCCAAACGCGGAATGAGCGTCCAGGACTATGTGGTCCGGACGCTCATTCGCGACGACTTCGACGAACGCTTCAAGGTGGCCGTCGAGGAGACGGAGAAGTTCTACGGAGAGACGGAGAAGCTCTGCGGGCCGACGGGCCCTACGGTGACCAGGGACCCGATCACGTGAGGCCGAGCGCCGGCATCGCGTAGTAGAAGACGAAGACCGCCGACACCACGTACATCGCGATCGGCACCTCACGGCCCCGGCCCGCCGCCAGGCGCAGCACGGAGAAGGCGACGAAGCCAATGCCGATGCCGTTGGTGATCGAGTACGTGAACGGCATCATCACCATCGCGAGGAACGCCGGGATCGCGAGCGTGTAGTCGCTCCAGTCGATGTCCCGCACCGAGCCCGCGATGATCAGGAAGCCGACCGCCAGCAGGGCGGGAGTGGCCGCCTGCGACGGGACCATGGTCGCCAGCGGCGTGAGGAACAGCGCCACCGAGAAGAGCAGACCGGTCACCACGCTCGCCAGTCCGGTGCGGGCGCCCTCGCCGACGCCCGCGGTGGACTCCACGAAGCACGTGGTGGCGGAGGCGGAGGTCGCCCCGCCCGAGGCGACCGCGATGCCGTCCACGAACAGGACCTTGTTGATGCCGGGGAAGTTGCCCTTCTCGTCCATCAGCTTCGCCTCGTCGCCGACGCCCAGAATGGTGCCCATCGCGTCGAAGAAGCAGGAAAGCAGCACGGTGAAGACGAACAGCACGCCCGTCAGATAGCCGACCTTCTCGAAGCCACCGAACAGGCTGACCTCGCCGAGCAGCCCGAAGTCCGGCGCCGAGACCGGATTGCCCGGCCAGGACGGCGTCGTCAGGCCCCACGCCCCCTCGGGCAGCCCCGCCACCGCGTCGATGACCACGGCGACGCCCGTCATGGCGACGATCGAGATCAGGATCGCGCCGGGCACCTTGCGCACGATCAGCGCGAGGGTCAGCAGCGCGCCGAGGACGAAGACGAGAACCGGCCAGCCGTTGAGGTGGCCGTCGCCGCCGAGCTGGAGCGGCACGGTGGTGTGCGCGGCGTCCGGGATGCGCGAGACGAAGCCGGAGTCGACGAGGCCGATCAGGAGGATGAACAGGCCGATACCGATCGCGATGCCCTTGCGGAGCGACCTCGGCACGGCGTTCATCACCCGTTCCCGCAGCCCGGTGGCGACCAGCAGCATCACCACGACACCCGCGAGGACGACCATGCCCATCGCGTCCGGCCAGCTCATCCGGGGGGCGAGCTGGAGCGCGACGACGGTGTTGACGCCGAGGCCGGCGGCGAGCGCGATCGGCACGTTGCCGATGACGCCCATCAGCAGCGTGGAGAAGGCGGCGGAGAGCACGGTGGCGGTGACCAGCTGACCGTTGTCGAGCTGGTGGCCGTACATGTCCTTCGCGCTGCCCAGGATGATCGGGTTGAGCACGATGATGTACGCCATCGCGAAGAAGGTGGCGAACCCGCCGCGGAACTCGCGGGCGACGGTCGACCCCCGCTCGGAGATCTTGAAGAACCGGTCCAGGCTGCCCTGGGGCTGCGGAGCCGCGGGGGGCGGGGAGTCGACCGGAGCGGTGGCCGAGGGGGGCATGGGTGACCTCAGTCGTACGTAGGGGAGGCGGAGCAAAGGACGAGAGGTGATCGAATTTGGATGTTCCAACGAACAATTCGAGCCAGCCCAAAGCAGATTCAGTATGAATACATCAAGCGAAGATCGCTATCTCCGCGCGTAGACCCTTGAGCCGACCGCCTCGTCACCCGCCGATCGGGTGGTCCGGACGGGGCCCCATACACTGAACGCATGGAGAAGTGGACACCGAAGCACGAGGCGCCCGAACCCCTGGAGGGCCCCGTCGTCGCCACCGTCGTCGGCGGCACGATCCTCTGGTTCGTCCTCTTCCTCGCCCAGCTCCCCTTCTACGGCTGGTTCGCCGACCGCGGCCACACCTGGTGGGTGTGGACCCCGCTGGCCGGCGCCGGACTCGGCCTGATCGGGATCTGGTACGTGCGCGGCCGCGATGCCGCCCTCAAGCGCCACGCGGCCCGGGCCGAGGTCAAGGACGCGGCAGGGGCCGAGGCGGCGGACAAGGCGCTGAGCGGCGACCGGCCGGACCGGACCGCCTGAGCCGTCCGCGTCTCCGTACGACCACGGGACCGTCTTCGTCCTCCCCTGGTCGGATCTTCGCCCCCCTGGCGGGAGATTCACCGCGAGCGCCCGTAACGTCGGACCCATGACGCAGCGGGCACTCGATTCCTCCGGGGAGACCCCCGGACCCTCCCGGCCGGCCATGATCGACGCGGGGGCGGAACTCGACCCCGTGCACCCCATGGAGCCACCGCCGCCGCCCCACCGGCCGGACGGTCTGAGCACCGCCGAGGTCGCCGAACGGGTCGCGCGCGGCGAGGTCAACGACGTACCCGTACGGTCCTCGCGCTCGCTCACCGAGATCGTCCGGGCCAACGTCCTCACCCGGTTCAACCTGATCATCGGCGTGCTCTGGGTGATCATGCTGTTCGTCGCGCCGATCCAGGACAGCCTCTTCGGCTTCGTGATCGTCGCCAACACCGGCATCGGCATCATCCAGGAGTGGCGGGCCAAGAAGACCCTGGACAGCCTCGCGGTGATCGGCGAGGCGAAGCCGACCGTCCGGCGCGACGGGGTCGCCGCCGAGATCTCCACCAACGAGATCGTCCTCGGGGACGTCATCGAGCTGGGCCCCGGCGACAAGGTGGTCGTGGACGGCGTGGTCGCGGAGGCCGACAGCCTGGAGGTCGACGAGTCGCTGCTGACCGGTGAGGCCGACCCGGTGCTGAAGCGGCCCGGCGACCCGGTGATGTCGGGCAGCTTCGTCGTCGCGGGCGGCGGCGCGTTCACCGCGACGAAGGTCGGCCGTGAGGCGTACGCCGCGCAGCTCGCCGAGGAGGCGTCGCGCTTCACGCTCGTCCACTCGGAGCTGCGCAGCGGCATCAGCACGATCCTCAAGTACGTCACGTGGATGATGGTGCCGACGGCGATCGGGCTGATCATCAGCCAGCTGGTCGTGAAGGACAACAACTTCAAGGACTCCGTCGCCCGGACCGTCGGCGGCATCGTCCCGATGATCCCCGAGGGCCTGGTGCTCCTCACCTCCGTCGCCTTCGCCATCGGCGTCGTCCGCCTGGGCCGCAAGCAGTGCCTGGTGCAGGAGCTGCCGGCCATCGAGGGCCTGGCCCGGGTCGACGTGGTCTGCCTGGACAAAACGGGCACGCTGACCGAGGGCGGCATGGACGTCACGGAGGTCCGGCCGCTGAACGGGAGCGACGAGGCGTACGTCCAGGAGGTGCTGCGGACGTTCGGCGCATCGGACCCCCGGCCCAACGCCAGCCTCCAGGCCATCATCGACGCGTACCCGCAGACGGAGGAGGCTGCCTGGGCGGTCACCGACGCGATGCCGTTCTCCTCGGCGCGCAAGTACAGCGGCGCGGCGTTCGCCGAGGCCGACGGGACGGCCTCCGCCTGGCTGCTCGGCGCGCCCGACGTCCTGCTGCCCGAGGGCGACGCGACCCTCGCCGCGATCGAGCAGCTCAACCAGCAGGGTCTGCGGGTGCTGCTGCTGGCCCGTGTGCAGGGCGACGACCTGGACGCGCCCGGCGCGGCCGCCGGAGCCGCTCCCACCGCCCTGGTCGTCCTGGAGCAGCGGCTGCGGCCGGACGCGGGTGACACGCTCGCCTACTTCGCCGACCAGAACGTGGCCACCAAGGTCATCTCCGGCGACAACGCGGTCTCGGTCGGTGCGGTCGCCGGAAAGCTGGGCCTGGCGGGCGCGGAGAACACGCTGGACGCCCGCCGGCTGCCGACCGACCCGGACGAGATGGCGACCGCCATGGAGCAGAACGCGGTCTTCGGCCGGGTCACCCCGCAGCAGAAGCGGGACATGGTGGCCGCCCTCCAGTCGCGCGGCCACACGGTCGCGATGACCGGCGACGGCGTCAACGACGTCCTCGCGCTCAAGGACGCGGACATCGGCGTCTCGATGGGCTCGGGCTCGGAGGCGACGCGGGCGGTGGCGCAGATCGTGCTGCTGAACAACAGCTTCGCGACGCTGCCGTCGGTGGTGGCCGAGGGCCGCCGGGTGATCGGCAACATCACCCGGGTCGCGACGCTCTTCCTGACCAAGACGGTCTACTCGGTGCTGCTGGCGATCCTGGTGGTCTGCACCCAGGTGGAGTACCCGTTCCTGCCGCGGCACCTGACCCTGCTGGCCACGCTGACCATCGGCGTCCCCGCGTTCTTCCTGGCCCTCGCGCCCAACAAGGAACGGGCCCAGCCCCACTTCGTCCGCCGGGTCATGCGGTACGCGATCCCCTCGGGCGTCATCGCGGCGGCGGCCACCTTCACCACGTACCTGGTGGCACGGCACCACTACAGCGGCGAGGGCGCGCTGGACGCCGAGACGAGCGCGGCGACGCTGACGCTGTTCCTGGTCGCTATGTGGGTCCTGGCGATCATCGCCCGCCCGTACACCTGGTGGCGGATCGGCCTGGTGGCGGCGATGGGGCTCGGCTTCCTGATCGTGCTCGTGGTGCCGTGGCTCCAGGACTTCTTCGCGCTGAAGCTGGTCGGCACGACGATGCCGTGGACGGCGGTCGCCATCGCGGTGGCGGCGGCCGCGCTGCTGGAGTTCGTCTGGCGCTGGGTGGGGCGGCGCTTCGGAATGTAGGCCGCGGGCATGACGGAAGCCCCCGGGAGGACGGTGGTCCTCCCGGGGGCTTCCGTATGCCCTGCTGTGCGGAGGCGGTTACTTCACGTCGACGAAGTCACCGGCGACCGAGACGGCCGGGGTGGTGGACGTACCGGCGAAGCTGTAGCGCCAGTAACCGTCGGCCGAGGCCTTGACGGTGGTCTTCAGGGTGCCGGTGGAGCTGGTCTTGATGGTCTTCACCGTCGTGTAGCTCTTGGCCCCCTTCTTCTTGAACTGGAGCTTCACGGGCTGGTTGGTGTAGCCCTTGTACGTGTTGGTGTCCCAGTTGGCCCGCGTGAGCTTGCCGGTGACGGTGAGGGTCTTCCCCTTCTTCACCGGCTCGGGGGACGCGTTCACGGTCAGCTTGGAGAACCGCTGGACCCGGGCCTTGGCATGGTGGTCGTTCCAGACGAAGTCGTTCTGGCCGCGGCTGCCCGCGAGCGCTCCGGCGGCGACGTTCCAGGTGCCGGCGAGGCTGCTCGTGTAGAGGTCGTCGGACCGCGGGTCGACCGTGATCGAGACGGTGCACGTGGAGGTGGTGGGGTCGGCCGAAACCTTGCAGCTGCCGACCTCCTGGGTGGGAGCGAGGAGGCCGTCGACCTCGTCCAACTGGCCGTGCCACAGGTAGGCGAACGCGTCGTCGATGCCGGACGGCGACGAGGCCGTGATCGCGATGGTGAACTTCTGCTTGGACTTCGTGCCCACCACGATGTCCTTGCCGCCGTTGACGACGACCTTCTTGATGACGGGCACCTCCGCGGCGCGGGCGGCGCGGGCCTTGGCGGCGGACGCACCGGACTCGGCGCCGAAGACCTCGGCACCGGACGGCAGGCTCAGGCCGGCGTCCGGCTTCTCGTCGGCCTGGACGGCCGGCACAGCAAGAGCGGAAAGGGCCAGGGCGCCGGAAACGGCGGCCACGGTGGCACGAATACGCATGTGTCCCCAAGTGGAGAAGGGGTCCCGGGGCGCGCTTGTGTCGTCAGCCCGGCGGGACCCATCTGGTCCATGAGCCTCTTGGCTCACAGGAACAGACAGGCGAACCAGGTGAACGGTTGTGCGGGCCTGTGACTTTTCTGTGAAGCCGCAGTTCACGCCCCGGTGGGTGCCCGGCCCTCAGTCGAACCAACGGTCCCGCGCCAGCTCCTCCGTACGCGATGGGTCCTCCAGCAGGGCGGCGACCTCGAAGCGGCGGGGCCACTGGCCCGCCGCCCAGGCGAGACCCGCCGCCACGCCCTCCAGGGTGGCGGCGTGGACGACGCCGTCCGGGGTGCGGCGCCAGTCCAGTTCGACGCCGCCCGCCCGGAGTTCGGGGTGCTCGATGTACGCGTCGGGGGTGGCGGGACCGAGCAGGACGCGGACCGACTCCGGTACGCGGTGCTCCTCGCCCTCGCTGGTGACGTCCGCCTCGACCGTCTCGCCCAGGCGGCGCACCTGGAGCAGGTCGGCCAGTTCGGCGGCCCGGGACGGGGCGACCGGGAGCAGGGGCAGGCCCTCCGTCAGCGGCAGCACGTCCGGGGCGTCCGCGATGACCGCGTCCGCCGCGTCGGCCACCGCGACCTCCCCGTCCACCACCGCGCGCAGCTCGTCCGGCAACGTCACCTGATCCGGGTCCAGTTCGGCGAGGGCCGTGTAGAGGGCGTGCAGCTGTACGGGGGTGACGGGGCGGTCCTCGTCGGCGAGGCGGCCCAGCAGTTCGGCCGCGCCGCCCGGCTCGTCCAGGAGGGCGGCGACCGAGGTGCGCACCCCGAGGGCCCGCAGCACCTGGGCGTCGTCGAAGCCGGTCGCGTCCACCGCGTCGTACAGCCCGGCCAGCAGCGGGTCGCCGCCCGCCGAGCGGAGTCCGGCCGGACGGCGTCCGTCCAGCACGGGGTGGTCGCGCAGCCACCACGCGGTGTACGCGCGCACGGACTGCGTCGTGCCGTCCGGGAGCAGCACCCGCACCGGCTGCGTCAGCGCGTCGCGCAGGGGCGGCTGGGCCAGCATCGCGAGCGCCTGCGGCCAGGCGTCGTCGTCGACCAGGTCCAGGTCCCGTACGGCGACGATCTCGGTGGCGACCGGCGGTACGGGCGTCTCGGGCAGCTGGTCGAGCAGGTCCTCGCACCAGACGTCGACGGCGTCCAGCAGCCCGGCGTCGTCGGGTTCGGCGAAGTCGCTGTCACGGGGCTCCAGTTCGTCCGGGTCGAGGACGACGTCGGTGGCCCGGACAAGGGCGAAGGTCGCCAGGACCCCGCAGGCGGTCAGCGGCCCCTCGCCCCAGCGGTCGGCCAACTCCTGGTCGGCGAGGGCGAGTTCCCCCTCCCGCATGATCTGCGCGAACGGGCTCCCGGGGAGGACGAGTTCACCGGCGGGAGCGGGCTCACCCTCCTCGTCGGGGAGGGCCAGGGCGCCGAGCCAGGGTTCGTCGCCGGGGGCCAGTTCCGCGTCGCGTACGAGAGTGAGGACGGTCTCGGCCAGCTCGTCGGCGTCGAGCGCGTCCTCGTCCCAGATCTCGCCCGCGTCGAGGGAACCGGCGACCGCCGCCCGGACTTGAGGAGTCGTCAGCACAGCTCGGGGGGTGGCGGGCAGGGCGCCCAGCTTCTCCAGGAGGGGGT
>NZ_QWFA01000114.1 GCF_003501885.1 Streptomyces globisporus
CCGCCCCGCCCCGAGGAGCCCCCCGCCACCACCGGCGAACCGGTGCTCCGGGTTCAAGGCCTGTCCCGCAAGGGCGAGTTCGCCCCCGTCGACCTCGAACTGCGGCCCGGCGAGATCGTCGGCCTCGCCGGACTCGTCGGCTCGGGCCGCTCCGAGATCCTGGAGACGATCTACGGGGCCCGCAAGGCGAGCACCGGAACCGTCACCGTCGCGGGCAAGCAGCTCCCCCCCGGCAGCGTCCGCGCCGCCGTCGCCGCCGGGATCGGCCTCGCCCCCGAGGAACGCAAGGCGCAGGCCCTGCTGATGACCGAATCGGTCACCCGTAACGTCTCCGTCTCCTCCCTCTCCCGTTTCGCCCGGATCGGCTGGATCGACCGGGGCGGGGAGCGGAAGGCCGCACGGAGCGCCACCCGCGAACTGCAGATGCGGCCCGACAACCCGGACGCCGCCGTCCGCACCCTCTCCGGCGGCAACCAGCAGAAAGCCGTCCTCGCCCGCTGGCTGCTGCGCGGCTGCCGGGTCCTGCTGCTGGACGAACCCACCCGTGGCGTCGACGTCGGCGCCCGCGCCGAGCTCTACGCCGTGATCCGCCGGCTGGCCGACGAAGGCCTCGCCGTCCTGCTCGTCTCCAGTGAAGTGCCCGAAGTCCTGGGCCTCGCCGACCGGGTGCTGGTCCTCCGCGAGGGCGAAGTGGTCCACACGGCCCCCGCCCAGGAGCTCGACGAGCACCGCGTACTCGACCTCGTGATGGAAGGGAGTCCGACGCCATGACACAGCCCGCCCCGTCGGCGCAGCACAACGGGCCGGACAAGGGGGCCGTCGCGGCCCCCTCCGACACGCCGCCCTCGAAGTCGGGCGGGGGCATGCCGGCCCTCGGTCTGCGGCTCGACGTCCGGATCCTGTCCCTGCTCGGCGTCCTCGCCGCGCTGGTCCTGGTCGGCGGCATCACCGAACCGGACGCCTTCCTGGACACCGGGAACCTCCAGCTGATCCTGACCCAGGCGTCCGTCATCGGCGTCGTCACCGTCGGCATGACCTTCGTCATCATCAGCGGCGGCATCGATCTCTCCGTCGGGGCGATGGTCGCCCTCGCCTCGGTGTGGGCGACGACCCTGGCCACCCAGGAGTACGGCTTCGCGGGCATCGCGTTCACCGCGGTGATCGTCGGCCTCGCCGCGGGACTCGTCAACGGCGTCCTGATCGCGTACGGCAACATGGTCCCGTTCATCGCGACGCTGGCCATGCTCGCGTCGGCCCGCGGACTCGCCCTCCAGATCACCGACGGCAAGACCCAGATCGTCACCGTCGACTCGGTCCTCGACCTCGGCCTGCCCGACTCCTACATTCTCGGGATCCCGCCGCTGGTCATCATGTTCGCCGTGGTCGTCATCGTCGGCTGGCTGATCCTCAACCGGACCACCTTCGGCCGCCGCACCGTCGCCGTCGGCGGCAACGCGGAGGCCGCCCGGCTCGCCGGGATCGACGTCCGCCGCCAGCGCCTGTACCTCTACCTGCTGTCCGGGCTCTGCTGCGGCATCGCCGCCTTCATGCTGATCGTGCTGGCCGGCTCCGGCCAGAACACCAACGGCAACCTGTACGAGCTCGACGCCATCGCCGCCGCGATCATCGGCGGAACCCTCCTCAGCGGAGGCCGGGGCACCATCGTCGGCTCCGTCCTCGGCGTCCTGATCTTCACCACGATCACCAACATCTTCGCGCTCAACAACCTCCAGAGCGACGTCCAGCAGATCGCCAAGGGCGCCATCATCGTCGCCGCCGTCCTCGTCCAGGGCCGCACCATGCGCGGCCGGGAGACCTGAGCGACCCCCGACCGACCGGACGCCCCCGGCACCGATACGAACCCCCCGCACCCGCACCTCGTACGCACCCACCGGATGAAGGGTCAGACCGTCATGCCAGAAACCAGCCGCAGAGGGCTGCTGTTCGGAACCGCCGCCGTCTCCGCGGGCGCGCTCCTCACCGCCTGTACCAGCAACGAGCCCAAGAAGACCGAGCCCGCCGGCAACAGCGCCCCCGCCGACGACAAGCCCGGCAAGGCCGTCACCATCGGCTTCGCCGGACCGCAGGCCGACCACGGCTGGCTGAACGCGATCAACGTGAACGCCAAGTCCCGGGCGGAGACGTACTCCGACGTCACCCTGGAGATCACCGAGGGCTCCAACGACACCGCCGCCCAGATCGGCCAGGTCAAGACCCTCATCAACAAGAAGGTCGAC
The DNA here is from genome assembly GCF_003501885.1 of Streptomyces globisporus. Lineage (GTDB taxonomy): Bacteria > Actinomycetota > Actinomycetes > Streptomycetales > Streptomycetaceae > Streptomyces > Streptomyces globisporus_D. The sequence goes on from NZ_QWFA01000114.1 coordinate 2,238, forward strand.
GTCCTCGTCATCCTCCCCGCCGACGGCAAGGCGCTCACCCAGGTCGGCCTGGAAGCGATGAAGGCGGGCATCCCCGTCGTCAACCTGGACCGCATCTTCGCCTCCCCGCAGGCGTACCGCTGCTGGGTCGGCGGCGACAACTACGGCATGGGTCTCAACGCCGGGCACTACATCGGAGAACAGCTCAAGGACAAGCCGAACGCCAAGGTCGTCGAGCTCGCCGGTATCGACAACCTGGAGCTGACCAAGCAGCGCAGCCAGGGCTTCGCCGACGCCCTCAAGAACTACTCCAACATCAAGCTGGTGGCCCGCCAGGCAGCCGACTTCACCGTAGAGTCCGGCCAGGCCAAGATGGCCCAACTCCTGCAGGCACAGAAGCAGTTCGACGCCCTGTGGAACCACGACGACGACCAGGGCGTCGGAGCGCTCCGCGCCATCAAGCAGGCGGGCCGCGACGAGTTCATCATGGTCGGCGGCGCCGGCGCCAAGTCCGCGATGGACGCCATCAAGGCCGACAACTCGGTCATCAAGGCGACCGTCCTCTACCCGCCGACGATGGCCGCGTCCGCCATCGACCTGGCCCGGGCGCTCGGCCAGTCCAAGGGCATCAGCGGGCTCTCCGAGATGGAGATCCCGACCTCCCTGACCCTGTACTCCGCGGTCGTGACGAAGGACAACATCGACCAGTACCTGCCGACGGGCTTCAACTGACCGGGACTCCGGGGGAGGCGGCGAGCGCGTCCCCCGGCCCGTTACCGCACACCGATGAGGAGGAAGTCCGCATGGCCCGTAGTCAAGAGACGGAAACGCAAGCCCCAGCACCGCCGCCGCGACAGGCGCCGGGAACGCTCGGGGTCGGCATGGTCGGATACGCGTTCATGGGCGCCGCCCACTCCCAGGGGTGGCGCACCGCCGGACACGTCTTCGACCTGCCGCTGCGGCCCGCTCTCGCCGCGATCTGCGGACGCGACCGTGCGGCGGTCGACGCCGCCGCTGCCCGGCACGGCTGGGCGGCGGCGGAGACCGACTGGCGGGCCCTGATCGCCCGGGACGACGTCCAGCTGATCGACATCTGCACGCCCGGCGACAGCCACGCGGAGATCGCCATCGCCGCGCTGGAGGCCGGCAAGCACGTCCTGTGCGAGAAGCCGCTCGCCAACAACGTCGCCGAGGCCGAGGCCATGGTCCGCGCCGCCGAGGCCGCCGCCGCCCGCGGCCAGGTGGCGATGGTGGGCTTCAACTACCGCAAGGTGCCGGCGATCTCCTACGCCCGGCAGCTCATCGCCGAGGGCCGGCTCGGACCCCTGCGCCATGTGCGGGCCACCTACCTCCAGGACTGGCTGGTCGACCCGGCCTCCCCGCTCACCTGGCGGCTCAAGCGCGAGCACGCCGGATCCGGCGCGCTCGGCGACCTCGGGGCGCACATCGTCGACCTCGCCCAGTACCTCACGGGCGAGCTGCTCACCGGAGTCTCCGCCGTCAGCGAGACCTTCGTACGCGAACGCCCCCTGCTCGCCGGGGCGTCGGCCGGGCTCTCCGGCAGCGCCGACACGGTGGAGCGGGGCGAGGTCACCGTCGACGACGCGGCGATCTTCACCGGCCGCCTCGCCTCCGGCGCTCTCGCCTCCTTCGAGGCGACCCGGATGGCTGCCGGGCGCAAGAACGCCCTGCGCCTGGAGATCAACGGGGAGCTGGGCTCGCTCGCCTTCGACCTGGAGCGGCTCAACGAGCTGTCCTTCCACGACCACACCGAACCCGCCGCCACCGCGGGCTTCCGCCGCATCCTCGTCACCGAACCCGAGCACCCCTACCTGGAGGCCTGGTGGCCGCCGGGTCACGGTCTCGGCTACGAGCACACCTTCGTCCACCAGGCCCGCGACGTGGTCCGCACGATCGCCGAAGGGGCCCCGCCCGTACCGTCGTTCGCGGACGGCCTCCAGGTGCAGCGGGTGCTCGCCGCCGTCGAGGAGAGCGCCGCCAAGAACTCCGTCCACACCCCGGTCCCGTCCTCGTCCTAGGAGGCTGCCGCCCATGCCCCGCCCCTTCACGCTCTTCACCGGCCAGTGGGCAGACCTCCCGCTGGAGGAGGTCTGCAAGCACGCCCGGGACTTCGGCTACGACGGGCTCGAACTCGCCTGCTGGGGAGACCACTTCGAGGTCGACAAAGCGCTGGCCGACCCCGGCTACCTGGACACCCGGCACCAACTGCTCGACAAGTACGGGCTGAAGTGCTTCGCGATCTCCAACCACCTCGTCGGGCAGGCCGTCTGCGACCACCCGATCGACGAACGCCACCAGGGCATTCTGCCCGCCCGCATCTGGGGCGACGGCGAGCCCGAAGGCGTACGGCAGCGGGCCGCCGCCGAGATCGCCGACACCGCGCGGGCCGCCGCCGCCTTCGGCGTGGACACGGTCATCGGGTTCACCGGCTCCTCGATCTGGCACCTCGTCGCGATGTTCCCGCCCGTCCCGCCGCACATGATCGAGCGGGGCTACGAGGACTTCGCCGAGCGCTGGAACCCGATCCTGGACGTCTTCGACGCCGAGGGGGTGCGCTTCGCCCACGAGGTGCACCCGAGCGAGATCGCGTACGACTACTGGACCACCAAGCGCGCACTCGAAGCGGTGGACCACCGGCCCGCGTTCGGGCTGAACTTCGACCCGAGCCACTTCGTCTGGCAGGACCTGGACCCGGTCGGCTTCCTCTACGACTTCCGGGACCGGATCTACCACGTGGACTGCAAAGAGGCCCGCAAGCGCCTCGACGGCCGCAACGGCCGCCTCGGCTCGCATCTGCCGTGGGGCGACCCCCGGCGCGGCTGGGACTTCGTCTCCGCCGGCCACGGCGACGTCCCCTGGGAGGACGTCTTCCGGATGCTCCGGTTCATCGGCTACGAAGGACCGGTCTCGGTCGAGTGGGAGGACGCCGGGATGGACCGGCTGACCGGCGCCCCGGAAGCGCTTGCCGGACTCAAGCGGTTCGACTTCGACCCGCCGTCGGCCTCCTTCGACGCGGCCTTCGGCGGCGGCGAGTAGCGAGAACGATCAAGCCCCGGGGGCGTGTCGCACGGCACCACCCCCTTCCCCCCGGGGCTGCCTCGCCCTGCCCGGAAACCCCTTTGTCCTGCCGGAAGCAGAAGTTCGACTTACCTGTTGCACAAGGGCTTTCCGTCGCGGACGAACAGGTCTACCGTCCACCACGTGTACACGACATGACTCGCGTCACCGGGGTCGCTCCCGTCTCCGGTGACACACGCGCGGCAGTCCCCGCGCGGCACGGCACGGCTACACCCGCCCGTACAACCGGCACTCTCCGGAGGACCTACGTGCACAGAACCAGAAAGCGGCTCCTGGCCCGGACCCCCGTCCGTAAAACCCTCGCGCTGTTCACCGGCGGCCTGCTCGCCGCCGCCACTCTGACCCTCGGCTCCGCCCCCGGCGCCACCGCCCACCCGGGCCACCCCGGGCACGAGGAGCCGGCGGCGGAGGACTTCCAGCAGGTCACCCTCGCCAAGGGCGCCGAGGAGACCGGCGAGCCCATGTCGCTCGCCGTGCTCCCCGACCGCAGCGTGCTGCACACCTCGCGCGGCGGCGAGCTGCGGATCACCGACAGCGCCGGCAACACCAGGATCTCCGGCACCCTCCCCGTGTACACGCACGACGAGGAAGGCCTCCAAGGCGTCGGCGTCGACCCGAACTTCGCCGAGAACCGGGCGATCTACCTCTTCTACGCACCCCCGATGGACACCCCGGCGGGCGACGCCCCGGAAACCGGAACCGCCGCCGACTTCGCGAAGTTCGACGGTGTCAACCGGCTCTCCCGCTTCGTCCTCAACGAGGACGGCACCCTCGACACCGCCAGCGAGAAGAAGGTCCTGGACGTCCCCACCTCGCGCGGCATCTGCTGCCACGTCGGCGGTGACATCGACTTCGACAAGGACGGCAACCTCTACCTCTCGACCGGCGACGACACCAACCCCTTCGCCTCCGACGGCTTCACCCCGATCGACGAACGCCCAGACCGCAACCCGGCGTTCGACGCCCGCCGCACCTCGGGCAACACCAACGACCTGCGCGGCAAGATCCTGCGCATCAAGGTCGCCGACGACGGCTCGTACACCGTCCCCGACGGCAACCTCTTCGAGCCGGGCACGGACAAGACCCGCCCCGAGATCTACGCGATGGGCTTCCGCAACCCCTTCCGCTTCTCCGTCGACCAGGCCACCGGCACCGTGTACGTCGGTGACTACGGCCCCGACGCGGGCGCTGCCGACCCGGGGCGCGGACCGGCCGGGAAGGTCGAGTTCGCCCGCGTGACGAAGGCCGCCAACTTCGGCTGGCCCTTCTGCGTCGGCGACAACGAGCCGTACATCGACTACGACTTCGCCACCAAGACCTCCGGCGCCGCCTTCGACTGCGCCGCCCCGAAGAACGAGTCGCCGCACAACACCGGACTCGTCGACCTTCCGCCGGCCGAGGCCGCGTGGATCCCGTACGACGGCGGCTCGGTGCCCGAGTTCGGCTCCGGTTCCGAGTCCCCGATGGGCGGACCCGTCTACCGCTACGACGCGGACCTCGACTCCCCGGTCAAGTTCCCCGAGGCCTACGACGGCGACTTCTTCGCCGGTGAGTTCGGCCGCCAGTGGATCAAGCGCATCGAGCAGGACGCCGACGGCGCCGTCCAGTCCATCAACGACGTGCCGTGGTCCGGCACCCAGATCATGGACATGGCCTTCGGCCCGGACGGGGCGCTGTACGTCCTCGACTACGGCCTCGCCTGGTTCGGCGGCGACGAGAACTCCGCGCTCTACCGCATCGAGAACGCGACCGGAGGCCGCTCGCCCATCGCCGAAGCCTCGGCGAACAAGACCTCGGGCACCGCGCCGCTGAAGGTGAAGTTCTCCTCGGCGGGCACGGCGGACGGCGACGGCGACCCGCTCACCTACTCCTGGGACTTCGGTGACGGCGGCACCTCCACCGCCGCCAACCCGACGTACACGTACAAGAAGAACGGCACTTACGTCGCGACTCTGACCGCCGAGGACCCGACGGGCCGCACCGGCTCCGCCAGCGTCCACGTCACCGTGGGCAACACCGCCCCGACCGTGGAGCTGGTGCTCCCCGAGGACGGGCAGCTCTTCGAATTCGGCGACTCCGTGCCGTTCAAGGTGAACGTCAGTGACCCGGAGGACGGGACCATCGACTGCACCAAGGTCGAGGTCAAGTTCACCCTGGGCCACGACAGCCACGGTCACGACATCACCACCGAGCACGGCTGCGAAGGCACCATCAAGACCGCCATGGAAGGCGGCCACGACCCCAACGCCAACATCTACGGCGGCATTTCGGCCTCGTACACCGACAACGGCGGTGGCGGACAGGCCAAGCTGACCGGCAAGGACGCCTCCCGGCTCCAGCCCAAGCACCGCCAGGCCGAGCACTTCGACGACTCCTCCGGCGTCACCACGCCGAGCAAGTCCAGCGCGCACGGCGGAAAGACCGTCGGCGACATCCACAACGACGACTGGATCTCCTTCAAGACCTACGTCCTCGGCAACACCACCAAGCTCACCGCCCGGATCTCCTCGGCCGGCTCCGGCGGCTTCCTCGAAGTCCGCGCGGGCTCGCCCACCGGCAAGATCCTCGGCTCCGGCCCCGTCCCGGTGACCGGCAGCTGGGACACCTTCCAGGACGTCGACATCCCGCTGCGCGGCGCGCCCAAGAAGCAGACCGAACTCTTCCTCGTCTTCAAGGGCGGCGACGGAGCGCTCTACGACGTCGACGACTTCGAACTCTCCAACACCCCGGTCGACAAGACCGCCAAGCGTGTCCTGGTCTTCTCCAAGACCGCCGGCTTCCGCCACGACTCGATCCCCGCGGGCATCGAGGCCCTGAAGGAGATCGGCAAGGACACCAACATCACGGTCGACTCCACCGAGTCCGCCGCCCAGTTCACCACCAGCAACCTGGCCCGCTACGACGCCGTCGCGTTCCTCTCCACCACCGGCGACGTGCTGGGCGCCGAGCAGCAGAAGGCGTTCGAGAACTACGTGGCCACCGGCGGCGGTTACGTCGGCATCCACGCGGCCGCCGACACCGAGTACGACTGGGAGTTCTACGGCGGCCTCGTCGGCGCCTACTTCGACTCGCACCCGCAGATCCAGCCCGCCACCGTCCGCGTCGAGGACCACGACCACCCCGCCACCGCGCACCTGGACGAGGAGTGGGAGCGCACCGACGAGTGGTACAACTACCGCACCAACCCCCGGGACAAGGCCAAGGTTCTCGCCACGCTCGACGAGACCACCTACACCGGCGGCAACATGAAGGGCGACCACCCGATCTCCTGGTGCCAGGCCTACCAGGGCGGCCGCTCCTTCTACACCGGACTCGGCCACACCAAGGAGTCCTACGCCGAACCGGCCTTCCGCAGTCACGTCCTGGGCGGCCTGCGCTACGCCACCGGCCAGGTCAAGGCCGACTGCAAGCCGGACACCGACTACCGGCCGATCTTCAACGGCAAGACGCTGGAGGGGTGGAAGCAGGCGGGCCCGGGGAAGTTCTCCATCAGTGACGGCGCCCTGCACTCCGAGGGCGGCATGGGCCTCCTCACCTACCAGGCCAAGGAGCTGACGTCGTACTCGCTCAAGCTCGACTGGAAGATGGCCGGCGACGACAACTCCGGCATCTTCGTGGGCTTCCCGGAGTCCGACGACCCCTGGTCGGCGGTCAACAACGGGTACGAGATCCAGATCGACGCCACCGACGCCGCCGACCGCACCACCGGTGCCGTCTACACCTTCAAGTCCGCCAACACCAAGGCCCGTGACCGCGTCCTGCGGCCCCCGGGACAGTGGAACAGCTACGAGATCAGGGTCCAGGGTGAACGTCTGCAGATCTTCCTCAACGGAGCGAAGATCAACGACTTCACCAACACCGACCCCGCCCGCAGTCTGAAGGACGGCTACATCGGCCTCCAGAACCACGGAGCCGACGACCAGGTGTCCTTCCGCAACATCCAACTGAAGGAGCTGCCCTCGAAGTAGGGCAGCCGCCTCTGCCGACGACGGGCGGGGGAAGCACGCACCTTCCCCCGCCCGTCGTCCTCCACCCCGACCCATCCCCCAGGAGGCAGCCCGTGACCGCACACGCCGATCGTGAAGGCCGAACCGACGCCCCAGGCCGCACCGGCGCGCCGCTCACCTCCGAGGCCCCCGGTCTCGCGGGGACCGAGGGCCGTCCGGAGGCCATGGGCCTGGCCGGCGCCGCGGACCGTGCGCAGGTCGCGGGCCGCACCGGCGTCTGGTTCATCGGAGCACGCGGCTCCGTGGCGACCACCGTCACCGTGGGCTGCGCCGCCATCGCCGCGGGCCTCCACCCGCCGACCGGCATGGTCACCGAGACGCCCCCCTTCGCCGACAGCGGGCTGCCCGCCCTGGCCGACCTGGTCTTCGGTGGCCACGACACCCTCGACTGCCCGCTGGCGAAGCGGGCCGAGGCGCTCGCCGACGGCGGCGTCCTCCCGCACGGGCTCCCCTCCGCCGTACGGGCCGAACTCGACGCCGCCGACGCCGAGATCCGCCCCGGCGGCCCCCTCCCGGGTGACATCCGCACCGACCAGGAACTCATCGCCGTGTTCGCCGCCGACCTCACCGATTTCGCCCACCGCCACGACCTGGCCCGCACCGTCGTGATCAACGTCGCCTCCACCGAACCCGCCCCCGGACCCGGCGACACCCGGCTGCCCGCCAGCTCCCTCTACGCGGCCGCCGCCCTGCGCGCCGGCTGCTCCTACGCCAACTTCACCCCGTCCACCGGGCTGCGCACCCCCGCGCTCACCGACACCGTCGCCTCCAGCGGACTTCCCCACGCCGGACGCGACGGCAAGACCGGCCAGACGCTGCTCCGCTCCGTGCTCGCGCCGATGTTCCTCCAGCGCGCCCTCGCCGTACGGGCGTGGTCCGGGTCGAACCTCCTGGGCGGCGGGGACGGAGCGGCGCTGGCCGATCCGGCGGCCGCCGCCGCGAAGAACGCGGGCAAGGAACGCGTCCTCGCCGACACCTTCGGCACCGCCCCCGAGGGCGAGGTGCACATCGACGACGTGCCCGCCATGGGCGACTGGAAGACCGCCTGGGACCACATCGCCTTCGACGGCTTCCTCGGCTCCCGCATGATCCTCCAGACCATCTGGCAGGGCTGCGACTCGGCCCTCGCCGCCCCGCTGGTCCTGGACCTGGCCCGGCTGCTCGCCCGCGCCCACGAGGCCGGGATCAGCGGGCCCCTGCCGGAGCTGGGCTTCTACTTCAAGGACCCGGACGGCGGTACGTCGGCGGCACTCGCCGAGCAGTACGCCACCCTGCTCACCTTCGCCGAGCGGCTGCGGGACCAGGCGTGAGGCGGCCGGCACGAGCCCTTCCGGCCGCGCTGGTCGCGGCCCTGGCGGCCCTCGCGGCAGGGCCCGGGCGGCGGAACGGTTTTGCTCACGGCGTGAGGAAGGACGCCGTGACCCATGACAGCCTGTCCGGCGCGGGTGGGACTGCGCCCGCACCGGACAGGCCCGGACCGCCCCCCACGGGCCGGAACGGGGAACAGGGCGCCGACGCCGAGGGCGCGGACCGCGCGGGTGCGGCCTCCGGGCCGGGCGCCGGCTCGGATACCGGGGCGGGTGTCGGCTCAGGTGCCGACCCGACCGCTGGCTCTGCCACCGACCGGGGCACGCCCCGGGAGCGCCTGCGGGCCTGGGCCGAACTGCTGCGCGTCTCCGCCCTGTTCTCCGTGCCCGGGGACGCCCTGGCGGGCGCCGCCGCGGTGGGCCGCCGGCCCGGCCGGGGCACCGCACTGGCGATCGGCGCGTCGCTCTGTCTGTACGAGGCCGGGATGGCCCTCAACGACTGGGCCGACCGTGAAGAGGACGCCGTCGACCGCCCGCACCGCCCGATCCCCTCGGGCCGCATCAGCCCGGCAGCCGCCCTGGGCGCGGCCGGGGTGCTGACCGCCGCGGGCCTCGCCCTGGCGGCCCGGGCGGGCCGCCCCGCACTGACGGTCGCCACGGGCCTGGCAGCCACGGTCTGGGCCTACGACCTGCGCCTGAAGCACACGAAGGCGGGCCCGGCGGCCATGGCGGCGGCCCGCTCGCTGGACCTGCTGCTGGGGGCCACCGCGACAGCGACGACCACGGTCACCGCTGGGCGTGCGCCGGGTGGAAGCCGTGCACGCGACAACGTTGCCGGAGCGTCGGCGACCGCACGAGCGATACCGGCACCGGGCACGCCGAAGGCATCCCCGGCCGCCCTGCCCGGCCTGGCCGCCCTCCCCGCCGCCCTGGTGCTCGGGGCGCACACCTACGGCGTCACCGCAGTGTCGCGCCACGAGACGCAGGGCGGCTCCACGGCGACGCCGCTCGCGGTCCTGGCCACGACGACGGCACTCGCGGCAGCGGTGCCGGGGGAGTGGCGGGGGCGGAGCCCCAGCGGTCCCACCACGACGGCGACGAGCCCCGCCGCCCGCGGAACCGACCCACGCCCGGTGGCACGCCTCGCCCGGGCGGTCGGCCCCACCGTCGGCCCGGACCCTGCGGCACGCCCCGAAAGCCTGCTCGGCAGGGCCGTCGCCGACCCCACCCGCCTCCTCACCCTCGTGCTCACCGGCGCCTACCTCCGTACCGCCGGACCACCCCTCCTGCACGCCGCGCTGAACCCGTCGCCGCCCCTGACCCAGCGGGCGGTCGGCGGCGGCATCCGGGCCATGATCCCGCTCCAGGCCGCGCTTACCGCCCGCGCCAAATCGCCCGTCACCGCTCTCGCCGTCATGGGGCTCGTCCCCCTCGCCCGCAGCCTCGCCCGGAAGGTGAGCCTCACATGACCCTCCACCTCGGATACGGCACCAACGGGCTCACCGACCTCCGCCTCGACGACGCCCTCGGCCTGCTCGCCGACCTCGGCTACGAGGGCGTCGGCCTGACGCTCGATCACATGCATCTGGACCCCATGGCCCCGGACCTCACCGAGCGGACCCGCCAGGTCCGCCGCCGGCTCACCGCCCTCGGGCTCCGGGTCACCGTCGAGACCGGCGCCCGCTATGTCCTCGACCCGCGCCGCAAGCACGGCCCCTCCCTCCTCGACCCGGACCCCGACGCCCGGGCCGCCCGCACCGCCCTGCTGGTCCGCGCCGTGGACGTGGCCGCCGAACTCGGCGCGCACGCCGTCCACTGCTTCAGCGGCATCACCCCGCCCGGCACCTCGACGGACACCGCGTGGAAACGGCTCACCGAGGCGCTCACCCCCGTCCTCGAAGCCGCCGACCGCTCCGGCATCCCCCTCGCGATCGAACCCGAACCCGGTCACCTCCTCGCCACCCTCGCCGACTTCCACCACCTGCGCGGTCTCCTGGGCGACCCGGGACCGCTCGGCCTCACCCTCGACATCGGCCACTGCCAGTGCATGGAGGACGCATCGCCGGTGGAGTGCATCAGGGACTCCGCCCCCTGGCTCCGGCACGTCCAGATCGAGGACATGCGGCGCGGAGTCCACGAGCACCTGCCGTTCGGCGACGGGGAGATCGACTTCCCGCCCGTCCTCGCCGCGCTGGCTGCCTCGGACTACCGGGGCCTCACCGTCGTCGAACTGCCCCGCCACTCCCACGCCGGCCCCGAACTGGCCCGCACCTCCATCGACTTCCTGCGCGACGCGATGACGCGCGGCACCGCGACGAAGGGAGCCGCCCCGTGATGACGGCCCGCAAGGAACTGGACGCCGAACTCGGCGGCACCGCCCGCGCCTGGCTGGACGAGGCCCTGGCCGAGGCCGCCCACGACGCGGCAGCCGCCCCCGACGCCCTCCGCGCGGAGGTGAGCCCCTGCGCCTCCCCGCCCTGGGAACTGCGCTACGCCGCCGCGGGCCGGCACTGCGGACCGGAGCACGCCGACTCCGTACGCTCCCTCCTGCTCGTCGAGGCCCGCGCCCCGCTGTCCTCCGTCACCCGGCTCTACGAACAGGGCACTGCCGCCGAACGTCGCGCCGTCCTGCTCACCCTGCACCTCCTCGACCTCGGCGACACCGCTCTCCCGCTCGTCGAGGACGCCCTGCGCGCCAACGACACCCGGCTGGTCGCCGCGGCCGTCGGCCCCTACGCCGCCGACCACCTCGACCCGCACGCCTGGCGGCACGCCGTGCTGAAGTGCCTGTTCACCGAGGTGCCCGTCGCGGCCGTGGCCCGGCTCGCCGACCGCGCCCGCGGCGACGCCGAACTCGCCCGCATGCTGGACGACTTCGCCGCCGAACGCACCGCGGCGGGCCGCCCCGTCCCCGAAGACCTGCGCACGGTGCTCGCCCTCACCGCCCCGACCGCAGCCCCCGCCCCCACGGAGGAGTTCTGATGCGCATCTTCGACCCCCACATCCACATGACCTCCCGCACCACCGACGACTACCGGGCGATGTACGACGCGGGCGTCCGCGCGCTCGTCGAACCCTCCTTCTGGCTCGGCCAGCCCCGCACCTCGCCCGCCAGCTTCTTCGACTACTTCGACGCACTGCTCGGCTGGGAGCCCTTCCGCGCCTCCCAATACGGCATAGCCCACCACTGCACGCTCGCCCTCAACCCCAAGGAGGCGAACGACCCCCGCTGCACCCCCGTCCTGGACGCGCTGCCCCGCTATCTCGTGAAGGACTCCGTCGTCGCCGTCGGCGAGATCGGCTACGACTCCATGACCCCGGCCGAGGACCACGCGCTGGCCGCCCAGCTCCAGCTCGCCGCCGACCACGGCCTGCCCGCCCTCGTCCACACCCCGCACCGCGACAAGCTCGCCGGTCTCCACCGCACCATCGACGTCATCCGTGAATCGAACCTCCCCCCGGAGTTCGTCCTGCTCGACCACCTCAATGAGACAACCGTAAAGGCCGCCACTGACAGCGGCTGCTGGGCCGGGTTCTCCATCTACCCGGACACCAAGATGGACGAGGACCGCATGGTCACCATCCTCCAGAACCACGGCACCGAGAAGATCCTCGTGAACTCGGCCGCCGACTGGGGGAAGAGCGACCCCCTCAAGACCCGTAAGGTCGCCGACGCGATGCTGAAGGCCGGCTTCACCGAGGACGACGTGGACCAGGTCCTGTGGCGCAACCCGGTCGCCTTCTACGGCCAGAGCGGCCGCCTCCAGCTGGACGTGCTCACCCCCGACCCGCTCCACGAGGGCAACTCCATCCTGCGCGGCGGGGAGTGAGGCGGCCATGCGCTTCCGCCACCCGGACGGCTCCACCGTCCACCTCGCCTACTGCACCAACGTCCACCCCGCCGAAACCCTCGACGGCGTCCGCGCCCAGCTCCGCGACCACTGCGAACCCGTCCGCCGCCGGCTCGGCCGGGACCGGCTCGGCATCGGCCTCTGGCTCGCCCGGGACGCCGCCCGCACCCTGATCAACGACCCCGCCGAACTGCGCGCCCTGCGCTCCGAACTCGACAGCCGCGGCCTGGAAGTGGTCACCCTCAACGGCTTCCCGTACGAAGGGTTCGGCGCCGACGAGGTCAAATACCGGGTTTACCGGCCGGACTGGACCGAACCCGACCGCCTCGCCCACACCACCGACCTCGCCCGCCTCCTGGCCGCCCTGCTCCCCGACGACACCACCGAGGGCACCATCTCCACCCTGCCCCTCGCCTGGCGCACCCCCTACGACGGCGACCCCGAGGCGGCCCGCACCGCGCGCTCCGCCCTCACCACCCTCGCCCAGCGCCTCGACGCCCTGGCCGAGATGACGGGCAAGTCCATCCGCATCGGCCTCGAACCGGAACCTGGCTGCACGGTCGAGACCACCGCCGACGCGATCGCCCCGCTCACCGACGTCGGCCACGACCGCATCGGCATCTGCGTCGACACCTGCCACCTCGCCACCTCCTTCGAGGACCCCGCGACCGCGCTCGACGCCCTGGCCGCCGCCGGTGTCCGCATCGTCAAGTCCCAGCTCTCCGCCGCCCTGCACGCCGAGGACCCGCACCTGCCCGAGGTCCGCACCGCGCTCGCCACGTTCGCCGAACCCCGCTTCCTGCACCAGACCCGCACCAGCACGGCGGCCGGGCTGCGCGGCACCGACGACCTCGACGAGGCCCTCGCCGGCCGGGCGCTCCCGGACTCCACCCCCTGGCGCGCCCACTTCCACGTACCGCTGCACGCACCCCCGGCGCCCCCGCTGACCTCGACGCTCCCCGTGCTCCGGGACGCGCTCGCCCGGCTCGTCGGCGGACCCGCGCCCCTGACCCGGCACCTGGAGGTCGAGACGTACACCTGGCAGGCGCTGCCCGCGGAGCTGCGGCCCCGCACCCGCACCCAGCTCGCCGACGGCATCGCCGCCGAACTCACCCTCGCCCGCGACCTCCTGGTCGACCTCGGCCTCAAGGAACTGCCATGAGCGCGCCCGAACCCGGCACGGAAACCGCACAGGAGACCGGCGGCCCCACCCCCCTCCTCGTTCTCGACGTCGTCGGCCTCACCCCGCAGCTGCTGGCCCACATGCCGAACCTCCGGGCCCTGGGGGAACAGGGCGCGCAGGCCCCGCTGTCCACCGTGCTGCCCGCCGTCACCTGCGCCGCCCAGTCCACGTTCCTCACCGGGGCGATGCCCGCCGAACACGGCATCGTCGCCAACGGCTGGTACTTCCGCGAGCTCGGCGACGTCCTGCTGTGGCGCCAGCACAACGGGCTCGTCGAGGGCGACAAACTCTGGGACGCCGCCCGCCGCGCCCACCCCGGCTACACGGTCGCCAACATCTGCTGGTGGTACGCGATGGGCGCCGACACCGACTGGACCGTCACTCCGCGCCCCGTCTACTACGCCGACGGCCGCAAGGAACCCGACTGCTACACCCGGCCCCCCGCCCTCCACGACGAACTGACCGACAAACTCGGCACGTTCCCCCTCTTCCACTTCTGGGGCCCCGGCGCCGACCTCGTCTCCTCCCAGTGGATCATCGACGCCACCCGCCACATCATCGCCACCCGCACCCCCGACCTCGCCCTCTGCTATCTGCCGCACCTGGACTACGACCTCCAGCGCTTCGGCCCCGACGACCCCCGCTCCCACCGGGCCGCCGCCGACCTCGACCGGGCCATCGCCCCGCTGCTGGCCGACGCCCGCGCCGAAGGCCGTACGGTCGTCGCCCTCTCCGAATACGGCATCACTCGCGTCGACCGCCCGATCGACATCAACCGGGCCCTGCGCCGGGTGGGCCTGCTGGAGGTCCACACCCAGGACGGCATGGAATACCTGGACCCGATGGCCTCCCGCGCCTTCGCCGTCGCCGACCACCAGCTCGCCCACATCTACGTACGCCGCCCCGAGGACCTGGAGGCGACCCGGGCCGCCCTCGCGGACCTGCCCGGCATCCAGCAGCTCCTCGACGACGAGGGCAAGAAGGAGCACCACCTGGACCACCCGCGCTCCGGCGAACTGGTCGCCGTCGCGGAGAAGGACGCGTGGTTCACGTACTACTACTGGCTCGACGACGCGCGCGCCCCCGACTTCGCCCAGCTCGTCGAGATCCACCGCAAGCCCGGCTACGACCCCGTCGAGCTCTTCATGGACCCAGAGGACCCCTACGTCCGGGTCAAGGCCGTCTCGGCGGTCGCCCGCAAGAAGCTCGGCATGCGCTACCGCATGGCGGTCGTCCCGCTGGACCCCTCACCTATTCGCGGCAGCCACGGCCGCCTCCCCGAGAGCGACGACGAAGGTCCGCTCATCCTCTGCTCCACCCCCCACGTGTTCACCGACCGGGTCAGGGCCACCGAAGTGAAGTCCCTGCTCCTCCAGCTTGCCGGACTGCACTGACAAGCCCCGTTACGCACCCGGCACCGCACCACTCATCCCGTCAGGTCAGCAAGGGAGACACCCGAACATGAGCCGCACCTCAAAGGACACCGAACTCGCCCGCAGACTGAGCCGCCGCAACATCCTCGGTGTCGCCGCCGGAGCCACCGCCGCCACGATCATCGGCACCGCGAGCGCCCAGGCAGTCGGCCGGGGCCAGGGCCACGGGAACGGCCACGACCACGGCCATGGGCACGGCCACGGCAAGGGCAAGCCCGTCCTGCCCCCCGGCCGCCTCGGCATCCAGCTCTACAGCCTCCGCGACCAGATCTCCACGCTGGGCTTCGCGCCGGTCTTCGCCGAACTGGAGAAGTACGGCTACGACGAGATCGAACTCGCGGGTTACACCCAGGGCTCGGCCGGCCCCATCACCCTGGACCGGCTCAAGCGGCTGGCCCGGGACCACGGCCTCAACCCGATCGGCAGCCACGTCGGCTACTACGACGACAACAACCCCGGTGCGTACACCTTCGCCCAGAACCTGGAGAAGGTCCTCGACGACGCCCAGGCGCTCGGCCTCAAGCACATCGGCACGGCCTCGGGACCGTTCCGCTACGGCTCCACGGTGGACGGCTGGAAACGCGCGGCCGACGACTTCAACAAGTACGGCGCCGCCGCCCGCAAGCGGGGCATGAAGTTCTACCAGCACAACCACGCGGAGGAGTTCTCCTTCGCGACCGACAGGCCGAACGTCCGCCTCTACGACGTCCTGCTCGCCGAGACCGACCCGGACCTCGTCTACCTGGAGATGGACATCTACTGGGCGTACTGCGCCCAGTTCCGCTTCAGCAAGCGCGTGGACGGCACCGCGGCCCCGCTCGACCCGCTGAAGTACGTTCTGAAGCACCCGAACCGCTACCCGCTCTTCCATGTGAAGGACGGGGTCCGCGACGAGACGACCCGTGACGGCTACCGCATGTCGGACGTGGGCGACGGGGACATCGACTACAAGGCGTTCCTGTCCAAGGTCACCCAGCGCACCCACCACGGCCGGAGCTACCACCACTGGCAGGCCGAGCACGACAACCCGGTCGAGTCGCTCGCCTTCGCCCGCAAGTCCAGCGAGCATTTGCACTCGCTGCGCGAGGGCCGCTGCGGCGACTGACGCACGAGGCCCGGCCCACCGGAGAGATCCCAGCGGGCCGGGCCGCACCGCGCACGTTTCTCCCCTTACCCGATGCCCTGCCGGTCCGGAAGGAGGGCGAACGCGCGGTCGGCGGCCACCGGAACCGCCCGCTCCATCGTCTGGACGAGCAGCTCACGATGTCTGGCCAGAGATGTCCTCCGTTCCTCGGGAACGATCACCAGCAGATCGTCGAGTCCGGCCATGAGCCGCCGTGTGACCTGAGGGCTGCCGGTGACACACCAGCGGATCTCCTCGAAGGCGAGATCCACCAGGTCGTCCCAGCCCGGACCGTCCTGCACGAGCCGCACCCGCCCGGCCCGGTCCCGGTGATACACGGTGCCGAGCGGCAGATGCGCCACGGCCGCGAGGAACTGCACGATCCGGTCCAGGCACTGCACAGCGGTGGTCGGATCGTTCACGGACGTGGAGAGCGCCCGCAGCGCGATGTCCACGAGCTGACGCAGCCCGAACGCCAGGTCCTGGTGCAGCGTGCGCTCCACCGATACGGAGACGGCGTACCGCAGCCGGAGGCGGGGCGGCACGGCCCCGCCGTGAACGGCGAGCATCGGCGTCCCCGGCACGACGAAGTCCCCGATCCGGGGGATGACCCGCAACACCACACCATGCCGCCGCGCGGCCCGGACCAGCCGCGCCGTGTTCACGTCCCGGAGCACCCCGGCCCGCCCCTCATACACGACGCGCGCCGTCTCGGGCCCCACCTCGTCGTCCCCCTGAGGCCCCCGCGGCATCCTGCCGAGAACCCGGAACGAGTCCCGCGCGATCCGGTCGACGACCGGCCCCACCTGCATCAGCCGCAGCGTCGAGCTCACGTAGACGACGAAGAGCAGCAGACTCGTCCCGACGAGCACCAGCATCAGCAGGCTCTGGACCAGCGGTACCGACACCACCCGGCGCGGGTCCGTCTCGCTCTCGTACGAGGAGAGCACCAGCAGCGACACGAGGAACGTCGCCAGGAACACCGTCATCGTGAGCTTGCTGATCCGGCTCCTGACGAAGATCCGCACCACGCGGGGGGTGAGCTGACCGCCGGCCATCTGCACCGCGACCAGCGAGATGCTGAAGACGACACCGATGAAGGTCATCATCGCCGAGCTGACGGCGGTCACCACGGCCTTCGTGTCCTGGGAGAACCCGATGAGATCCCCCAGCTCGTCGTAGGCCTCCTCCTGCTGGAACAGCCGGACGATCGCCTCGTCGAGTTCGGTGGCGACGAACCACAGGACGAACACGCAGACGAACCCCATGGTCGGGGCGAACCAGAACGTGTCGCGCAGATGCTCGCGCAGAGGGGACAGCGGGCGGGGCCGGCGGTAGCCGCGATCACTCATGAACGCGAAGGTAGCCCCGCGACCTCCGCGGACCGGGGAGGCCGACCGCCCACCTGCCCGCCGCACCGCACTGACCACCGGATATGCGGGTGAAGGGCACGCCGAACCCCTGGTATTGTTTTCCATGTCGCCGCGGGGAACACACCGCGAACGACAGACACCTTGTCCGGGTGGCGGAATGGCAGACGCGCTAGCTTGAGGTGCTAGTGCCCTTTATCGGGCGTGGGGGTTCAAGTCCCCCCTCGGACACCAGCAAGGGACGTTCACGAGATCGTCCCGAAGCGTTCACGAATTACCGGTCGAGTCATGTGACTCGCCGGTATTTCGTCGTTTCTGGGGCCTTGAGCCTCGTGATCGGCCCGGTGAGGGGGTGGGGCGGTGGCGGTCCAGGTACTGCGCCTCTCACCTGCGGAAACAGGACATGCCTGCGCCACGGCTGGTAGCCGTGGCGCAGGCATGTGGGGTTTTCAGGGGGGCGGAGCGCGGCGGAGGTGTGTCACTCGCGTGGCGGAGGCTCGACCTGCTCGGTCGGAAGCGGTCGCGCCAGGGGCGGGTCGGAGGGCTCACCGGGTTGGGTTGCGGCGCTCCGCGTGCCGGCTTCGCGGGGCTGGATGCCCTGATCGCGGAGGAACCGTCGGATGGCCCTGAGGTTCGTCACGAAGATGATGACGGCATTGAGCAGGGTCTGCGCGACGCGTCCGTGCGGCAGGCGGAGCTGGGGATTGTCGATGCTGTCGAGCGCGGACTTCTTGAGGTTGCCGTTGCCGCCCTCGTTCTGACTGCGCAGTCCGGACCAGGCTTCCTGCCACAGAGGGGTGAACAGGGGGGGTGCTTCTGCCGCAACCTGGCCGACACGGTGCCCGAGGCGGTGACACCTCCCGGTTGCCCTCCCACCTCGCCGCTGCCGCGCTGACGGTCCACATCGCGCCCGGGCGGGCTTGCGGGAAGGCCGCGGGGACCGGGCATGAAGGACCGGGGCCTCGCATGCAAGTTGCCGCGGGTTGCCGCCACGGAGGACCGTGAGCGGTAGTGCCGCGAACGCGGGTACTGCGGTCGCGATCGAGCGGTTCCTGGCTTTCTCGCACGTCACTGTGACCGCGCACAGGCACCGATCTCCTCGTACGCGGCACCGCCGTCCACCAACTCACGCACCTGCTCGACCCGGTCGTCGCGTTCAGCCTCCTCCATCTCCGCCGCGCGGACGCGTGGCCCGAAACCGTGCAGGGCCGAGCGGGGTACGCGACGCCCCCTGGCAGGCGAAGGTGGTTTCGCTCGGCCGCAGTTGGCCCCTCTCGGCAGTTGATAGCGTGTGTGTGGCGGAGCACACACAGGCTGGGGGCAGCATGGGGCTGGCAAACCAAAAGATCGCTTCTCAAATCGAGGACCTGTTGCAGGGCAAGGTCGTCATCCCCTCCATCCAGCGCGACTTCGTCTGGATGAGGCCCGACGTACGCGATCTCTTCGACTCCCTCTACCGGGGCTACCCCGTCGGTGCCCTGCTGTTGTGGAAGACCAATCTGACCGTCCCCTTCAAGACGGCTGCCGTCGTCCAGGCCGACAAGTCGGCGCACCAGCCTCTCTATCTCCTGGACGGGCAACAGCGGTTGACCTCCCTGGCCTGGGTGTACCGGCCGGAGTCAAAGGCGGACGGCCGGCTGATCGACCTGCGCTTCGATGTGCGCACCGAGGAGTTCGTCAACCCGAGCGCGATCCAGAGCAAGGACCCGCTCCTGTTCCGTGTTTCCACCTTGCTGCAGGAGAACGTGCAGTACCACGAGGTGCTCAGAGAGGCCGGGATCGATTACTCCGCCCCGCAGTTCGGCGCATGGATGCAGCGCTTGCAGAAGGTGCACGACATCCGTAAGCAGGAGATCGCCGTCATCACCTACGAGTCCGACGACTACGAGGAAGTCGCCGAACTTTTCGCCCGGTTGAACAAGGGCGGTCGAAGGCTGTCCAAGGGTGACCTCGTCTACAGCGCCATCGCGGCGCGGTGGTCCGACGGCCTGGACACCATGGACGCCTTCCACCAGGAGCTGCAGGACAGCAACTTCGCCCTGAACAGGGAAGCCGTCCTGCGTCTCACGAGCCTCCTCGCGGGAACCGGCGCTCATCACATCAAGCTCATCGGGGCGGACATGGACGAAGCCGCGCTGAAGGAGGCCTGGCACGCCACCGAGAGGGCGCTGCGCTTCGCCATCGACTTCCTGAAGGGCGAGTGCGCGATCCCCCGGTCCGAGGTCCTCTCATCACCGAACGTCACCATCGTTCCCGCCCTGCTGCTGCACCACCGGGACGGCAAGCTGCGTCCGGGGGAGGCTCAGCTACTGCGTCGCTGGGTGTACACGGCGACGGCGTTCAGTCACTACTCGCTGCAGGTCGAGGGCAAACTCGACTCGGAGGCAAGGCTGATCAAATCGCGTGAGGGAGAGGGCCTGTTCGCGGAACTCATTCGCCGTGCCTCCGGCACCCGGTCCCGGGACAGCGCCCTCCACCCGAGGGACCTGGAGCAGAAGTACTCCACGCATCCCTTCTTCAAACTGCTCTATATCGCCGCGTTGCGGGGCACGGCGCGGGACTGGGCGACCAACATCGCCATCAGCGACCAGCCGATGAATAGCGGCGCCAAGATCGAATTCCATCACGTCTTCCCGCGCGCCCGAGTCCAGGGGACATACGCGAAAGAGGAGTGGAACAGCCTCGCCAACCTTGCCTTCGTCACCGGTCAGACGAACAAGATGATCTCCTCCGGGCTGCCCGTCGACTACATGGCGGGGATCGCGCCGGAGCGCCTGGCCGAACAGTGGATCCCCGGCGACCCAGAGCTGCGGTCCCTGGACCGCTTCCCCGACTTCCTGGCCGCACGCCGGAGTCTGCTGGCCAACGTCCTCAACGAGTTGCTCGGTCTTCCCAGCTACGACGCACAGGTCATCCCCCGGGACATCGACGAGCTGCCTGGCGACGAGCAGCTGATCGTGGAGGGCCCGACCGCACCCACGCTCGTCGGGGCAGAGGTCCAAGAACTTCGCACGAAGCGCGGTGTCGAGATCCACGCGGTCTACGAAGGCCAGCGCGTCGACGCCTACTACGATCCCCTGTCGCGCGTCGTGAGGATCCCCTCCGGTCCGGGACGAGGCGAGTACGAGACTCCCAGCGGGGCGGCGGTCGCCGTGGTCCACGCCCTGAACCCGCACGTAAATCCGAATCGGAACGGATGGAACTTCTGGACCGTCACCGCAACGGAACGGTTGTTGCAGAGCGTTCGGTAGTGAACGGCCCCTCCATTCGCCTACCTACGTCGGGCCTCCGCGCTCGTGAGGTTTGACGTAGGTGTGTCCCTTCGGCAGCTGATGGGTCCCGGTCAGTCCGGCGCTGCGGTGAGCTTCGGCGTACGCGGCCTGGGCCGTAACGCTGGCCTGTTTGCCCAGGTGCTCGATCTTCATCAGGTGCCCCGCGACGCCGTGCTGTGAAGAGGCGCTCGGCAGGTGTACGACCCGCTGCTTCTTCGGCTTGGGCAATACGAAGGGCGTGTAGCAGACGAGGCGGACCGTTCTCTCGCCCGGACGGGCCGGAAAGTGAAGAACGCCGTCGGCCGCACAGCTTCCTGTTTCCCAGGTGAGGCGGCTTCGGTTGATGAGCCCGTTCACCGAAGCGCGGATCGCGTCGCTCGAGTACTGGTGGGACGTGCCACGGCTTCGAACGCCGCGGATCAGGTTCTCCACCGGCAGAAGCGCGCTGCCCGCCTCGTCGAGATAGCCGAGTTTGCGGATTGTCTCCTGCACCAGCACATCGAGCGAGACACCGATGCCCGCTGGGCTGTGGGCCAGGCTCATCGGGAGTTCACGGGCGATGATCCGGGGGTCGTACGCGTAAGAGAACCGTTTCGACCCGATGAAGACGGGACGTTCCAGTGGGGTGAGAGACAGACGCAGCCGGCTGCGGTCCAGTTTGGCCGTGATCCGGGTGCCGGGCATGAGTTCCGCGCCCGGCCACCGGATCCCTCGGAGGTGCTCTTTGGTGACCTTCTTGCGGAGCGAATCCAGTAACACTGTCGGGAAGCCGCGGCCGTGGTCAAGGTGCACGACTTTGGCCGTCCGGATCCGACGTGCGGCCTGCGAGGGGAGCGGACACTGCCCGTGCTCCACGTGATGTCGGCGGATCACGAACGTCCACTGTAGTTCGGAGGCCGTCTCGACTACGTCATGGGGTTGACCCGGGTCCGGTTGCCGGATCAGTACCGTCTGGTCGAGTCTGGAGGTCGCTGCACCTTCTGCACCGTCAGGAGCCGAGGCAGTGCCGACGACCGGGGCATGAGGCTCATGCGTACTGGCCACGTTGGTGAGTCTATGAAGGTGGCAGTCCGCGCAGTGGGCGAGTTTCCTGCCCGCACTCGTGGTCTTGATGGCGACCACCGTGTCCTTGGTGGCCCTGCCGCATTGATGGCACGAGAACGAAATCGGTGCGGAAAGCTTCTGCAAGGTCCAGCGAACATGAGTACGTGTGCTCTGCAAGATCTCTGCACCCTGGAAGTGCGTTTCCTGAGCACTCACGATCGGCCCCCTTGCCGCGCGAACTCCGCCGTGCCCCGCCTTGCCCCTCCGGTCGCGACGGTGCGCCACGTCAGCGTCGGCGGCGGAGGCGCCACGGGTGGCGATCGCCTTGTTCCGTGTCCGTGTCCTGTGCGGGACACGAAGCTCTGACGAAGAGTCTGCCTGACCCATGCCGGCAGAACCAGACAGTGAGGAACTCGCTCTGCACTCCTGCCTCCACCCAAAACGGACTGGGCTTGCCCGACCAGGAGACGTACAGGCTGTCACGGGCCCTTGTGCAGGCGACGAACAGCAGGCAGCGCTCCGACAGCATGTCCGTCTCGTGCTGCTTGGAGTCCACCTCGGGCGGTGTGACCGCCTTCGGGAACGGCAGCGCGTCCTCGGTGACGCCGATGACCGCGACGCAGCGGAACTGACGGACGGCGACATCGACGGCCTCGGGGTCGCAGCCCAGCTTGATGAACACCACGTCTGGGTCGGCTCGGAGAAATTCCGCAGCGCGGTCGCGGCCGCCTCCCTCTTCGGCCGGATGAAGAAGGCGTCTCCACCCAGCTGCTCGACCTGTCCGACGCGGTTGTCACCGTCCCCGCCAATGCCACGGGCGGCGCGCTGCCGCACCCGTGCCGCGGCAGCGAACGTCCCACCAGCAGGACCCCACTTCGCGTGGGGTCTTCTGCTTTGCCGGACCGGTGGCGTGCCCCGGTGGGCAGAGTCCGGATGCGCTGCGGAGCCAATCACCCGATGGAGAACCACGCAGCCGCCGCCAGGACCAGAGGAACCGGACAGGCCAGCGCTCCCAGCAGGAGACTGCGCGCGTCACCGGACATTCGCCGCACCGCCGGTGCCCGGCAGACCGCGACGAACATGCCCGCGCCGACGCACAGGACCGCGAAGCAGCACAGCAGAAGGCCGCCGACCGGCGCACCTGCCGCCGCTCCCCACAGCGCTGTCATCCCGACCAGGAAGCACAGCCAGGAGACGGACAGCGACGTGAGCAGCCACAGCACCGCGGACAGCAGCACCACACCGGGGCGGCGAGGCGGAGGAGTGATGCGGGCCGGTCCGTAGAGCGCGTCATAGGTGCGAGAGTCCATGCCCTGATCCTCACCGGTTCGCCCCCGCCGGACATGAGACGGATGACTCAACCGAGCGTGGCCCCGTACTCACTCCAATGGCGACGACGCCGTGCCCGAGCTGCCGACGACCGGTGAGTGGGCCCCGGCTCCGAGCGAGCCTCCGGTGCCGGTCATTCGCCGTCCGGTGGCCAGGCCGCGCCCGGTCACGATGGTGGTCGAACTCCGCCAGTTCAGCGGCGAGGACGTTGAAATGGCGGAGAGTGGCCCACAAGCTGCGCTCCCCGACGACGTAGAGGCGGCGCTTGGCACGGCTCGCGGCGGGCACGCCACAGTGCCCCGACGGCGGCCTGCGGCGTCGCCTGCCCGGCTTCGTCGACGAGCAGCCAGCCGATCGGCTCCCGGCCGAGGCGGGCGAACATGCTGCCGACAGACGAGAACGTGGTGGAGACGACGGGCACCAGGAGGGACCGGAAGCTGACCGCCCCCTCCCGTCACGATCCGGTCTCGGCCACGGGAGGGGGTCTTGCTTTCGGCCATGTAATCGATTCCAATCATGCGTGTAATCGATTCCACGGCGTCCGTGAACCGGTCCACCACCGGTCGGTCACCGGGTTTCGAGGTGTACGGAAACCACAAGGAGGTGGTCCGGACATGGCGAGCATCAAAGATGTCGCGGCCGAGGCGGGGGTGTCCGTCGCCACGGTCTCGCGCGTGCTGAACAGCCATCCGTCCGTCAGCGAAGAGGCGCGCACCCGTGTCCTCGCCGCCGTCGAGGCGCTCGGCTACCGGCCCAACGCGGTGGCCCGGTCGTTGCGCACGGCCCAGACCCGCACCCTCGGCCTGGTCATCAGTGATGTGCTCAACCCGTACTTCACCGAGCTGGCCCGCTTCGTCGAGGAGGAGGCCCGCGCGCTCGGCTACAGCGTCATCATCGGCAACGCCGACGAGCGGCCCGAGCTCCAGGACCACCACATCCGCACGCTCATCGACCGCAGGATCGACGGGCTCCTCGTCTCGCCTGCCGACGGCGGCTCCCCGCTGATGCGGGACGTCACCCTGGGCGGTACGCCGATGGTCTTCGTCGACCGCTGGATCCCCGGCATCGACGTGCCCGTCGTCCGGGCCGACGGTACGGGCGCGGTCAAGGATCTCGTCGCCCATCTGCACGGACTCGGGCACCGCAGGCTCGCCATCATCGCCGGGCCCGCCGCCACCACCACCGGCAACGAGCGTGTCGAAGCGTTCCGGGAGGCCATGCGGGGGCTGGGGCTCGCCCTGCCCGCCGCCTACATCGGGCAGGGCGACTTCCAGGCCGCCAGCGGACGCCGGGCCACCGAGCAGTTCCTCGCCCTGGCCGAGCCGCCCGAGGTCGTCTTCGCCGCCGACAACCTGATGGCCCTCGGCGCGCTCGACGCGATCCGGGCGAGGGGTCTGCGGGTGCCCGACGACATCGCGCTCGCCGCCTTCGACGACATCCCGTGGTTCGTCCACACCGATCCGCCGATCACCGCCATCGCCCAGCCCACCGCCGACCTGGCGCGGGCCGCCGTCCGTGCGCTGGCCGACCTGATCGAAGGACGGACCCCGCAGTCCGTCACCCTGCCCGCCCGCCTCGTCGTACGCCGCTCGTGCGGCGGGGCCGCAACGAACCAGAGGAGCGACCGGTGACCGCACCGGAGGAGCAACCGAGCACCGCCCCCGACGAGTTGCTGCGCATCGAGGGTCTGCGCAAGACCTTCCCCGGCGTCGTGGCGCTCGACAACGTCGACTTCGACCTCCGCAGAGGCGAGGTCCATGTCCTGCTCGGCGAGAACGGCGCGGGCAAGAGCACCCTCATCAAGATGCTCTCCGGCGCCTACCGCCCCGACCACGGCCGCATCCTGGCCGAGGGCCGCGAGGTGCGCATCGACGGCGCGCAGGACGCCGAACGGCTCGGGATCGCCACCATCTACCAGGAGTTCAACCTCGTCCCCGACCTGACGGTGGCCGAGAACATCTTCCTCGGCCGCCAGCCCCGCCGCTACGGACTCGTCGACCACCGCCGGATGCGAAAGGACGCCGCAGAGCTGCTGCGTCGCGTCGGCGTCGACGTACGCCCCGACGCCAAGGTGCGTGAACTGGGCATCGCCCGGCTCCAGATGGTGGAGATCGCCAAGGCGCTCAGCCTGGACGCCCGCGTCCTGATCATGGACGAGCCGACCGCCGTGCTCACCTCGGAAGAGGTCGACAAACTCTTCGCGATCGTCCGCCAACTCCGCGAGGACGGCGTCGGGATCGTCTTCATCACCCACCACCTGGAAGAGATCGCCGCACTCGGCGACCGCGTCACCGTCCTCCGCGACGGCCGCAGCATCGACCAGGTCCCCGCCTCCACCCCGGAGGACGGACTCGTCCAGCTCATGGTCGGCCGCAGCATCGAGCAGCAGTACCCGCGCGAACGCCCCGACACGGGCGACGCGTTGCTGTCCGTGCGGGGGCTGACCCGTGACGGTGTCTTCCACGACATCAGCTTCGACGTGCACGCCGGCGAGGTAGTCGGCCTCGCGGGACTGGTCGGCGCCGGGCGTACGGAGGTGGCGCGCGCGGTCTTCGGCGCGGACCCGTACGACGCCGGCACCGTCGACGTACGCGGCGAACGCCTCGCCCGGCACGACGTCCCCGCCGCGATGAGCGCCGGGATAGGCCTCGTACCGGAGGACCGCAAAGGCCAGGGGCTGGTGCTCGACGCCTCCGTGCAGGAGAACCTGGGCCTGGTCACCCTGCGGTCCGCCACCCGCTCCGGGCTCGTCGACCTCAAGGGCCAGCGCACCGCCGCCGCCCGCATCTCGAAGCAGCTCGGCGTCCGCATGTCCGGCATCGGCCAGCACGTGCGCACGCTGTCCGGTGGCAACCAGCAGAAGGTCGTCATCGGCAAATGGCTGCTGGCCGACACCCGGGTCCTCATCCTCGACGAGCCCACCCGGGGCATCGACGTCGGTGCCAAGGTCGAGATCTACCAGCTCATCAACGAACTGACCGCCTCCGGCCACGCCGTCCTGATGATCTCCAGCGATCTGCCCGAGGTGCTCGGCATGAGCGACCGCGTCCTCGTCATGGCCCAGGGCCGGATCGCCGGGGAACTCCCCGCCGAAGAAGCCACCCAGGACGCGGTGATGGCTCTCGCGGTCTCCACCTCCGCGCCCCACGAACACCCCGCACCGAAGAACGAAGAGGAGGGCCCCCGTGGCCACTGAGACACTCAAGAGTGACACGGGCAGCACAGGGGGCGCCTCCGTGATACGCCGCGTCCTGCTCGACAACGGAGCCCTGAGCGCCCTGGTCGTCCTGGTGGTGGCGATGTCGCTGCTCTCCGGCGACTTCCTCACCACGCAGAACCTGCTGAACGTCGGCGTCCAGGCGGCCGTCACCGCCATCCTCGCGTTCGGCGTCACCTTCGTCATCGTCTCGGCGGGCATCGACCTGTCCGTCGGCTCGGTGGCCGCCCTGTCGGCAACGGTCCTCGCCTGGTCGGCGACATCGGCGGGCGTACCCGTCGTCCTGGCCGTCGTCCTCGCGATCGTCACCGGCATCGCCTGCGGTTTCGTGAACGGCGCCCTGATCTCGTACGGCAAACTCCCGCCGTTCATCGCGACGCTGGCCATGCTTTCCATCGCCCGAGGTCTCTCGCTCGTCATCTCGCAGGGCAGCCCGATCGCGTTCCCCGACTCCGTCTCACGGCTCGGCGACACGCTCGGCGGCTGGCTCCCCGTACCGGTCCTCGTGATGATCGCGATGGGCCTGATCACCGCGCTGATCCTCGGCCGCACCTTCATCGGCCGTTCGATGTACGCCATCGGGGGCAACGAGGAGGCGGCCCGGCTCTCCGGTCTCCGCGTCAAGCGCCAGAAGATCGTCATCTACGCCTTGTCGGGCCTCTTCGCCGCCGTCGCGGGCATCGTCCTGGCCTCGCGCCTCGTCTCCGCCCAGCCGCAGGCCGCCCAGGGGTACGAACTCGACGCCATCGCCGCCGTCGTCATCGGCGGGGCGAGCCTGGCCGGCGGTGTCGGCAAGGCGTCCGGCACCCTGATCGGCGCGCTGATCCTCGCCGTCCTCCGCAACGGCCTCAACCTCCTCTCCGTGTCGGCGTTCTGGCAGCAGGTCGTCATCGGCGTCGTCATCGCCCTCGCCGTCCTGCTCGACACGCTG
Organism: Streptomyces globisporus; assembly: GCF_003501885.1. Classification (GTDB taxonomy): domain Bacteria; phylum Actinomycetota; class Actinomycetes; order Streptomycetales; family Streptomycetaceae; genus Streptomyces; species Streptomyces globisporus_D. The sequence goes on from NZ_QWFA01000114.1 coordinate 29,383, forward strand.
CGTCGCAAGGCCGGTTCGGGGGCGGCCTCCTCGGCCGGGACGGCACCCGGCGCACCGGGCGCCGGGCGCAGGGGAGCGCTCAAGTTCGCCGGGGCGGCGCTCGCCGTGGCCCTCGTCGTCGGCGCGGTCTCCTACTTCAACTCCGGTTCGTCCGGGGGCACGAAGAAGATCGGCATGTCTCTCTCCACGCTCAACAACCCCTTCTTCGTGCAGATGAAGGAAGGCGCCCAGGCGGAAGCGGAGAAGGCGGGCGTCGATCTCACCGTCACCGACGCCCAGAACGACGCCTCCCAGCAGGCCAACCAGCTCCAGAACTTCACCAGTTCGGGAGTCTCCTCGATCATCGTCAACCCGGTGGACTCCGACGCCGTCGGGCCGGGCGTCCGCAGCGCCAACAAGGCCGACATTCCCGTGATCGCCGCCGACCGGGGCGTCAACAAGGCCGACACCGCGACCCTCGTCGCCTCCGACAACGTGGCGGGCGGCAAGCTCGCCGCCGACGCGCTGGCCGACAAGCTCGGCGGCCAGGGCAGCATCGTCATCCTCCAGGGCACGGCGGGCACCTCCGCCAGCCGTGAGCGCGGGGCCGGCTTCGCCGAGGGGCTGAAGGCGTACCCGGGCATCAAGGTGGTCGCCAAGCAGCCCGCGGACTTCGACCGCACCAAGGGCCTGGATGTCATGACCAACTTGATCCAGTCGCACCCCGGCGTCACCGGCGTCTTCGCCGAGAACGACGAGATGGCGCTCGGCGCGGTCAAGGCGCTCGGCAGCAAGGCCGGGAAGTCCGTCTCGGTCGTCGGCTTCGACGGCACCCCCGACGGCCTGAAGGCGGTCGAGGCCGGCACGCTCTACGCGTCGGTCGCCCAACAGCCCGCCGAACTCGGGAAGATCGCCGTGCAGAACGCCGTGAAGGCCGCGAAGGACGAGAAGGTCGCGAGCACGGTGAAGGTGCCGGTCAAGGTGGTCACCCGGGAGAATGTCGCCGACTTCTCCTGAACCCGCCCCGCGCACCGGTTTGCTGAACCCGGACCGACGAAAGCAGGAAGCACGCCCATGCACGACAACGCCTCCGACGACCGGTACGACCTGCTGGTCGTCGGGTCGGCCAACGCCGACCTGGTGATCGGCGTCGAGCGCCGCCCCGCCCCCGGCGAGACGGTCCTCGGCTCCGACCTGGCCGTCCACCCCGGCGGCAAGGGCGCCAACCAGTCGCTGGCCGCCGCCCGCCTCGGCGCCAGGGCGGCCCTGCTCGCCCGGGTCGGCGACGACGACCACGGACGCCTCCTGCTGGGTTCCCAGCGGGCGGCGGGCGTGGACACGGGCGGCGTCCTGGTCGGCGGGGCCCCCACCGGTGTAGCACTGATCACCGTCGACCCCTCGGGCGACAACAGCATCGTGGTCTCCCCGGGGGCCAACGGACGCCTCACACCCGAGGACGTCCGGGCGGCGGCCCCGCTGCTGGCCGCCGCCCGGGTGATCTCCGTGCAGCTGGAGATCCCCCTGGACACGGTGGCCGAGACGGTACGCGGCCGGGGGCCGGACACCCGGCTCGTCCTCAACCCGTCGCCGCCCGCCCCGCTCCCCGACGAGGTGCTCGCCGCCTGCGACCCGCTGGTGGTCAACGAGCACGAGGCGCGGTACATCCTGGGCGAGGACGCGGGGGAGGGGCCGCACGACTGGGCCCCGGCGCTCCTCGCGCTCGGCCCGCGCTCGGTCGTCATCACCCTGGGCGCCGCCGGGGCCCTGGTCGCGGACCGCCGTACGGACTCGCTGGACCACCTCGTCAGCCCGAAGGTCGAGGCCGTCGACACCACCGGTGCCGGGGACGCGTTCACGGCGGCCCTGGCCTGGCGTCTCGGCCGGGGCGACGACCTGCGGGAGGCGGCCGCCTTCGCCGTGCGGGTGGGAGCCGCGGCGGTCACGGCACGAGGGGCGCAGGAGTCGTTCCCGACGCTGGAGGAGGTCGACGCGCTGTGAAGAAGTCGGGCATCCTCAACCGCCATCTGGCCGGCGCGATCGCCGAACTCGGCCACGGCGACACCGTCCTGGTCTGCGACGCCGGCATGCCGATACCGTCCGGCCCCCGCGTCGTCGACCTGGCCTTCCGCGCAGGCACCCCGTCGTTCGCCGAGGTACTGGACGGCCTGCTCGACGAACTGGTCGTCGAGGGCGCGACGGCGGCCGAGGAGCTCCGCGACGCCAACCCGGCGGCCGCGGCGCTCCTGGACACCCACTTCCCTTGGCTGGAGTCGGTCCCGCACGACGACCTGAAGGCGCTGACGGCGACGGCCCGCCTGGTGGTCCGTACGGGGGAGGCACGGCCGTACGCGAATGTGCTGCTGCGGTGCGGGGTGTTCTTCTGAGGGGCATCCGGCCGGGGAGCTGTTCTCAGCCGGACGCCCCCGGGGCGAGGCCGCAGGAACCGGACCTCTGCGCCCCGTCCTGTCCCCTCAGCGTCACGACCCCCCGGCCGTCCTCGGTCTGGTTGTAGGCGATCGTGCAGGTCAACTGGCGTACGGCCGTGGCGTCCAGCCCCTGCACGGCGAGGGGCAGGCGGGCGGTGACCCCGCCGTCCGAGGAGACCTCCACCGTCACGGTTCCCTTCTCGCGGACAGCGGGGAGCGCCGTGGTCAGACCGGCGGCCCGGTCCGCTTCGCCCGGGCCGGAGAGCAGCGCCAGGACGACCTTCTCCGTGGGTGCAGGACCCGCCGGCCCGGAGGGGCCCCGGTCGGCCGCGCCCGGCTCGATGTAGTCGTCGCCGAACCCGGCCGAGGGTCTGACCTCCCGGATCACGGGACTCAACCCGCCGTCGGAGGAACGGAAGAAGAGCAGCATGTCGGCGTCACGGTTGAGGAAGGCCTCGACCGTCGCGGGGCCGCCCGCCTCGACGACGTCGGAGTCCGGGATCCCGCAGCCGCCCATCAGCGGTATCCCGACCGCGGCGACGACGGCCGCGGCGAGGTCGCGCCACGACGCACGCCTCCTCGCGACACCGTGCCGGCACGTACGCCTCATCTGCCGGCCTCCTCGGCCCGGAGCGGTATCCCGACGGTGAAGACGGCACCGCCACCGGGCAGGTTCCCCGCGCGGATCGTGCCGCCGTGCAGAATCACGTTCTCCAGGGTGATCGCCAGGCCCAGGCCACTGCCGCGCGAGCGCGTACGGGCCGCGTCGGCCTTGTAGAAGCGGTCGAAGATGTGCGGGAGCGCGGCGGCGGGGATGCCGGGGCCGTGGTCCGCGACCTCGACGACGAGTGCGAGCGTGCCCGAGGAGCTCGCCTCGGTGCGCAGGCGCACGGTGACGGGCGCGCCGCCGTGCCGCAGCGCGTTCCCGACGAGGTTGGCGATCACGACGTCGAAGCGGCGCGGGTCGAGCCGGGCCCGGATGCCCGGGGGGAGTTCGGTGCGGATCCGGTCGTCGTCCGCCCAGTGCCGGGCCTGGAGGGTCTTGCGGATGGTCTCGGCGACATCGATCTCGTCGGTGTTCAGCTCGGCCGCGCGGGCGTCGAAGCGGGAGATCTCCATCAGGTCCTCGACGAGCACGGCCAGCTTTCCGGTCTCCGCGCTGATCAGCCGGACCGCCTGGGCGGTGTCGGGGTCCAGCCGGTCCGCGTCCTCGTCGAGGACCTCCGTGACGGCGAGCATCCCGGCGAGAGGGGTGCGCAGTTCGTGCGAGACGTCCGAGGCGAAGCGGCGCGCACGCGCCTCGGCATCGCGCAGCTCACCGACGGAGCGCTCCAGGTGGCCCGCCGACTCGTTGAACGTGTCGGCCAGGTCGGCCAGTTCGTCCCGGCCGCGCACCGGTATCCGGGTGTCGAGTCTGCCGCTGCCCATGCTCCGGGCCGCCCGGCGCAGCTCCCGTACCGGACGCAGCACGCTGCGCGCCGCGAGCAGGGCGGGGACGAGCGCGACCGCGAGACCGGGCAGGGCGCCGTTCCGGGCGGCGACGAGGAGCGCGTCCACGTTGACCTGCTCGTCGGTCAGCCGCATGACGGCGTACAGGACGAGCCCGCTGGGAAGCACGCTGTCGGGGCCGGTCCTGAAGACCGTGGGCATGCCGATGGTCAGGTAGGGGACGCCGTCCTTGACCACCCGCTGGAAGCTGCCGTACCGGTCGGCCGTCGCCGCCCGGCGCAGTTCCGGGGTGATGACGGAGGAGACGGGGTTCTCGCCCGAGGACGCGCGGACCGAACCGTACTCGGCGAACACCACCCAGGGGCGAGGCTTGCCCGTGCGGGCGAGGTCGCGCAGGATCTCCTCGATCCCCTCCTCCTCCACGGGCAGCCTCCAGCCTGTCCGCTCGACCTCGTCGCGGAACGTCGAGACGGCCATGTCCTGGGCGGTCTTCAGGAGCGCATTGCGGGCCTCGCGGTAGGTGAGGGCGGACGTCGTGCCGGCGCTGACCGCGGCGACCAGGAGGAAGGCGGCCAGCAGCCGGGTGCGCAGACCGAACGCCCTGACCCGCGAACGCTTACGGGTGTGTGCGGCGGGCCCCGCGCCGTCCGCTCGCCCGCTTCTGCCGCCGGGGCGGGGGACGGTGATCACAGCGGGCCGAAGCGGTAGCCGAAGCCCCGCAGTGTCTGGACGTACCGCGGGGTGCCGACCTCGTTCTCGATCTTGCCGCGCAGCCGGGCGACGCAGGCGTCGACCAGTCGGCCATCGGCGTGGAAGGTGTGCTCCCAGACGTTCTCCAGGAGCTGCTGCCTGCTGAACACCTGCTCGGGAGCGGCGGACAGGTGCAGCAGCAGTCTGAGCTCCGAGGGAGCGAGCGGCAGGGGCCGGCCGGCCTTGGAGACCGTCAGCCCGACCCGGTCGATGGTGAGGTCGCCGTAGACCTCGATGGCCGGGCGGCCCGTCGAGCCGTCGTCCATACGGCGCAGCACCGCCCGGATCCGGGCGTCGATCACCTCGGGCCGGGCGGGTTTGACGATGTAGTCGTCGGCGCCGGCCTCCAGGCCGATGACCACGTCGAAGTCGTCGCCGCGCGCGGTGAGCATGATGATCGGCAACTGGCTGTGCTCCCGGATCCGCCGGCAGACCTGTACGCCGGTCATGCCGGGCAGCATCAGGTCCAGCAGCAGCAGCTCGGGGCGGAACTCGGCCAGCGCGGCGAGACCTTCCTCGCCGGTTCCGGCTGCTCGTACGTCGTGGCCGCGCCGGCGCAGACCGAGTTGGACCCCCTCACGTACGAAAGGGTCGTCCTCGACGAGGAGCACGCGGGACATCGGCTGTTTCTCCCTGGGTGGTGGTGGTCGGGTCAGGTCCCAACCCGCCGACTGCGTACACGCGAAAGCAGTGTGTTCAGTTCGGTGAGCCGCAGCGGACGGGCGAGCGGGGTGAAGGTGAGGCCGAGGGCGGTGCGCGTCGTCGGTGACGTCTGCGTCATCGGCGGTTCAGATACGCCTGGAAGGCACGGTGAAGCGCATGGTTGGCGCTGCCGCCCACTGGCCTCTCCCATTCCCCCAACGTCTCGACGACCTGACCACCGGTGCCGAGCTTCCACCGCAGCAATCCGTACGCACGTTCCTCCGGATCGAGAGTGGAGGGTACCCCGCGCATGTCGTAGACGTCCGCCCCGGTCGCGTGGGCGTCCAGCAGCATCCGCCACTGCAGGGCGTTGGAGGGCCGGACCTCGCGGCGGTGGTCGGCCGACGCCCCGGTCTGGTACCAGGTCCGTCGGCCCACGGTGATCATCGTGTGAGCGGCCAGGATCTCACCCCGGTGCCGCGCCAGATACAGCTTCATGCGGCCCGGTACCTCGGCGTTGAGAGCGGTGTACTGACGCTCGTAGTACGCGAGTGAGCGGCCGAGACGGAATCCGTCACGACGCTCGGTGAGGGTGAGCAGGCGGCTGAACTCGGGCAGGTCCGCCGCACTGCCGACCACCACCTCCACCCCCTCCTTCCGGGCCCGGCGCACGTTCCGGCGCCACTCCTGGTTGAGCCCGGCCCACAGGTCGTCCGGGGTGCGTCCGGAGAGCGGTACCTGAAAGACGTGGCGGGGCTGGGCGTCCCCGCCCTGGCCCGTCCCGTCGCCACCGCAGCGCCGCCAGCCCCTGAGCCGCAGCCGGTCCGCGACGGCGGATCCGAGGGGGTCGACCTCGCTGGCCAGGACGTCGCCGAGACGGCGGCCCGGACCGGCGTGCGGCTTGAGCCGGGCGGCGTCCCAGCGCCGGTAGGCGGGCGACGGGCCGATGCGCACGGCGAAGGCCCCCGCACGGCGCAGGTGGTCCAGCAGCGGATCGAGCCATGCGTCGACGTCGGGGTCGCTCCAGTCCGCGACGGGACCTTCGGGGAGGTAGGCGAAGCACTTGCGGGTACCGGGGAACTGACGCAGCAGCACCAGGGCCGCCCCCGTCAGCGCGCCCGCCTGCGGATCGGGCCCCCAGCCGATCAGGTGGGCGCGCCAGCCCTCCTTGACGTCGGCCCAGGACGGGCACTGGAGGAAGCCGGGGCCGAGGGCCCGCCCTTCCGGGGACGCGAGGAAGGCGCGGTAGGTCTCCGGGGTGATGGTGCCCAGGGCCAGGCCCTGGTTCCGTGCGCGGCGCACGGGGCTGGACGACGACGGCACGAGCAGCGCTGACACGGTCTGACCTCTCCTTCTCCCCGGACCCGGTCGCGGGGACGGCTCCCGCACTCGGTCGCGGGGGCGGTCTCCCGGACTTTCGCGGGACGGCTCCCCGGACGTTTCGCGGGGACGCAGAGGATGCTCACAGCGCTTCATGACCGCTCCGAGCGGCGAATGTGACCGGACCATGACCGTTCCTCACCAGTCGCCGTCACATCGCCCCATGGCGTCTGAACTGGGGTTTTTCGGATCTACAGTCGCAGCATCGCCGACTCGTCCGGCTCTCTCGCGGCTCTCCCGGAGGCTCCGTTGTCCCGCTCGTCACACATACCCGTGCACATCCACGCCCGCGTCCGCGCCGCCGTGGTGGCCGCCCTCGTGGCACCTCTCGCCGCCTGCTCGTCCAGCGCCTCTTCCGGCGGCCCGGCCGCCGAGGCGACACCGGACGCGCCGACTCACGGTCTCGGGCGGCCGCCTCACCTCGGTGACCGTCACCGACGCCGAGGGCCGCCGGCTCGCCGGAAAGGCCGCCGCCGACGGCCGCTCCTGGGCCTCCGACCGCAAGGCCGCACCCGGTACGACGTACGAGGTGACGGCCGCGACCCGGAGCACGGGCGGAACCGTCCGGACCGCCCGGGCCGGCTTCACCACGGCGGCGGCGGACAAGGTCAACAAGGTCGACTGGCGACCGGGCACCGGCACCACCGTCGGCGTCGCCCAGCCCATCTCCCTGGTCTTCGACCACCCGGTCAGGAACCGGGCCGAGGTCGAGAAGCAGCTCAAGGTCACCACCTCGAACGACACCGAGGGCTCCTGGGGCTGGATGCGCGACTGGTCGGGCCGGGACCGGGTGGACTGGCGGCCCAGGACGTACTGGAAGCCGGGGACCGAGGTCAGGCTGAAGGCCGAGCTGAACGGCACCGACTCGGGTGCGGGCGGCGGCTGGTTCGTCCGCGACTACACGACGGCCTTCACCGTCGGCGACCGGCAGATCGTCGAGGTGACAAACGGTCCTGGCGGGGGACCGCCGTACTCATGGCCAAGGAGGGCACGATCAACATGAACTCCGAGACCGTGGGCCTCGCCGACGCCTACGACAAGATGGTCGACCACTCCATGCGGTTGACCTGGTCAGGCATGTACGCCCACGCCGCCCCGTGGAACGCCCGCCATCTCGGCAGGGCCAACCGGAGTTCCGGGTGCATCGGCATGAGCGACGCGGACGCGGCCTGGTTCTACGGGCAGGTGCGGCCGGGCGATCCGTTCGAGATCACCGGCAAGGACACCAAGGGCGTGGTCGCGCCGGGGAACGGATTCGGCGCGTGGAACCTCTCGTGGACCGAGTGGCAGGAGATGAGCGCGTTGCGCTGAGACCGTTCGGCGGAGTGAGTCGTCCATGGCGCTGAAGAAACTTCTGGCAGATCTCGGTGACCGGAGCTAAGCTCCCCCGCGATGACTCACTCCATGAACAGATTGGGGGACCCGTCCGCGCAAGGTGAGTGCTGATGCTCCCTTCGACCGCGAACCGGGATTCCCGCCCGTCCTCTTCTCCTTCCCCCTCCTTCTGGCCGCGCGTGCGCGAGTTCGCCGTGCCGGCCCCGATGATCGAGACTGCGACCGCCCGCCGCGAGGCCGGGGACTGGGCAGGAGCGTGCGCCGCAGCAGGCGTCGACGTCGATCTCCGACTCCGGTCCGTGGCAGTCAGCCACGGCCGGGCCCTCGCCGCCCGCATCAGGGCAGACCTGCGTCATCTGGCTCCCGACCTGCTCCGCTGGCACATGCCGAGAATCGCCCCGCACGGGCTGCTGCGCCCGGGGCTGACGATCGATCTGGCCCGCTACGACCCACCGGAGCGCGACGGGCCGGGCCCTCTGCACCTGGTCGTCCGGACCCCGCCCGCGT
>NZ_QWFA01000115.1 GCF_003501885.1 Streptomyces globisporus
CCAGGCCGGACTGTTCGCGATGGCGGCGGCGATCGGCGCCATCGGGCTCAACATGCTCACCGGCGCCACCGGCCAGCTCTCCATGGGCCACGCGTTCTTCCTCGCTGTCGGCGCGTACGGCTACTGCGTACTGGCGGGGGAGAGCAGCACCGAGAACGGGCACTCACTGACCGGCCTGGGTCTTCCCACCTGGCTGGCCGCGATCCTCGCGGTGCTGCTCGCCGGGGCGGCGGGCGGGATCTTCAGCCCCATCGCCGGCCGGCTGCGCGGCGCCTACCTCGGCATCGCGACCCTCGCGCTGATCTTCATCGGGCAGCACGTCCTGTTCAACGCGGGCTCGCTGACCGGCGGTTACAACGGCCGGGCCGTACCGCCGCTGTCCGTCTTCGGGTTCACCTTCGACGACTCCGAACTCGTCGTCGCCGCAGTCCCGTTCGGCTCCTCGGAGAAGCTCTGGTACGCGGGTCTGCTCGCGCTCCTGCTGAGCGCCCTGTTCGCCCGGGGCGTGCTGCGCGGCCGGCCCGGGCGCGCCATGAACGCCATCCGCGACCACCGGATCGCGGCCGGGGTGATGGGCGTGCCGGTGGCCCGCTACCGGGCCGGGGTCTTCGTCCTGTCCTCGATGTACGCGGGCCTCGCGGGCGTCCTGCTCGCCCTGGTCTTCCAGCGGACCGTGCCCGAGTACTTCGGCATGATCCTGTCCCTCGAATACCTCGCCATGATCGTCATCGGCGGTCTCGGCAGCGTCGCCGGAGCGGTGATCGGCGCCGCCTTCGTCTCCCTGCTGCCGCAGGTGTTCACGCACTACAGCGACTCCCTGCCGCTGGTCTCCGCCCCCGGCACGGGCGGTCTTGCACCCGGTGAGGCGTCCCGCTATCTGTACGGCGCCGCGGTGGTCGCGGTGGTCCTGTTCCTGCCCGGCGGCCTCGCCCGCCTCGGCCTCGCCCGCACGAAGAAGCCGAAGGCTCCGCAGCAATCAGCGGCTCCGAAGAATCCAGGGGAGAAGTCATGAAACTGAGAGTGCTCACGGCCGTCGTCGCGGCCCTCGCCGTCACCCTCGTCGGGTGCAGCGGCAAGGCGACCGAAGGAAAGGCGGGCGAGGAGGGCGAGGGCGGGATCAAGACGGGTCCCGGGGTCTCCTCCTCGACGATCTCCCTCGGGGTGCTGACCGACATGACGGGGGTCTACGCCTCGCTGGGCAAGAGCGTCACCCAGGCCCAGCAGCTCTGGGTCAAGCAGACCAACGACGCGGGAGGCATCTGCGACCGGAAGATCGAACTGACGGTCCGTGACCACGGGTACGATCCGCAGAAGGCCATCGCCGCGTACACCGAACTGGTCCCGGACGTGGCGGGCTTCGCCCAGTTCATCGGCTCCCCGTTCGTCGCCGCGGTCGAGCAGCGCATCGACGGCCAGGACAAGGGCCTGGTGCTGCCGCAGGCCTGGTCGGCGAACCTGCTGGGCTCCCCGTACATCCGGGTCATCGGCGCCACCTACGACGTCGAGACGATCAACCTCATCGACTACCTCCTCGCCGAGAAGCGCATCGCGAAGGGCGACAAGATCGGTCACGTGTACTTCGAGGGCGACTACGGCGAGAACGCGCTCGTCGGCTCGAAGCACGCGGCGAAGGAGGCCGGGCTCACCGTCGTCGAGCAGAAGATCAAGCCGACCGACAACGACATGACGGCCCAGGTCGCCGCCCTCAAGCAGGCCGGGGTCAAGGCCGTCGTCGTCAGCGCAGGCCCCCGCCAGGCGGCCTCGCTCGTCGGCGTCGCCGCCGCCACCGGCTTCAACGTCCCGGTCGTCGGCAACAACTCTGCCTTCGCACCGCAGCTGTTGAAGACCCAGGCGGGCCCGGCCCTGCTCAAGGACTACTACGTCGCCTCCTCCACGCTGCCCATCGGCGACCCGGGCGACGGACCCGCCAAGCTCGCCAAGGAGTACGCCGCCCAGTACCCCAAGGACGTCCTCGACAACGGCGTCGTCGCCGGCTACACGGCGGCCTCCCTCTTCGGCGAGGCCCTGTCCAAGGCCTGCGACGACAAGGACCTCTCCCGCGAGGGCATCGACAAGGCGCTCCTCACGATCAAGGGGTACGGGACCGAGTTCGGGGTGACGCACGACTTCTCGGACCCGAAGGCGCCGTCCACCCGGGAGAGCGTCATCATGAAGCCCGACGCCGGTGCCGCCGGCGGACTGAAGGTGGTCCGGCCGGCCGAGGTCGCCCCGGCGGCCGAGTCCTTCACCACCGGCGACTGAGCCCCGCGTCGGGAGGGCTGACCGGAGGGTGACGGAGGTCTGACCGGGGCAGCCCGGTCAGACCTCCGTGCCGTCCATCCCGATGTACCGGAAGCGCCCCCGCTCCACCCGGTAGATGAAGACCCCGGTCCCTGTGTACATCCCGTTGGCCGACTCGAAGGCGTAGTTCTTGGACACGCCCTTGTACGAGGTCGTCCGCAGCGCGGGCAGCAGGTCCTGCCGCGTCAGCTTCTCCCGGCCCAGCCCCTGGGCGCAGGAGGCGATCAGCCCCACCGCGTCGTACGCCTCGGCCGCGAACAGCGGCGGCGCGTGGTCGAAGCGCTTGCGGTAGGCGGCGGCGAACGGGTGCACCGAGGGCACGGAGGCGGGGTCGGCGGCCGTCGAGACGACCAGCCAGCCCGCCGCGTCCTCACCCGCCTCCGCCAGGAACCGCGGGTCGTGCACCGCCTGGGTGGCGATCTTCGGCCCGAGGAACCCGGCCCGGGTCAGCGACTTCGCGAACCGTCCGGCGTCCCGCCACCCACCTCCGTACACCACCGCCCCCGGCTGCTTCGCGACGATCCGCTCGGCCGCCGCGTCCAGGTCGCGCGTGCCTTCGCGTACGGTCTCCGCGAACACGGTGCGGCCGTTGCCGCGCAGCCCCGTGTCGAGGAAGCGCGTGGTCTGCCGGCCGTACTCGGTGCCGTCGTCGACCAGCGCCACCTGGTCGATCTCGTACGCCCCGAGGAACTGGGCCACCGGCAGCATCTGCATGTCGTTGCGCGGCCGGGCGCACAGGAAGATCCGGTTCAGGTGCCGGATGTCGCCGTCGACCACGCTGAGCAGCGGCAGCGCCGCCTCGTCGTACGCGACCAGCGCCTCCCGGGCCGCGTCCGTGCCGGTCGCCCCGATCGCGGCCACCAGGAGCGGGTCCTCGGCGAACCGGCGCACCGCCGCCTTCGCCCGCTCCTCGTCGCCCCCGTCGTCGACCGTGGTCAGCCGCAGCGTGAACGGCGCGTCGCCCCGCGCGTTGTGCTCGGCCACCGCGAGCCGGGCCGCCTTGTCCTGGCCCTTGCCGACGGCGGCGGACGGGCCGCTGAGGTCGGCCTGCAGCCCGATGTGGAGCTCCGGGCGCGCCACCTTCCCGTCGTCCTCACCCTCGCCGCCCGTGTCCTTGTCGCCGCCCGAGACCAGCCAGGCGGTGGTGGTGCCCGCAGCGGCGAGCACGGCGCCCCCGGTGACGTACGCGAGGAAACGACGGCGGTCGGGGGAGGCGGGGACGGCGGTCGTATCGCGGGCCCCGCTGCCGGTCCCGGTCCCGGTGCCCGTGTCAGGGCCGCCGAATGGGCTGCCGTCCGCGCCGCTGCCCGGACCGCCGCCCGCGCTCGCGTCCAGGCTCGTCGCGTCGATGTCGGGCAGGGCGAGCATCCGGGCCGAGCGCTCGGCGATCAGATGGGTGACCGGGCCGGGCAGCCAGCTGCCGCCCGACAGGTCCTCCGCGAACGCCTGCCGGATGTCCGCCGCCGTCGGACGGTCCCCGGGCTCCTTGGCCAGGCACGCCTCGACCACCGGGAGCAGCCCCGGCGGCAGCGCGCTCAGGTCCGCCGTGTCGTGCACGGTGCGGAACAGCATCGCCTCCACCGGCCCGGTGCCGAAGGGCCGCCCCCCGGTCGCCGCGTACACCAGGACGCAGCCCAGTGAGAAGACGTCGCTCGCCGGGCCGATCCGCCGCCCCTGCGCCTGCTCGGGCGAGAGGAAGCCGGGGGAGCCGACGATCACGTCGGTCGCGGTGAGGACCGTGTCGTCCAGGGCCCGCGCGATGCCGAAGTCGATCAGCCGGGGGCCGTCCAGACCCAGCAGGACGTTGCCGGGCTTGACGTCCCGGTGCACCAGGCCCGCCGTGTGGACGGCCTCCAGCGCCTCCGCGAGCATCGAGCCCAGCGCCCGCACCCCGCGCTCCGGCAGCGGCCCCCCGCTGCCGACCGCCTCGCTCAGGGCGGGGCCCGGCACGAACTCGGTGGCCAGCCACGGGGCCGGCGCCTCGGTGTCGGCGTCGACCACCGGTACCGCCCACCGGTTGCGGACCTGCCGGGCGATCGCCACCTCCCGCCGGAAGCGGGCCCGGAAGCCGGTGTCGTCGGCGTACTCCGAGCGGATCAGTTTGATCGCCACCAGCGCGCCGCCGGGCGACCGGCCCAGCAGCACCACGCCCATGCCCCCGGCGCCGAGGCGGCCGAGGACGCGGTACCCGGCGATCCGTGCCGGGTCGGTGGAACGGAGCGGTTCCATCAGGGGTCAGTGCCTTTCGTCCGGGCCTGCGGTCACTTACGGCCCGCGGTCACTTCAGTTCCAGCTCGACGCGGTAGAGCACCTTGGCGCCGCCCTCGGCGGCGATCCGCAGCAGATCGGTGTTCGTGTAGCCCTTGGCGCCCTTGACCGACACGGCCGTCGTCACCGGGCCGATCCGGGACTTGGACCATACGTAGTCCTGGACCCCGCCCGACTCCGGGCCCGAGTACTTCCCCGCCTCGAACAGCGAGGCGTCCGCGTTGCGCACGTCCTTCTGGTCGAACTGGAGCGACATCAGACCGCTGAGGCGCTGCCCGCCGCCCAGCTCCTGCTCCGGGCAGCGGAAGCTCTCCTGCACGGTGTCCTTGATCTCCCGGTCGGCCCCCGCCTCCGTTTGGTGCACGGTCACGGTGACCGCCCCCTGCACCCGGCCCTTGCCGCCCTGCGCCGGGATGTCGAGCCGCCGCGTGAAGCTGTCCAGAATGCCCGAGGGCAGCGGGGACCGGGTCCAGACGCAGGAGTCCGGAAGCACGGGCCAGCTGCCGCCGCTCTCGTACGGGGCGTGCCGGACCATCCCCGCCGTCCAGTCGTTCTCGCCGAGCGCGGCGTTACGGGTCAGCTTCCGGGCCTGGGCCGCGTTCTTCGGGACCCGCTCGGGGTTCGGCGTGAAGTCGTAGGCGCTGGGCAGCGCGCCCGGGAGCGTGGACTGCTTCGGGTCGGGCTTCTTCGACGCCCCGGTCTTCTCCCCGCCGGTCGCCGGACCGCCCTGCTTCGCCGACCCGCTCGGCTTCGGGTCGGGCCCGCCCTTGTCCTTCGACCCCGACCCGCCGCATCCGGCCAGCAGCACCCCCGCCGTCGCGACCGCCACCACGCGTGTCCCCACCAGCATCAGCTTCATCTCGGACCCCCCGGTCCCCCGGACCGCCCCCTGGCCGAAATGGCCCGGGTGTCGGTTGCGAGGAGATTCTAGAAGCCGGGTCCGGCGGAGGGACGGGAACCTGCTACTCACCCCGATGCCGAAAATTCTCAGCCATCGGGAGGGCAACGCCTCTGGCGGGAGGGCGCATGCGGTGGTAAGGCCGCTCGGCGCACCGGAAACGCACGAGGGCCCGGATGCCGGGGAGCATCCGGGCCCTCGCCCTGTCTTTCGCCCAGCAGCCGCTACGGCAGCTGCGCCGCCCGCGCCTCGCGCCGGTTGTCACGGAACGTGTTCACCCGTCGCGCCGTGGCGAACAGCGGGATCACCGCGCCGAGCACCACCTGGAGCGCGCAGCCCGTCTGGAGCAGCAGCTGACCGCCGGGGGCGTCGAACGCCCAGGCGGCGAGCAGCCCCATCGCGGCCACGATCCAGCCGAGCATCGCCACCGCGAGGACGCCCCGCGGCTTGGGGTACTCCACCCGGCTCACCATCAGCCATGCCACGCCGACGATCGCGAGCAGCGTCGGCACGAAGGGCAGCTCCAGGAGCACGATCGAGACGACCGTCAGCGCTCCGAAGGGGCTCGGCATGCCCTGGAACATGCCGTCCTTCAGTGTCACGCAGGAGAATCTGGCCAGCCTGAGCACTACCGCCAGCAACACGACGATCGCCGCCAGTGCCGACACCCGCTGATGGGCGTCGTCGGCGACCATGCCGTACACGAGCACGAAGTAGGCCGGTGCGAGCCCGAAGCTGATGAGGTCCGAGAGATTGTCCAGCTCGGCGCCCATCGGCGAGGAGCGCAGTTTGCGCGCCACGAGTCCGTCGAACAGGTCGAAGATCGCGGCCATCAGCATGAGGATCACGGCGGTGGCGGCCGAGTGCCGGGCCATGCCCGTCTCGTCGCTGCCCGTGAGGTGCGGGATCAGAATGCCCGTGGTGGTGAAGTACACCGCCATGAACCCGCACGTCGCGTTACCGAGCGTGAGCGTGTCCGCTATCGACAACCGCATCGACAGCGGCATGTCCTCCGTGCCGTCGACGTCGTTCTCGTCTTCGGCCTCCGGCACCCAGCCGGCCTTGGTATCAGGATCAATCACGGTCAATTCGAGTCACCCCCGCGGTGGTGGCCTGACCGACCTCGACCGCGACATCGATCCCCTCCGGGAGGTAGATGTCCACGCGCGAGCCGAAGCGGATCAGGCCGATGCGCTCGCCCTGCTCCACCTTCGTGCCCTCGGGGAGGTACGGCACGATCCGACGGGCGACCGCTCCCGCGATCTGCACCATCTCGATGTCGCCGAGCTCGGTGTCGAAGTGCCAGACAACGCGCTCGTTGTTCTCGCTCTCCTTGTTGAACGCCGGAACGAACCCACCCGGGATGTGCTCGACCGACGTCACGGTGCCCGCCAGCGGCGCGCGGTTGACGTGGACGTTGAGCGGGCTCATGAAGATCGCGACGCGGGTGCGCCCGTCCTTCCACGGCATGATGCTCTGCACCACGCCGTCGGCCGGGGAGATGACCCGGCCTTCGGTGATCTCGCGCTCGGGGTCACGGAAGAACCACAGCATGCCCGCCGCGAGCGCGGTGGTGGGCACGGCCGCTGCTGCCCAGCGCCCCGACTTGCGGGCGCGGGCCAGGCTGAGGGCTGCGGTGGCGACGGTCGGCAGGAGCCACGGGGAAGCTCCGCGGGCGATGCGGACCCCGCCGCGGGATGCGGTGGAAGTGCTGTCGGGCATGAATGACCTTCGTAGCGGATGATGCCGCGCTGGCAACGGGGGACGGCGGCTTTCCGAAGATGCTATCGGTTGCCGGGCGCAACTGGGCAAGCCAGCAGCCGAGTCGGACTGTCGAACGCCGCCCGTCGAGGGTGACCCGGTGTGATGTTCTTCGCCACCAAATCACCCTGAAACGGACAATCAGCCCTGGAATCGGTACTCCTCCAAGAGGCGCCGGCCAATGATCATTTTCTGGATCTCGGCGGTACCTTCACCGATCAGCAGCATCGGCGCCTCACGGTAGAGGCGCTCGATCTCGTACTCCTTGGAGAAGCCGTAGCCGCCGTGGATACGGAAGGCGTCCTCGACGACTTCCTTGCAGTATTCGGAGGCGAGGTACTTCGCCATCCCTGCCTCCAGGTCGTTTCGTTCCCCGGAGTCCTTTTTGCGTGCCGCATTCACCATCATCGCATGAGCGGCCTCGACCTTGGTGGCCATTTCGGCCAGTTTGAACTGGATCGCCTGGTGCTGGGCGATCGGCTTGCCGAAGGTGTGGCGCTGCTGGGCGTACGAAACACCCAGTTCGAATGCACGCTGCGCGACACCGCAGCCACGCGCGGCGACATTCACCCGGCCGACCTCGACGCCGTCCATCATTTGGTAAAACCCTCGGCCGGTCGTGCCGCCGAGGACACGATTGGCCGGAATGCGCAGGTCGTCCATGATGAGCTCGGTCGTGTCGACGCCCTTGTAGCCCATCTTGTCGATCTTCCCGGGGATGGTCAGACCGGGCCGGACCTCTCCGAAGCCGGGCTCCTTCTCCACCAGGAAGGTCGTCATCGACTTGTGCGGTGCGGTCCCCTCGGGGTGGCCTTCGTCACTTCGGCAGAGAACGGCCACCAGGGTGGACGTACCACCATTCGTCAGCCACATCTTCTGGCCGTTGAGAACGTACTCCTCGCCGTCCTTCACACCCTTCGACGAGATCGCCGAGACGTCCGAGCCGAGCGCCGGCTCGGACATCGAGAAGGCCCCGCGCACCTCGCCGAGCGCCATCCGCGGCAGGAACGTGTCCTTCTGCTCCTGCGTGCCGTGCTGCTTGAGCATGTAGGCCACGATGAAATGCGTGTTGATGATGCCCGACACGCTCATCCAGCCGCGCGCGATCTCCTCCACGCACAGCGCGTAGGTGAGCAGCGACTCGCCCAGCCCCCCGTACTCCTCGGGGATCATCAGCCCGAACAGGCCGAGTTTCTTGAGCCCCTCGACGATTTCCGTGGGGTACTCGTCGCGGTGTTCCAGCTGGGTCGCGACCGGAATGATCTCCTTGTCGACGAAATCCCGGACCGTGGCAAGGATTTCCCGCTGGATGTCGTTCAGACCGGCGGTCTGGGCGAGTCGCGTCATGGCTGCTTCTCCTGTGGCTTCACGCGGATGGCCTTAAGGCTTCACACGGTTACTTGGCGGGCGTCGGGCGGCCGGGCTGCTCCCCGCCGCGCTCCTTGATGTACGTCTCGGTGGGAACCATCACCTTGCGCCGGAACACGCAGACGACCGTGCCGTCCTGCTTGTAGCCCTTGGTCTCCACGTACACGATGCCGCGGTCGTTCTTGGACTTCGACGGGGTCTTGTCCAGCACGGTCGTCTCGCCGTAGATCGTGTCGCCGTGGAAGGTCGGCGCGATGTGCTTGAGCGATTCGACCTCCAGATTGGCGATGGCCTTCCCGGAGACGTCCGGCACCGACATGCCGAGCAGTAGCGAGTAGATGTAGTTGCCGACGACGACGTTCTTGCCGAAGTCGGTCGTCCTCTCCGCGTAGTTGCTGTCCATGTGCAGCGGGTGGTGATTCATGGTCAGCAGACAGAAGAGGTGGTCGTCGTACTCCGTGACCGTCTTTCCGGGCCAGTGCTTGTAGACGGCACCGACCTCGAACTCCTCATACGTGCGTCCGAACTGCATGATCAGGCCTCCGGGGCTTCGAACTTGGACGTGCGCTGCATTCCGGCCGCCCGGCCCTTGCCCGCGATGACCAGGGCCATCTTGCGGCTGGCCTCGTCGATCATCTCGTCGCCGAGCATCGCGGAGCCCTTCTTGCCGCCCTCCTCGGAGGTGCACCAGTCGTAGGCGTCCAGGATCAGCTCGGCGTGGTCGTAGTCCTCCTGCGAGGGCGAGAACACCTCGTTCGCCGCGTCCACCTGGCCCGGGTGCAGCACCCACTTGCCGTCGAAGCCGAGGGCGGCGGCGCGGCCGGCCACCTCGCGGTACGCGTCCACGTCGCGGATCTGGAGGAACGGGCCGTCGATTGCCTGGAGGTCGTGCGTACGGGCCGCCATCAGGATGCGCATCAGGATGTAGTGGTACGCGTCCGCCGGGTAGCCGGGCGGCTGCTGGCCGACGACCAGGGTCTTCATGTTGATCGACGCCATGAAGTCGGCCGGGCCGAAGATCAGCGTCTCCAGGCGCGGCGAGGCGGCGGCGATCTCGTCGATGTTCACCAGACCCTTGGCGTTCTCGATCTGCGCCTCGATGCCGATCTTCCCGACCTCGAAGCCCATCGTCTTCTCGATCTGGGTCAGCAGCAGGTCCAGTGCCACGACCTGCTGGGCGTCCTGGACCTTCGGCAGCATGATGCAGTCGAGGTTGGGGCCCGCGCCCTCGACGACCGTGATGACGTCCCGGTACGTCCAGTGCGTCGTCCAGTCGTTGACCCGCACGACCCGGGTCTTGCCGCTCCAGTCACCGTTGTTCAGCGCGTCCACGATTGTGTGGCGGGCGCCCTCCTTGGCGAGCGGCGCGCAGGCGTCCTCCAGGTCCAGGAAGACCTGGTCGGCCGGGAGGCCCTGGGCCTTCTCCAGGAAGCGCGGGTTGGAGCCCGGCACGGCCAGACACGAGCGGCGGGGCCGCAGCCGGTTCACGGGGGTGGTGGGCGTGGTCATGCGGGGACCTCCAGAGGGTCGAGCTTGTTCGCTTTCCGGATCTCGTCGACGATACGGCCGATGATCTCCGTGATGCCGAAGTCCTTCGGGGTGAAGACGGCGGCCACTCCGGCTTCGATGAGTGCGGTGGCGTCGGTCGGCGGGATGATGCCGCCCGCGATCACCGGGATGTCCGGCGCCCCGGCCTCACGCAGCCGGTGCAGCACGTCGGGGACCAGCTCCGCGTGCGAGCCGGACAGGATGGACAGGCCCACGCAGTGCACGTCCTCGGCGAGCGCCGCGTCGGTGATCTGCTCGGGGGTCAGCCGGATCCCCTGGTAGACCACCTCGAACCCGGCGTCCCTGGCCCGTACGGCGATCTGCTCGGCCCCGTTGGAGTGCCCGTCCAGGCCCGGCTTGCCGACCAGCAGACGCAGCCGCCCGACCCCCAGGTCGGCGGCGGTCCGGGTGACCTTCTCGCGGACCAGGGCGAGCGTGCTGCCCGGCTCCGCGGTGACCGCGACCGGGGCCGAGGAGACCCCGGTGGGAGCGCGGAACTCGCCGAAGACGTCCCGCAGCGCCCAGGACCACTCGCCGGTGGTGACGCCCGCGCGGGCGCACTCGACGGTGGCCTCCATCATGTTCTCGGTGCCCGCGGCGGCCTTCTTCAGCGCGGCCAGCGCCTCCGAGGCCCGTGCCTCGTCACGGTTGTCCCGCCACTCGTGCAGGGCCGCGACGACCCGTGCCTCGATCGAGGGGTCGACGGTCATGATCGCGCCGTCGAGGTCGGAGGTGAGCGGGTTGGGCTCGGTGGACTCGTAGATGTTGACGCCGACGATCTTCTCGTCGCCCGCCTCGATCCGGGCCCGCCGGGCCGCGTGCGAGGAGACCAGCTCGGACTTGAGATAGCCGGACTCGACGGCCGCCATCGCGCCGCCCATCTGCTGGATCCGGTCGATCTCCGCCAGCGACTCCTCGACCAGGGCGTCCACCTTGGCCTCGACGACGTGCGAACCGGCGAAGATGTCCTCGTACTCCAGCAGATCGCTCTCGTGCGCCAGCACCTGCTGGATCCGCAGCGACCATTGCTGGTCCCAGGGCCGGGGCAGCCCCAGCGCCTCGTTCCAGGCCGGCAGCTGCACCGCCCGGGCCCGGGCGTCCTTGGAGAGGGTGACGGCCAGCATCTCCAGGACGATGCGCTGGACGTTGTTCTCCGGCTGCGCCTCGGTGAGGCCGAGGGAGTTGACCTGAACGCCGTAGCGGAAACGGCGCTGCTTCTCGTTCGTGATGCCGTACCGCTCGCGGGTGACGCGGTCCCAGATGCGGCCGAAGGCGCGCATCTTGCACATCTCCTCGATGAAGCGGACGCCCGCGTTCACGAAGAACGAGATGCGGGCGACCACGTCACCGAACTTCTCCTCGGGCACCTGGCCCGAGTCGCGGACCGCGTCGAGCACCGCGATGGCGGTCGACATGGCGTACGCGATCTCCTGGACCGGGGTGGCCCCCGCCTCCTGGAGGTGGTAGCTGCAGATGTTGATCGGGTTCCACTTGGGGATGCGGTTGACCGTGTACGTGATCATGTCCGTGGTCAGCCGCAGCGAGGGCACCGGCGGGAAGACGTGCGTCCCGCGCGAGAGGTACTCCTTGACGATGTCGTTCTGCGTCGTCCCCTGGAGCTTGGCCGTGTCGGCCCCCTGCTCCTCCGCGACCACCTGGTAGAGCGCCAGCAGCCACATGGCGGTCGCGTTGATCGTCATCGAGGTGTTCATCTGCTCCAGGGGGATGTCCTGGAACAGCCGCCGCATGTCACCGAGGTGCGAGACGGGAACACCGACACGGCCCACCTCGCCGCGGGCGAGAATGTGGTCCGGGTCGTATCCGGTCTGCGTCGGCAGATCGAAGGCGACCGAGAGACCCGTCTGGCCCTTGGCGAGGTTGCGGCGGTACAGCTCGTTGGACGCCTCGGCGGTCGAGTGACCGGCGTACGTCCGCATGAGCCAGGGCCGGTCCTTCTGACGTTCGTTCATCGGGGAACCTCAGACGTTGCGGAAGCGGTTGATGGCGTCGATGTGCTGCTCGCGCATTTCCTGGTCGCGCACGCCCAGACCCTCGCGGGGGGCCAGGGCGAGGACGCCGACCTTGCCCTGGTGCAGGTTGCGGTGGACGTCGTACGCGGCCTGGCCGGTGTCCTCCAGGGAGTACGTCTTGGAGAGCGTCGGGTGGATCTTGCCCTTGGCGATGAGGCGGTTGGCCTCCCAGGCCTCGCGGTAGTTGGCGAAGTGGGAGCCGATGATGCGCTTGAGGGACATCCACAGGTAGCGGTTGTCGTACTCGTGCATGTAGCCGGAGGTGGAGGCGCAGGTGGTGATGGTGCCGCCCTTGCGGGTGACGTAGACCGAGGCACCGAAGGTCTCACGGCCCGGGTGCTCGAAGACGATGTCGATGTCCTCGCCGCCGGTGAACTCGCGGATGCGCTTGCCGAAGCGCTTCCACTCCTTCGGGTCCTGGGTGCGCTCGTCCTTCCAGAACTTGTAGCCCTCGGCGTTGCGGTCGATGACCGCCTCGGCGCCCATGGCCCGGCAGATCTCGGCCTTCTCCGGGGAGGAGACGACACAGATCGGGTTGGCGCCGCCGGCCAGCGCGAACTGGGTGGCGTAGGAGCCGAGCCCGCCGCTGGCGCCCCAGATCAGCACGTTGTCGCCCTGCTTCATGCCCGCGCCGTTGCGCGAGACGAGCTGGCGGTACGCGGTGGAGTTGACCAGGCCCGGGGCGGCGGCCTCCTCCCAGCTGAGGTGCTGGGGCTTGGGCATCAGCTGGTTGGACTTGACGAGGGCGATCTCCGCCAGGCCGCCGAAGTTGGTCTCGAAGCCCCAGATGCGCTGCTCGGGGTCGAGCATCGTGTCGTTGTGGCCGTCGGAGGACTCCAGCTCGACCGACAGGCAGTGCGCGACGACCTCGTCGCCCGGGTTCCACGCGTTCACGCCGGGGCCGGTGCGCAGGACGACGCCCGCCAGGTCGGAGCCGATGACGTGGTACGGCAGGTCGTGGCGCTTGGTGAGCTCGCTGAGCTTCCCGTAGCGCTCCAGGAAGTTGAAGGTCGAGACCGGCTCGAAGATCGACGTCCACACGGAGTTGTAGTTCACCGAGCTGGCCATCACGGCGACGAGGGCCTCGCCGGGGCCGAGTTCGGGGACCGGGACGTCGTCGAGGTGGATCGACTTGCGGGGGTCCTTGTCGCGGGTCTCCAGACCGGCGAACATCTCCGCCTCGTCCTTGTGCACGGTGACCGCGCGGTAGGACTCGGGGAGGGACAGGGCCGCGAAGTCCGCGGCCGTGCTGTCCTGCGACTGAATGGCGTCCAGGATTTCCTTCACGGTGTTGCCTCCGGTGATGCGGCGTCGAGGGAACGCTTGAGGGGCCCTGCTGGCAGGGGGAGCGGTGCGGTGTGGAGGTGTTGCCGTCGGTTCGGCAGGTGGAGCTGGCTTTGCTCGGTGGAGCAGAAGGTGCCTGTGACGCAGGCGTCCGGGCGCGCAGCACGGTGGTTGCGGGGACAGCCGGCGTACGTGTGAGTTCTCAGCACGCCGGCCGCCCGGACACCTTCAACGTATGGCACTCCGTGACACCTGACAAGGCACCCAGTGCCAACAATTTCTCTCACTTGTCATCTCGTGGGCACGCATGAGCAACACGATGGGCGTTACGAGACGTTCTGTCCTGCTGGCAGGCGGTTACCGCCCCGCCCGATACACATACGGCGTCGTCGTCCCGAGCGCCGTGAAGCCGAGCCGGGCCAGGATGGGGGCCGACATGGCGCTCGCGTCGACCTGGAGGTAGCGGTGGCCGCGCTCGGCGGCGATCCGGGCCCGGTACGCCACCAGCGCCCGGTAGATGCCCTTCCCCCGCCAGGCGGCAACCGTTCCGCCGCCCCAGAGCCCCGCGAAGTCCGTCCCCGGGTACAGCTCCGTACGGGCCGAGCCGACCGGCTCCTCGCCCGCCAGGACGATGAGCGCCATGAAGTCCTCGGGGGCCTCCGCCAGCCGCTTCACGACCTGGTGCAGCAGCCGGGTCCCGTCCGTGCCGAACGCCCGCTCATGGGCCAGCGCCATCAGCTCCGCCCCCGCCGCGTCCGTCACCGGGCGCAGCGTGACGCCGTCGGGCAGGGCGACCGGCCCGGTCAGCAGCTCCGCCGGGGCCACCAGCAGGGTTTCCGGCGGCCCGGGGGCGAACCCGGCCGCCCGCAACCGGTCGCCCAGATCGGCCGGCCGGTCGTGCGCGTACAGCTTCCACTCGAACTCCGGGAGGCCGAGCGCCGCGCAGTGCCCGATCTGGGCCGCGATCGTCGCGTCGGCCCCCTCCTCGTCCAGGTCCGGGGACGACCAGACGACCCCGTTCCAGTCGTCGGGGCCGCCCACCTGGCGCACGAGGGGCCCGTCCCGCTCGACCCGGACACCGGGGCCGTCGGGACGGGCGTGCTCGCGCATCGTGCGGTCGTACAGGGCACGTACGTCGTCGGTTCGCATGGCGGAACCCCACCACGGTGCCGTGGTGGCCGCGAACGGTTTACGGCCCCGTGTCACGCGGGTTCCGCGTGCGGTCTCAGCGGTCCTTGAGGGCCTGCTGGATCGTCCGCATGACCTCGTCCAGCGGAGCGTCCGTACGCGCCACCGCGACGAGCACCTCGCCGTCCGTGGTGACCGAGGCGGCCGGGCCGCGCTCGGGCTCGGCCTGGGCGGTCCGGCCGGCCCCGATGCCCGTGCCGAAGGTGTCGCGCACGATGGCGAAGGCCCGGTCGAGCTGGGCCTCCACATCGCCCTGGCCGCCCGCCCGCAGCCAGCGGCGCAGCACATGGTTGTGCGCGGTGACGACGGCGGACGCGGCGACCTCCGCGAGCAGCGGGTCGTCGTTGCCCACATGGTGGTCGCGCTCGTCGAAGTGGCCCAGGAGATAGCGGGTGAACAGCCGCTCGTAGCGGGCCACCGACGCGATCTCGGCCTCCCGGAGGGTCGGCACCTCGCGGGTGAGCTTGTAACGGGCCACGGAGACGGCGGGCTTGGCCGCGTACATCTTCATGACTTCCTTGATGCCGCGGCAGACGGTGTCGAGCGGGTGCTCGTGCGCGGGGGCGGCGTTCAGGACGGCCTCGGCCCTGACGAGGGTGTCGTCGTGGTCCGGGAAGATGGCCTCTTCCTTGGAGCGGAAGTGGCGGAAGAAGGTCCGGCGGGCCACGCCCGCGGCGCCCGCGATCTCGTCGACGGTCGTCGCCTCGTAGCCCTTCGTGGCGAAGAGTTCCATCGCGGCGGCGGCCAGTTCGCGGCGCATCTTGAGCCGTTGGGCGGCCGCGCGCGTTCCCGCGGTGGTCTCCGGGGCGTCGGTCGCGGCGGTGGCACGGGGTGACTTGGCGGGCTGGGACATGGCATGAACGTAACGCATCGGTGCAGGAGAGCGCGCCTGCGGGGGCGGGCCGCCGGAGGGTCCCAGCAGCCCGCCCCACCCGGCTCCCGGGTCAGCGACGGGCATATTCGCGGAAGCCGCGCCCCGTCTTGCGGCCGAGGCAGCCCGCGGCGACCAGGTGCTCCAGCAGCGGCGCGGGCGCCAGGCCCGGGTCGCGGAACTCCTTGTGCAGCACCTTCTCGATGGCCAGCGAGACGTCCAGGCCGACCACGTCGAGCAGTTCGAACGGGCCCATCGGGTAGCCGCCGCCCAGCTTCATCGCCGCGTCGATGTCGTCCAGCGAGGCGTAGTGCTGCTCGACCATCTTGATCGCGTTGTTGAGGTACGGGAACAGCAGCGCGTTCACGATGAACCCGGCCCGGTCCCCGCAGTCCACCGGGTGCTTGCGGATCTTCGCGCAGACCGCGCGGACCGTGGCGTGCACATCGTCGGCGGTCAGGACCGTACGGACCACCTCGACCAGCTTCATCGCGGGCGCCGGGTTGAAGAAGTGCATCCCGATGACGTCCTCGGGGCGGGCGGTCGCCCGCGCGATGGCGACGACCGGCAGCGAGGAAGTGGTGGTGGCGAGCACCGCGCCGGGCCGGCAGACCTTGTCCAGGGCGGCGAACAACTGCTGCTTGATCTCCAGGTCCTCGGCGACCGCCTCCACCGCGAGGTCGACCTCGGCGAACGCGTCCAGCGAACCGGCCGCCGTGATCCGCGCCAGCGTCTCGTCCCGGGCCTCGGCGCTCAGCCGCCCCTTGGACACCGAGCGCTCCAAGGACTTCGCGATCCGCCCCTTGGCGAGGTCCGCCTTCTCCTGGGTCCTGGCCGCCAGCACCACGCCGTAACCGGCCTTCGCGAAGACCTCGGCGATCCCGGACGCCATGGTGCCGGAGCCCGCGACGCCCACCGACGCCACCGCGCGCCCCGCGCCCGCCGCGGAGCCGGCCGCCGGGGTCAGCGCGTCGGGCACCACGTCCTGGCCGCCCGGGGCGTCGTATGTGTAGAAGCCGCGCCCGGCCTTCCGGCCGGTCAGGCCCGCGCTGCTGAGCTGCCCGAGGATCGGGGCGGGGGCGTGCAGCCGGTCGTGGGACTCGGCGTACATGGCCTCCAGGACCGTACGCGCGGTGTCGATCCCGATCAGGTCCAGCAGGGCGAGCGGGCCCATCGGCAGCCCGCAGCCCAGCTTCATCGCCGCGTCGATGTCCTCGCGGGACGCGTAGTTCGCCTCGTACATCGCGGCGGCCTGGTTGAGGTAGCCGAAGAGCAGCCCGTCCGCGACGAACCCCGGCCGGTCGCCGACCGCGACGGGCTCCTTGCCCAGCTCGCGGGCCAGCGTGGTGACGGCCTCGACGGCGGGCGGCGCGGTCAGCACCGAGGAGACCACCTCGACCAGCTTCATCGCGGGCGCCGGGTTGAAGAAGTGCAGGCCGAGCACGCGCTCGGGGCGCTGCGACTCGGCGGCCAGCCGGGTCACCGACAGGGCGTTGGTGCCGGTGGCCAGGATCGCGGTGGGGGAGACGACCGCGTCCAGCTCCCGGAACACCTGCTGCTTGATCTCGTACGACTCCGGAACCACCTCGATGACCAGTTCGGCATCGGCGGCGGCCTGGAGCGTGTCCGCGGTACGGAACCGGGCGAGCGCGGCGGCCCGCTCCTCCTCGGTGATCCGCCCGCGGCCCACGGCCCGTGCGGTGGACGCTTCGAGGGAGGCGACGGCCGCGAGGGCGGCCGTCTCGCTGATGTCGATGCCGATGACCTCACGGCCCGCCAGGGCCAGGACCTCGGCGATGCCGGTGCCCATGGTGCCGAGGCCGACGACGGCGATGGTGGAGAGAGGGGTGTCCATCACGGGACTCCAGGGTGAGTGACGACTGTGGGAGCACAGCGCGCGCGGCGATGAGGGAGCGGCGCGTGGCGTACGGAAGCTGCGTGTCGTGGAGCACGGGGCCGAGGCGCGAAGAGCGCGCGCCCGACCGTGAGGGTGACGGGCTCTGTCCCGGAGCCGCGTCGCACGTAAAGCCGAACCGACAAGCACTCCGGGTGGCTGCGTCACCAGGCCACCGGAGCCTGCGGGGAGTGTGCCCCGCTCAGATGAGATTAACCGGCGAGTAACGAGCGCGCCACCCCTGGGTTCGTGTGCCCTGGGCCACACGGGCTTGGACATCCCGCCCCGCACGGAGTGTGCCCGTCGATACGCTGAGCGTCATGGATGAGGAGTTCCGTTCGCTCATGGACCGGCTGGAGCCCGAGGCGGCCGGGTCGCCGCGGTACGCCCGGCTCGTCGCCGCCGAGGACCCCGAGGAGCTGGCCCGGGTCCTGGTGGAGCCGCACCAGCCGCTGTGGGCCCGGGAGCTGGCCGCCTTCCGGCTCGGCTGCGCGGGCGACCGGCGGGCCTTCGAGGCGCTGGTGCTCCTGCTCAACCACCGCGACCCCGAACGCTGCGTCTCCGCCGCCCACGCCCTGGCCCGCCTGGACGACCCCCGCACACCCCGGGCCGCCGCCGCGCTCGCCACCAACGCCCTGCGCACCGCCTACGCCCTGCACCCGGTGCGCCTGCTGACCGACCTGCGGGCCCCCGAGTCGGTGCCCGCCCTGGTCGCCACCCTGCAACGCCTGCTGGCCCCGGGCGAACCCCACTGGCGCGTCGCCCTGGCCTGCGTCGAGGGCCTCGGCCGGCTCGCCGACGAACAGGCCCGCCCGGTCCTCACGGCGGCCCTCCCGCATCCGCGCCTGGCCGCGGCCGCCGCGGCGGCGCTCAGTCGGCTGCCGGGGGACTGAGCGGGCGGACGTCCCGGGGAGTGAGCGGGCGGACGTAACGCACCTCGGTCACCAGGGCCCCGCCCGCCTGGAAGGTGTCCTCGCCGCCGTCCGGCCGGAACCCGGCCCGCTCGTAGAACCGGCGCGCCGGTGCGTTGTCCCGCAACACCCACAGCGCCATGTCCGCGTGACCCGCGGCGGCGGCCCGGTCCGTCAGCTCGGCCAGCAGAGCGCGCCCGGTCCCGGTCCCGATCTGCTCGGGCAGGACGTAGATCGCGTAGAGCTCGCAGCCGGGGAGCCCGTGGTCCTCGGCGCGGTGCGGGCCGACGCAGGCCCAGCCGGTGACCGTCCCGTCGGGCCGTTCGGCGACCACGTTCACGGCCTCGCCGCGTTCCTCGAAGTACCTGCGCCGCTGCCCGGTCTCCTCGGCGATGTCCATCCGGTCCGGATACGGCTGCGGCAGCAGGCCCCGGTAGGCGTGCTGCCGGCCGCGCACCCGGATCGTGGCGACCGCCTCGCAGTCGTCGATCCGCATGCCGCGGATCGTGATGCCGGGCGGGGACGGGTGCGGGGGAGTCGTGGAGGACCTCATGCCGGTCCATCCTCGCGTGCACCCCGCGCACCGCGCGCCCTCATTTCTCGCCGGGCCGCCCGCGCACCCCGCGACACGGGGTGCGCGGGCGGCCCGTCCTGCTCAGTGGCGGAAGCCCAGCAGCCCGTGCAGCCGGCTGCCCTTGCTGTTGTCCACCGACTGGGCCGCCGCCTTCTCGGCGGGCAGCGGCTTCGGCTCCGGCAGGGCGGCGCAGACCGCGTCCGCCTCACCCCGGCCGCGCGGGACCGTGCCGTCGGTCAGATAGGCCGTCAGATGCTTGTCCAGGCAGTCGTTGCCGCTCAGCGTGATGCCGTGGTTCCCGCCGCCCTCCTCCACGACGAGGCTGGAGCCCTTGAGCTTGCGGTGCATGCTGACCGCGCCGCCGTACGGGGTCGCCGCGTCGTCCGTCGCCTGGAGGATGAGCGCCGGGGGCAGCTGCCGGTTGTTCACCGGAACCGGCCGCAGCGGAGGCACCGGCCAGTTCGCGCACGGCGCGTTGTACCAGGTGTTGTTCCAGGTCATGAACGGCGCCTTCTCGTGGATCCGGCGGCTGTCGTTGCGCCAGGTGCTCCAGTGCTCGGGCCAGCCGGCGTCGCGGCACTGGACGGCCGTGTAGACCGAGTAGCCGTTGTCGCCGCTCGCGTCGACCGCGCCGAAGTTCTCGTACACCTCGACCAGCGCCTCGGCGTCCCGGTCCTTCACGTACGCGGCGAACGCCTCGGCGAGGTAGGGCCAGTAGCCGTTGTAATAGCCGCCGGGCAGGAAGGTGTCCTCCAGCTCGCTCGCGCCGACCGTGCCGCCCGCGGGCTTCCGCGCCACGTCCGCCCGCATCCGGTACCAGGCGGCCTCGACCCGTGCGGGGTCGGTGCCCAGGCCGTACGCGGCGTCGTTCTTCGCGACCCAGGCGGCGAAGGCCTTGTGCCGGTCGTCGAACGCGTGGTCCTGGCCGAGGTTGCCCTCGTACCAGACGTCGTCCGGGTCGACGACCGAGTCCAGCACCAGCCGGCGCACGCGCTCCGGGTACAGCTTGGCGTAGACCGCGCCGAGGTAGGTGCCGTAGGAGTAGCCGAAGTAGTTGAGCTGCCGGGAGCCCAGCGCCCGGCGGATCACGTCGAGGTCCTTGGCCGCGCTCACCGTGTCCATGTACGGCAGCACGTCGCCGTGCTTCTCGCCGCAGGCCCGGGCGAAGGACTCGGCCCGGTCGCGGTTGATCCGCTCCGCCCGGTAGGACGTCGGCACCGAGTCGGGGCGCACCGGATCGAAGTGCCCGGGCAGGCAGTTCAGGGCGGGCGTGCTCCTGCCGACGCCG
This sequence comes from Streptomyces globisporus, assembly GCF_003501885.1. GTDB lineage: Bacteria > Actinomycetota > Actinomycetes > Streptomycetales > Streptomycetaceae > Streptomyces > Streptomyces globisporus_D. The sequence goes on from NZ_QWFA01000115.1 coordinate 20,185, forward strand.
CGCGGGTCGAAGCCGATCACGTCGTACTGCGCGGCCACCTTCTTCGGGAGCGAGGACGCCACGAACCCGGCCATCGACAGACCGCTGCCGCCCGGGCCGCCCGGGTTGACCAGCAGCGGGCCCTGGAAGGTCTTCGCGGTGTGCGGGACGCGGGACAGGGCGAGCGTGACCTGACGGCCCGACGGGCGGCGGTGGTCCAGTGGGGCGCGGACCTTCGCGCACTGGAGCGTCGGGTAGCTCTCGGTCCGACAGTCGGTCCACTTCAGCTTCGGGGCGGGCGGCGTGCTCGCCGAGGTGGCGGCGGCCGGACCGGGTGCGGCGGTCAGCAGACCGGCGACGGTCGCGCCGACGGCGACCAGAATTCCTGCACGTTTCGTCATGGGGCCTCCCGGAATGGCGGGACGCGGCGCCGGATCACCGGTCCCCGCCGCATGCTCCCCGAATTCCCCCGCGGAAGGGCCCGTTCCGCGCGGAGTCGACCCGTACGGTCACGCCATCGGCCCCACGGGCCCCACCGGTGACCTCCGGACGGCTGTCAGAGCAGGGTCAGCTGGGTCGGGCCGGGCTCCGGTGCGGTGGCCGGGGCGGATGGGGCCGGGGTGATCCGGCGGGCCTCGCCCCGGTGCGCCGGGCCGATGCCGAACTCGTCCGCCAGCTCGTGCACCTGACGGGTGATCCGGCGCTGGTACCAGGTGGGGGCGTACGCCCCGCCCGCGTACATCCGCTCGTACCGCTCCACCAGATGCGGATGGTGCTGCCCCAGCCAGTGCAGATACCACTCGCGCGCGCCGGGGCGCAGATGCAGGACCAGCGGGGTCACCGAGGTCGCTCCCGCCTCCGCGACGGCCGCGACCGTGGCGCGCAGCTGCTCCGGGCGGTCGCCGAGGAAGGGGATGACCGGGGCCATCAGGACCGAGCAGCCGATCCCGGCGTCGGTGAGGGCGCGCACCACGTCCAGCCGGCGTTCGGGGGAGGGGGTGCCCGGCTCGACCGTCCGCCACAGCTCCCGGTCGGTGAAGCCCACGGAGACCGAGACGCCGATCTCGGTGACCTCGGCGGCCTGCCGCAGCAGCTCCAGGTCCCGCAGGATCAGCGTGCCCTTGGTCAGGATGGAGAAGGGGTTCGCCCGGTCGCGCAGGGCGGTGATGATGCCCGGCATGAGCCGGTAGCGGCCCTCCGCCCGCTGGTAGCAGTCCACGTTCGTGCCCATGGCGATGTGCTCGCCCCGCCAGTGCCGGGAGGCCAGCTCACGCTGGAGCAGCTCGGCGGCGTTGACCTTGACGACGATCTGGGAGTCGAAGCCGATCCCGGTGTCCAGGTCCAGATAGCTGTGGGTCTTGCGGGCGAAGCAGTACACACAGGCGTGCGTGCAGCCCCGGTACGGGTTCACCGTCCATTCGAACGGCATCCGCGAGGCCCCGGGCACCCGGTTCAGGATCGAACGGGCCCGGATCTCGTGGAAGGTGATGCCCCGGAACTCCGGGGTGTCGAACGTGCGCGTGGTCACCGCGTCCGCGGCGAAGAGCGCGCTGTTCCCGGTCGTCGAGCCGTTCTCGACCAAATTGTCCCAGCGCATGGACGCCTCCTCGGTAGCACTCCTCGCAGAATAGAACACTTGTTCCCTTGATCGTGCGAGGCGGCCCCGCGACTAGCCTGTGGCCCACCGACGAGCCCCTACCGGACCGGGAGGCCCCGACCATGGCCGGCAAGTTCACCGAGCTCGCGATCGACTGCGCCGCCCCCCTGCCCCTGGCCCGCTTCTGGTGCGCGGTCCTCGACTACGAGGTGCGGGGCGTGGAGGAGGGGGAGGAGGTCGTCACCATCGGCCCGCCCTCGGCGCCCGAGGGGAAGGACCGCCCCGGCCCGGTGGCGCCGGCGCTGACCTTCGCGCGCGTCCCCGAGGGCAAGACCGTCAAGAATCGGCTCCACATCGACATCAACCCCACCGACCGGGAGCAGGGCGAGGAGGTCGAGCGGCTGCTCGCGCTCGGCGCCCGGCGCGCCGACGTCGGACAGGGCGGGGCGAGCTGGGTCGTCCTCACCGACCCGGAGGGCAACGAGTTCTGCGTCCTCGCGACCCGCTGCCCCTGACCCCGCCCGGCCCCGATTTTGAGCGGCCGTACCCGAGGTGGTTGGCTCAGCACACCCCCCGAACCACGGATTGCTGGAGGAACAGCCATGGCGCAGGTCGAGGCGACGACGGAGCGGATCATCGCGGCGGACGCGGACACGGTGTTCGACGCGCTGGCCGACTACAAGGACGTCCGCGGCAAGGTGCTGACCGGGCACTTCAGCGAGTACGAGGTCCGGGAGGGCGGCGACGGCGAGGGCACCCTCGTGCACTGGAAGCTCCAGGCGACCAGCAAGCGCGTCCGCGACTGCCTGCTGGAGGTCAGCGAGCCGACCGAGGGGCAGCTCGTCGAGAAGGACCGCAACTCCTCCATGGTCACCACCTGGACCGTCACCCCGGCCGGTGAGGGAAGGTCCAAGGCCGTCGTGGTCACGGTCTGGGACGGCGCGGGCGGCATCGGCGGGTTCTTCGAGCGGACCTTCGCCCCCAAGGGCCTCGCCCGCATCTACGACGAGCTGCTCCAGAACCTCGCCACCGAGGTCGAGAAGTAGGGCCGACCGGCGATCGGGGGCCGGTCCGCCCGGCCCCCGCACGACGACCGGCCTCACCGGAACGGGTGGTTTTCCCGGACGACCGGTTGTGCGCCGTAGTGGCTCCCACCGGCGCATAAGCCCTCCGTGCGCGCCGCGTACGCCCCTCGTCACGTTTGCCCCGCCTTGCCGCGTGATGCGACAAATGGGCGGCGCAGGTGCGACGAGGGGAGCGTTACGTGGTGGGCGGAATCACGCTGGTGAAGGACGAGCCGGACGGCACCGGACCCGACGGCTCGCATCCGGACGGCACGGCGGCTGCCGTCGAAGCCGCCGCACCACCCCCGCCACCCCCTCCGGCCGGACTTGGACCCGGGCAGGCGGCGGTGGAGATCAGCCCCCGCAAGGTCCGCATGGTCTTCCTCGGGCTGATGCTCACCCTGCTGCTCGCGGCGCTCGACCAGATGATCGTCGCCACCGCGCTGCCCAGGATCGTCGGTGAGCTGCACGGCCTGGAGAAGATGTCCTGGGCGGTCACCGCCTACCTCCTCGCCTCAACCATCGTCCTGCCGCTCTACGGCAAGCTCGGCGACCTCTTCGGGCGCAAGGGCGTATTCCAGTTCGCCATCGTCGTCTTCATCATCGGCTCCGCCCTCGCGGGCTGGTCGCGCACCATGGAGGAACTGATCGTCTTCCGCGCCCTCCAGGGCATCGGCGGCGGCGGTCTCATGATCGGCGTCCAGGCGATCATCGCGGACATCGTCCCGGCCCGGGAGCGCGGCCGCTACATGGGCCTCATCGGCGCGGTCTTCGGCCTCGCCTCGGTCGCCGGACCCCTGCTCGGCGGCTTCTTCACCGACCACGCCTCCTGGCGCTGGTGCTTCTACGTCAACGTCCCCTTCGGCCTGGTCACCCTGGCCGTCATCGCGGTCGTCCTCAAGCTGCCCCGGCCCGCCGTACGCCCCCGGCTCGACGTCCTGGGCGCGGCGCTCCTCGCCGCCGCCTCCACCTGCCTGGTGCTGGTGACCAGTTGGGGCGGCACCGAGTACGCCTGGGGGTCGCGCACCATCCTGGGTCTGACAGCGGGCGCGGTCGTCACGACGGCGCTCTTCGTCGCCGTGGAGCGCCGGGCCGCAGAACCGATCATTCCGCTACGGCTCTTCCGCGACTCCGTCTTCAACGTCACCGGCCTGGTCGGCGCGGTGGTCGGCATCGCGCTCTTCGGGGCCGCCAGCTATCTCCCGACCTACCTCCAGATGGTCGACGGGGTCAGCGCCACTGAATCCGGGCTGCTGATGCTCCCGATGATGATGGGCATCGTCGGCGGCTCCATCGTCTCGGGCCAGCTCGTCACCCGCACCGGCCGCTACCGGAGCTATCCGATCGTCGGCAGCGCCGTCTCGGTGGTCGGCATGGGCCTGCTGTCCCTGCTGGAGGCGGACACCTCCCCGCTGGTGTACAGCCTCTACCAGGCCGTCCTCGGCCTCGGCATCGGACTGGTCATGTCCGTCCTCGTGCTCGCCGTGCAGAACTCCGTACGCCCCTCCGACCTCGGCACCGCCACCAGCGCCAACAACTACTTCCGGCAGATCGGCGGCAGCGTCGGCGCGGCGATCTTCGGCACGCTGCTGGCCGGGCGGCTCTCCGACGCGCTCGGCGTCCGGCTGCCCACCGGGGCGGAGCTGCCCGACCCCGAGTCGATCACCCCGCAGATCGTCCACGCGATGGAACCCGCGCTGCGCGACGCCTACATCCAGGCGTACGTCGACGCGATGCCGCGCATCTTCCTCTACCTCGTGCCGGTGCTCGTGCTCGGCCTGATCCTCGCCTTCTTCCTCAAGGAGAAACCGCTGGTGTCCCACCACAGCCCCGAAGCCGCCGAGACCACCACCACGCAGATCCCCGCCGCCCGCGCCGACTCCGGTCACCTCGCCGGAGTGCCCGTCCACGGCAGCGTCCAGCACCCCGACGGCACGACCGTCCCCCGGGCCGCCCTGACCCTCATCGACGTCCAGGGGCAGCAGATCGGGCGCGGGGCCAGCGGCGAGGACGGGCGGTACGCGCTCAGCGTCCCCGGCGCCGGCTCCTACGTCCTGATCGCCGCGGCGGGCGGCCACCAGCCGCAGGCCGTCAGCGTCACCGTGGGCGAACGCCCCGTCGAACTGGACGTGGTGCTCGGCGGCGCCGGACGCCTCGCCGGATCCGTCCTCACTCCCGACGGCGCCCCCGTACGCGACGCGGCCGTCACCCTCACCGACGTACGGGGTGAGGTCGTCGCCTCGACCCGGACCGGCCGCGAGGGCGGCTATGTCATCGGCGAGCTGATCGCGGGCGAGTACACCCTCGCCGCCGGCGCCCCCGCCTTCCGCCCCGTCGCCCTCCCGGTCAGCGTGCAGGCCGCCCGCGAGACCCGGCAGGACATCGAACTGGCGGGCGGGGCCGTCCTGCGCGGCATCGTCCGGGCCACCGGCGGGCGGCCCGTCGAGGACGCCCGGGTCACCCTGCTCGACGCGGCGGGCAATGTGGTGGACACCCTCACGACCGGGTCCGACGGGTCGTTCCGGTTCGTCGACCTGTCGTCCGGCGAGTACACCGTGATCGCCGCCGGATACCCGCCGGTCGCCACCGTCCTCCAGGTCGCGGGCGGCGGCCGCACCGAACGCGACCTCCAGCTGGGCCACGAGGACTGAGCCTCACGCGACGGGGGCCGGCGGGGCTTCAGGCCTGAGCCCGCACCGGCTCCCGTACGGGGTCCTCCCGCACCAGCCGCATCAGCGACCGCGCCCCCGGGCTCAGGCTCCGTGCCCCCGGCAGCACCACCACACTCTCGTACACCGGCCGGTGCGGACCCGCCAGCTCCACCGCGACCAGCCGCGCCGCCTCCGGCTTGCGCGAGAAGTGGTGCGGCACCACCGCGATCCCCAGCCCCTCCTGCACCAGCTCCAGCAGGCTGTGCACATCGCTGACCTCAAGGCCCACCGTCCGCCGCACTCCCGCCGCGGTGAACGCCTCGTCGGCGGCCCGGCGCGGCCCCCAGTCCGGGTGGAAGTCGATGAACGACGCCCCCGGCAGCTCCTCCCACGCCACCTGGGCCCGCCCGGCGAACGGGTGGCCCGCCGCACACAGCAGCACCATCGGCTCCCGGGCCAGCGGCACCAGCTCCCCGCGCCACTCCGCCGGGCTGACCGTCGCCGCGAACGCCAGGTCCAGCCGTCCGCCCGCCACCCCGTCCAGCAGACTGCTGGTGCCCTCCTGCCGCAGTCGCAGCTCCATCTGCGGATGCCCCCGGTGGAAGGCGGCCAGCAGCCGTGCCGGGCTCACCCCCGCCACGCACTGTTCGACCCCCACCGTCAGCGTGCCGCGCAGCAGCCCCCGTACGGCGTCGACCGCGTCCCGCGCCGCCCGCGCCCCGGCCAGCGTGCGCTCCGCCTCCACCAGCAGCGCCCGCCCCGCCTCGGTGAGCCGGACCGTGCGCGTGGTGCGGCTGAACAGCGGAGTGCGCAGCTCCTGCTCCAGGGCCCGTACGGAGGCGGAGAGCCCGGACTGCGAGACGGCGAGGCGCTCGGCGGCGCGGGTGAAGTGCTGCTCCTCCGCCACGGCGACGAAGTGCTCCAGCTGACGCAGTTCCATGATTGAGCAGTGTAGGCGATGAATCCGAGCGGAATCTCCTGTTGGACTGCTGGATCGATCTGCGGAAGCCTGGAGCCGTCCCCCCTCCAGGGGGTGCCTCGTACGCCCCGGATCTCTCCAGCGGAGCCTGCCCATGTACCTGCCGTCCCCCGACCGCTACTCCGCCATGCCCTACCGGCGCACCGGCCGCAGCGGTCTGCTGCTGCCCGCGCTCTCCCTCGGCCTCTGGCACAACTTCGGGGGAGACCGGACGCCCGAGACGCAGGGCGCCATCCTGCGCCGCGCCTTCGACCTCGGGATCACCCACTTCGACCTGGCCAACAACTACGGCCCGCCGCCCGGCTCCGCCGAGGAGACCCTGGGGCGTGCCCTGGCGACCGACTTCGCCCGCCTGCGCGACGAGATCGTCATCTCCACCAAGGCGGGCTACCACATGTGGGAGGGGCCGTACGGGGAGTGGGGCTCGCGGAAGTACCTGCGCTCCTCGCTCGACCAGAGCCTGAAACGCCTCGGTGTCGAGTACGTCGACATCTTCTACTCCCACCGCCCCGACCCGGACACCCCGCTCGAAGAGACCATGGGCGCGCTCGACTCCGCCGTACGGCAGGGCAAGGCCCTCTACGTCGGCCTCTCCAACTACTCCGCCGCGCAGACCCGCGAGGCCGCCGCGATCCTGAAGGACCTCGGCACCCCGCTCCTCATCCACCAGCCCCGCTACTCGATGCTGGACCGCCGCATCGAGGCCGACGGGCTGCCGGACGTCCTGGACGAGCTGGGCGCCGGGTCCATCGCCTACTCCCCGCTGGAGCAGGGCATCCTCACCGACCGCTACCTCGACGGCATTCCGGCCGGGTCCCGGGCGGCCGGGGACAGCCCCTTCCTGTCCGCCGACGCCGTCACCCCGCAGCTGGTGGAGCGGCTGCGCTCGCTGGACGCGCTGGCGAAGGAGCGGGGCCAGTCGCTCGCGCAGCTGGCCCTGGCGTGGGTGCTGCGCGGCGGCCGGCTCACCTCCGCCGTCGTCGGCGCGAGCAGCGTGGCCCAGCTGGAGAACAGCGTCGAGGCCGCCCGGAACCTGGACTTCACCGAGGACGAGCTGTCCCGGATCGAGGAGCTTCTGCGGGACGCGAAGACGGGCTGACGCCGGTCGCGTACGGACAACAGGTCAGGTGCCCAAGAGCGGGACGGGTGGCGCGGCCGGCAGCACATGGTCGCCCGCCTTGTCCGTACTCAGGCACAGCGAGCAGACCATGGCGTCATGGGCCGGGCAGGCGGACAGGTCCGGGCGCTCGAAGGTCTGCCGGCAGACGTGGCAGTCGTACGTGACCGCGCTCGGGTTGCCCTCGGCGTCCAGCAGTGGCACCGGGATGCCGTCGTCGCTCCGCCGCAGGTAGTACCGGCCCCGGGTGACGATCGCCATGACCGGAGTGAGGACGAACGCGATCACCACGGCGGCCACGGGGGAGTAGGGCTGGACCGTGTCGCCGAAGGCGTGGAAGTACATCGCGATGGACAGCCCGGAGGCGGCGGTGAACGCGGTCACGCCGACCGGGTTGACCGCGTAGAGCATGCCCCGGCGGAACTCCGGCGCGTGCGGGGACAGCTTCAGCAGGTACTTGTTGACCCCGATGTCGGTGGCGACGGTGACGACCCAGGCGATGGCGCAGTTGGAGTAGAAGCCCAGGATGCTGTTGAGGAAGCTGAACATGTCGGCCTCCATCAGGATCAGCGCGAAGGCCAGGTTGACCAGGACGAAGATCATGCGGCCGGGGTAGTGCCTGGTGACGCGGGTGAAGGAGTTCGTCCAGGCCAGCGAGCCGGAGTAGGCGTTCGTCACGTTGATCTTGATCTGGCTGATCACGACCAGGACCACGGCCAGCGGCACCACCAGCCAGGACGGCATCATCGCGTCGAACGCCCCGCGGAACTGCTGGATCGGCTCGGCCGCCGCCGTCGGCCCCACCTCGGAGAGGATGTAGACGGCGAGGAAGACCCCGATGGCCTGCTTGATCGCGCCGAGCACCACCCAGCCGGGGCCGGCCATCACCATCGCGGTCCACCAACTGCGCTTGTTCGCCTCGGTCTTCGGCGGCATGAAGCGCAAGTAGTCGATCTGCTCGCCGATCTGCGCGATGAGCGAGAGGCAGACGCCCGCGCCCAGCAGCACCGAGGCTGTGTTCAGGCTGCCCTCGCCGTCGGTGCCCGCGTAGGCGAGGAAGCTGTCGACCGTGCCCGGGTCGGTGGCGACGAGGTAGACCAGCGGCCCGACCATCAGCAGCAGCCAGACCGGCGTGGTCCACACCTGGAGCTTGCTCAACGCCTTCATCCCGTAGATGACGAGGGGGATGACCATGAGGGTGGAGACGGCGTAGCCGAGCCACAGCGGCAGACCGAAGCCGAGCTTGAGGCCCTGGGCCATGATCGCCCCTTCGAGGGCGAAGAAGATGACGGTGAAGCTGGCGAAGATGACGCCGGTGAGGACCGATCCGTAATAGCCGAAGCCGGAGCCCCGGGTGATCAGGTCCAGGTCGATGTTGTAGCGGGCCGCGTAGTAGGCGAGCGGGAAACCGGTGATGAAGATGAGGGCCGCCGCCACGGTGATCGCGACCAGGGCGTTGCCGGTGCCGTGGGCCATGGCGATGCCGGCGCCGATGGAGAAGTCGGCCATGTAGGCGATGCCGCCGAGCGCCGTGGTCGCGACGACCATCGGGGTCCAGCGGCGGTAACTGCGCGGCGCGAAGCGGAGGGTGTAGTCCTCCAGCGTCTCCCGCGCCGCCTGCTGTTCGTTCGGGGCGGCGGGCGGCGCGGGGTCCGGAGGGGACGGTTCGGCGAGTTGAGTGCGGGTATCCATGGCGGGGGACGCTAGGCAACCGCCGTTTCCCGCGCGTACGGCCGGCGTGAAGGCGGCGTTACGGTATACCAACCGGGTGTCGGGGAGCGGTGGGACGCGCCTTTGACCCGGGGAACGACGTCCCGCCCGTGAGGCGGGCGGCGACGTCATGTCCACGTCTCAGGGAGCGATGCCCACCCCGTCGATCCGGCTCCAGGACCGCTCCTGACCGGCCGTCATGGCCGGCCAGCCGAGCCCGCCCGGCCGGGGCAGCACCCGGGAGGCGTACGACGAGGGCCGGAACGCAGGATCGTAGAAGCAGCCCGTGCCGTACGTCCGGTCGAAGGAAGCACATGAATCGGCCAGCGAACGCGCGGTGGGCTTGCGGCCGCTGCGGGCCCAACGGTTAAGTACGGCAAGGGAGTTCGCGTACTCCGCGTTGCTCAGCCCGCTGTGCTCGCTCTCCCGGGTGAAGGACTGCACGAGCCGGTGCTCCCGGCCCGCGCCCCGCAACGTGGCCCGGTAGGCGGCCTCGTGCTCCACGAACGCCGTGGGGTCGTCGATGGCGTGCAGGGTCAGGACGGGCAGGGACACCCGCCCGGTCAGGTCGCTGTCCCACGAGAGGTCCCGGCGCGCGGCCGGATCCGCCGAGAACCGCTCCGCGCCCGCGTTGAGCGCCCGGTCGTCGTGCGAGCCGGTATACCGCACACCCCGGTTGGAGAAGGGGTTACGTCCCCCCAGCCGGGTCGAGACGATGTCGCGGAAGGTGAACGTCGCGAACCGCAGATGTGACTCCAGGGACCGCTCCGGGATCCCGGTGACGGCCAGGATGTCGTCCAGGTTCCGCTGCTGGAGCGCGGTCCGGTCGGCCGGTTCGGCGTCGAACCCGGTGCACTCGCGCAGCCGGGCGCCGAGCCCGCCGGACGTCATCGTGGAGCCCGGGCGCAGCCCCTGCCACAGCGGGTACTGCGGCTCGGTGGGGCGCGGGTGGTTGCCGCAGTAGAACTGGTAGACCACGCGCAGGTCCACCCGGTAGTCGTAGCCGCGCGAACCGCCGCCCAGGACGCCGTTGGTCAGCAGGACCCCGTCGTACGCCCCGGGCTTCGTGCCGTACGTCTCCGCGACCTTGGCGGCGACGTTCCCGCCCCAGGACTGGCCGTGCAGATAGGTCCGCCCCGGCTTGCCGAACCGGTCGACGAAGACCCGGCGCACGCCCTCGGTGTCGGCCGCCGCCATCCGCGTCCCGTAGCCGCCGCGCCGGTACGAGGAGCCCGCCCAGGCGTACCCCTCCTCGACCATGACGGCCCAGCGCTCCAGGTCCTCGGTCGAGCGGGCCGGGTCCGACGCCTCGCCCAGGTCGGGCCCGCCATGGGCGTGCACCACCAGGGAGCCGTTCCAGCGGACGGGGACGGCGAGCGCGTAGTGCGCCCCGTTCCCGTCCTGGCCCGTGTAACACCGAGCTTTTCCGGCCAGCGCCTCCGGGCAGGCGGCGGCGACCGGGGCTCCGGCCGGGCTTCCGGTCGGGGCGGGCGCCGCCGGGGCCCGGCCCGACCGGAAG
>NZ_QWFA01000116.1 GCF_003501885.1 Streptomyces globisporus
GGCGGGCGGCAGGCTGGTGCGGTCCGGGGGCGTCGGGGACGGGTCGGGGCGCGGGCTCATGCGGGCCGGGGCCGTCGGAGTCCTCCGAGGCGTCGTCCGGCGCGGCGGGGCTCGCGGGCGGCGGGACGGCCCCGGACCGTACGGAGGGGGCGAGCGTCATGACCGCCGCCGAGACGGCCAGCACCGCCCCGACCACACCGAACGCGTTGCGCGGGCCGAGCGCGGTCAGCAGCGCGCCGCCCGCGAGCGGGCCGAACGGCTGGACGATCGACGACAGGAAGGAGGCCGCGCTCTGCACCCGGCCCACCCGGTCCTCGGGGGTGACGACCAGCAGGGTCGACAGGAAGCCGATGCTGGCGACGGTCGACAGGCCCATGCACACCGCGCAGAGCAGCCCCGCCACCAGCGGGCTGCTGAGCCAGGCCAGCACCCCGGCCGTCAGCACGCAGCTCCAGCAGGTGACGACCAGGAGGGCCCGGATGTGGCGGTCGGGAGAGAGCCGGGGCGCGAGCAGCGCGCCGACGAGGGCGCCCGCCGAGACGCAGGTGATGACGAAGCCGCCGCCGAGTCCGGAGCGGCCGCCCTCGGAGAAGACGGCGAGCGCGGTGAAGGTCAGGGCGCCGAACGCGAAGTTCATACCGAGTCCGAAGACCAGCAACACCGTACGCAGGTAAGGCTGTTGCCAGAGAAAGCCGAGCCCGGCGGTGAGCTCGTCGCGGCTGAAGACCGACCCGGCCTTCTTGTGGGCGGCCGAGCGCGTACGCACGAGGGCCACGCAGACGGTCGACAGGAACAGCCCGAGGAACTGGGCGGTGAAGGGCAGCGCCTCGTGGATGCCGAAGAGCGCGCCGCCGACGAGCGGGCCGACCAGCCGGACCGTGGCGGTACGCGCCTGGAGCCGGGCGGTCGCCGTGCCCATCTGGTCCGGCGGCACGACCGCGCGCAGCAGACCGAAGGCGGCGGGGGCGTAGACGCTGTTCAGCACGGCTCCGGCGGTGGCGACCAGCAGGACGAGCACCATGGGGGCGTGGCCGTTCCACACGGCGACGGTCAGGGCGGTGACCGCGAGCAGGCTTCCCACGTCGCACAGCCGCATCAGACGGCGGCGTTCGACCCGGTCGGCCATGACCCCGCCGGGCAGCATCGTGATCAGCACGGCGCAGATGGAGACGGTCCCCACGGTGCCGGCCTGCACGGCGGAGCCGGTCTCCTTGAGGATGAGCAGGGGCAGCGCGAGGGCGCTCATCTGGCTGCCCAGAACGGCGAACAGGCCGCTCATCCAGAGCAGCCGGAAGTCCCGGTTGGAGCGGAGGGGCGTGGCCATCGGCAGGCTCCCGGAGATCGGCGTACGGACGTGGGACGAGGGACAAGCGCGGCGGGGCGGCTCCCGTTGCTCGCGGAGCCGCCCCGTACCGCCTGTCCGCCGGCCGGGCGCCGCGGGGGCGAGGTGTCGGCCTCGTCCCGCCGCGGCGCACGGCCCGGTGCTTCAGCGCTGAGCTCAGCGCTGCGACTCGACGACGCTCAGCACGCTGATGCAGTTGCCGTCGGTCGTGTCGCCGCCCTGGACGGACGTCTCCTGGAGGTCCAGCACGGAGTGCGCCTCGACCTCGGGGGTCTCGTTGGTCTCGTCGCCGGCCGGCTTCGTGTTCTCGGACATGGTGATCTCCATCCACTGGATAGGCGGAATGCGGTGTGCGGAACGCGGTGTGACGGAAACGCGGTGTGCGACGGGTGAGATCAGTTCTCGACGACGCTGAGCACGCTGATGCAGTTGCCGGGCGGCGCGATGATGTCGCGGTCGGCGTTGACGGCCGTCTCCTGGAGGTCCAGCACGGAGTGCGCCTCGACCTCGGGGGTCTCGTTGGTCTCGTCGCCGGCCGGCTTCGTGTTCTCGGACATGGTGGTCTCCATCCACTCGTCACTGCGGGACCGGAACGCCCGAGGGGAATCCCTCCGGTGTCCGGTGCGGCGGGCCGGTGCCTGCCGTTGCCGAGAACGTTAGGAAGCCGGGCCTGGCGATCGCTTCGCCACCGGTATGGCACCGGTATTGCCCCCAGCTCGCGGCGGGCGGAGCACCCCCGGCGGGGCCGGTCACCACCCCGGAAACCCGCTGCGACCTGGGTCCATACCACTGCCGAAGCGCCTTCGGACCGTCCTCGAACCGGTGGCCCACAGCCTGAGTACGCGCCCGACGCGCCCCGGCCCCGAAGGAGGCGGCCCGCATGGAACTCGCCGAACTCGTCGCACGGCGGCCCTTTCCCGCCGCAGGTCTGCTGCTCGGCCTCACCCGGCGCTGCCCGCTGAGCTGCGCGCACTGCTCGACCGGATCGGGCCTGTTCACCCGCCAGGAGCCGGACGCCGGTCAACTGAAGCGCTTCGTCAGCTCGTTCACGGCGGAGAACCGGCCGGACGTGGTCATGCTCACCGGCGGGGAGCCGCTGCTCCTGCCCGCGCTCGCCGAGCGGCTGAGCACCCTGGCGCGGGAGGCCGGGTCCCGTACGGCGCTGCTGAGCGGCATGTTCTTCGCCCGGGGCGTGGGCAGCCGGGGCGGACGCGGCAGGCGGGGCGGGGCTTTCCCGGGCGGGCGCAGCGGGGCGATTCCGCCCGCCATCCTGCGCGCGATCCGCTCCGTCGACCATTTCTCGGCCTCGCTCGACGTCCACCACGAACGCGAGGTCCCCCGGGCCGATGTGTTCCGCGCCCTGCACCTCGTCCGGGAGGAAGGGGTGGCCGTGAGCCTGCACCTCTCCGGGACGGGAGCCTCCGACCCGTATCTCGCCGACCTCACCCGGGCGGTGGGGAAGGAGTTCGGCGGCCAGGTGCCGTGCCTGGTCAACGAGGTGCGGCCGTTCGGCCGGGCCGCTTCCTGGGCGCGGGCGGCCCGCACCGGACCCGACCCCGCTGCGGCGTCCCCGTGCTCGATGGCAGCCTGGCCGGTGGTCGCCTTCGACGGCCGGGTGCTGGCCTGCTGCAACCAGGACACCGTGGACCGCCGGCCTGCCCCGCCCCACCTGGACCTCGGCCATGTCGCGGAGGACGACTGGGCGACCGTACGCCGCCGGGCGCTGGAATCCCCGGTGCTGCGCATGCTCCGCACGGTCGGGCCGACGCATCTGGCCGCCCGGTACGGTTCCGGCCCCCGGCCGGGCTCCTACTGCGACGGCTGCCGGGCTCTCGGCGGCGACGAGGCCGTGGCGGCCGGGGCGCAGGCGGTGGCGGGCGGTGCGGCCGGGGCGCTGCTGGACATGACGGCCGCGATGCGCGGCTCCCGGGAGGGGGCGCAGGGCATCGTGCGCCGCCACGGCTGCGCGGCGTACGCGTCGTTGGTCGTCGCGGGCGGGCCGGCCCTGCCGGGGGCCGACGGACGGGACGTCCGATGAGCACCGGGGCCGCCGCCCGGCTGCGGACCAAACTCCTTCTGCTGGAACCGGAGTTCCGGGGCGCGACGCACCACATGTGGCGCTCGGACGGGCTGTTGCCGCGCTACCGGACGTATCTGTGCTCCATGCACGCCGTCATCCGGGCCTCCGTCCCGCTGATGGAGCTGGCTCTCGACCGCCTCCGCGCCCGGGCCGCTTCCGGTGATCCGCTCGCACCGCCGCTCGCCGCGTATCTGGCGGAGCACATCCGGGAGGAGGAGGGCCACGACGCCTGGCTGCTGGAGGACCTCCGGGCGGCGGGCGGAGCACCCGAGGACGCGCTCGGCCCGCTGCCCCCGCCGCTGGTCGCCTCGCTCGTCGGGTCCCAGTACTACTGGATCGAGCACCACCACCCGGTGGCCCTGCTCGGCTACATCGCCGTGCTGGAGGGCTACGCGCCCGCCCCCGGCCTGACCGACCGCATCGCCCGGCGCACCGGGCTGCCCGCAGCCGCCCTGCGGACCGTACGGGAGCACTCGGTGCTCGACACGGAGCACCTGGACGAGCTGTACGGGCTGCTGGACCGGCTGCCGCTCGGCCGGGACCGGGAAGCGGCCGTGGCGGTCAGCGCCCTGCACTCCCTCGACGCGCTCACCCGGCTGTTCGTCCGGCTCGGGCGCTCCGCGCCGACGCCGTCGCCGCGGGGAGCCGGACCTGTCTCACCGATGGGAGTCACACCATGACCGGACCACCCGAGAACGGCGAACGGCCCCCGCTGCCCGACGCGTTGTACGAGGCGGGCTTCCCCGTGGACCTGCTCACCGAGGAGCAGCGCGAGGTGCTGAGCGGGCTGACTCCGGAGGAGCTGGCGCTGCTGCTCGATGTGAAGAGCCGGCTGGACGCCGTGGGGCCGGAGGTCCAGGCGCACGGCGAGATCGCCGGGGGCGCGCTGTTCTGACCCCGGCCCGACCCAGGGCCCGACCCCGGTTTCGACCGGTCGGCGGTACGGGCCCGGCGCCGCGATCACCGGCGTCGGGCCCGTACCCGCCCGGCATCCCGGCGAGCCCGACATCCCGGAGAGAAGGACCCGTCATGAACTGCCTCTCGTGCCAGCAGGATCTGCCGCCGACGGCCCGGTTCTGCTCGTCCTGCGGGACGCCGTGCGCGACCGCCGGGACCGCCGCGGCTGCCCCTGCCGTCGCAGCCGCCGGGGCCGGGCCGGCCGCCGCCGCTCACCCGCCCGGTGACGAACGCAAGCCGGTGACCGTGCTGTTCTGCGATCTCGTCGGGTCCACCGCGCTGTCCGGCGTGCTCGACCCGGAGACGCTGCGCACGGTGACCCTGCGGTACTTCGAGGCGATGAGCGCGGAGATCGTGGCGCGGGGCGGGACCCCGGAGAAGTTCATCGGGGACGCGGTGATGGCGGTGTTCGGCGTCCCGGTGGTCCGGGACGACGACGCGCGGAGGGCGCTGGCGGCGGCGCTCGGGATGCGCCGGGCGCTGGCCCGGCTGAACGAGGAGCTGGACGCCACTCTCGGCATCGAGCTGGCGATCCGGATCGGCGTCAACACCGGTCAGGTGGTGGCCGGTTCGGACCGGACCGCCCGGCAGGCGCTGGTCTCCGGTGAGACCGTGAACATCGCCGCCCGGCTGGAGCAGAACGCGGGCCGGGGCGAGATCCTGATCGGCCCCGGGACCCTGCTCGCCGCCGGCCCGACGGTGAACGCCGAGCCGACCGGGCCCCTGCGGCTGAAGGGCAAGCGGGACAGCGTCGAGGCCCACCGGCTGCTCGCGCTGGGCGCTGACGACCCCGAGCTGCTGCGCCGCTTCGACGTCCCCTTCGTCGGGCGCCACGCGGAGCGGCGGGCGCTGGACGCCGCGCTGGAGCGGGCGGTGCGCGAGGGCGCGGCCGGACTGCTGCGGGTCACCGGGGAGGCGGGGATCGGAAAGACCCGGCTGGTACGGGAGTGGCTGTCGGGGCGGTCGGCGTCCGGCGGGCTCGTGTACGGGGCGGGGCGGTGCCGCAGTTACGGTGACCACGGCACCCTCGCGCCGCTGGCCGACGCGGTACGTTCCCTGCTGGCCGCGTCGGACCCCTCGGAGGGTGCGCGGGAGGCTGCCGACGGACTGGCGGTCGACGACGCGATGGCGCTGCTGTCCGGGGGCCTGCTGAGCGACGGTACGCCGAACGCGCCCTTCGAGGACATGTGCGCGGCCCTGACGACGGTCCTGGAACGGGTGGCCCGCGTCCGCCCGGTCGTCCTGGTGCTGGACGACTGGCACGCGGCGGCCCCGCTGCTGGTCCGCACGGCGCACCGGCTGACGGACGGCTCGGGGTGCGCGGGCGTACTGGTCCTCTGCGCGGGGCGGCCGGACGGGCCCGGCGAGGACGACGAACAGCCGACCGGCGCTGGGCCGTCGCTCCAGCTGGCGGGGTTGCCGTACGAGGAGGCGGCCCGGCTCGCCGCCGTACTCGCCGGCGCGGACGGCGGGCGGCCCTCGGCGGACGACCGGCCCCCCGCACGGGGTGCCGCCCGGCCCGCGGACGGCGCTCAGCCCGGCGACGATGCCCCACCGGCCGACGACGGGACACCCGACAACGACCTGCTCCTGGCACGGGCCGGGGGCAACCCGCTCTACCTGGAGCAGCTCCTGGTCGGCGATCGGACGGACGCCGGGGGCGGGGCGGCCGGCGAGGATCTGCCGCCCACCCTCCAGGCCCTGCTGGGCGCGCGTATCGGTGCGCTGGCCCGGGCGGAGCGCGATGTGGTGGACCTGGCCGCCGTGATCGGCCGGGAGTTCACCGCACCGGAACTGGTCCGGCTCCAGCTCTCCGTACGGGCCGCGGAGGACCACGAGAGCACAGCGCAACGGCGGCTCGTGGACGAGGCGTTGGATGCACTGCGCCGTCGCCGACTGGTCGAGTCGGGCGCCCCCGGAGACCGGGCGGCCGAGGCGGCGTACCGGTTCAGCAGCGGGCTCGTGCACGAGGTCGCGTACACCTCGCTGTCCAAGCGGGCCAAGGCCGAACGCCACGCCTGGGCAGCTGAGTTGCCCAGTGTGCTGCACAGCGGTGACGGTGCGGTCGGCGGCCATCTGGAGCGGGCCTACCGCTACCGCGCCGAGCTGGGCCTGCTGGACGACCGGGCCCGGCGACTGCGCGACCGGGCCGCCACCGCGCTGGGCCGGGCCGGGGCACAGGCCGCCGCCCGGTCGGACCTGCACTGGGCGCACGGCCTGCTGGAGCGGGCAGTGGAGCTGCGCCCCGGCGACCCGGCGGCGACCCGGCGGCTCGGCGAGGTGCGGGTGGCGCTCGGCCACGCCGCGGAGGGAGCCGAACTGCTCAACCAGGTCCGGGAGATGGCGGTCGATCCGGTGGAGGCCGCGCACGCCCGGCTGGCGCTCGCGGTGCTGGACCCGGGCGGCCCCGGACCCGGCCCCGCCGCCGTGGCCCGAACCGTGCTCCCGGTGTTCGAGGCGGCCGGGGACTCGGTCGGCCGGGCGCGGGCCCATCTGCGGCTCGCCCAGCAGTTCCAGCGGTCCGGGCGGCACGAGGAGGCGGAGCGGGACCAGGAGCGAGCCCTGGAGCACGCGGTGCTGGCCGGCGCGGAGCCGGAACGGGCCGGGGCGCTCGGCGCGATCGGCATCTCCCTGTGGCGCGGGCCGGTCCCGGTGCCCGCCGCGGTGATCCGCTGCCGGACCCTGCTGGCGACGCACGGCGCGGGCCGCCCCACGGTCCGGGTCACGCTCAACTGCCCCTTGGCGGTGCTGTACGCGCTCCAGGACGCGGCCGAGGACGCGTACGGCTGCCTGGCCGAGGCGGAACGGCTCGCCGGGAAGCTGGGATTCGCCGAGGCCGAGGTCTTCCTGCCGATGTTCCGGGCGACGGTGGAGGCGCTGTCCGGCCGGAACGCCGCCGCGCTGGATCTGCTCGGCCGGGCGGACGCGGCGGCCCGGCGCACCGGCGCGGCCGGGATGCGGACGGCGGTGGCGCTGGACGCGGCCCGCCTGGAGCTGGACGAGGGCCGGGAGGACCGGGCTGCCGAGCGCCTGGCGGGCGTCGGCGACGCCTCGGGGCTGAGCCGGGCGGACGCGGTGGACCTGGCGGGGCTGCGGGCCCGGCTGACGGCACGGGACCGGCCCGAGGAGGCGGACGCGTCAGCGGCACAGGCGGTGCGGGCGTCGCTCCTCACCGATTCGCCGCTGGTGCAGGCGACGGCCGAGCTGGACCGGGCGCACACGCTCGCCGCCCTGGGCCGGCTTCCGGAGGCCGCGGAATCGGCCGGGGCGGCCGCGGTGCACTTCACCGGCAAGGGGCATCTGCCGGGGTTCCGCCGGGTCACCGGGTTCCTCGCGCGCCCGCCCCTGCCGATGGCCACCACGAGGGAGAGGAGCTGACCGATGACGACCACGGAACCGGCACAGGCACAGGCACAGGCACAGGCACAGGCGGAATCGGTACGGACCCGGGCGCGTCCGGCCCCTGGGCAGGGGCTGACCTGGAGTCTGCGCGGGCGCGGCCCCGACGACGTACCGGTGCTGGCGGACGCCGGGCCGCCGCTCGGCCGCCCGGCCGGGCCCGCCACCGGGCGCGGTGTCCGCGTGTGCGTCGTGGACTCGGGCGTGGAGCGCGACCATCCGCTGGTCGGCCCGCCGGCCGGGTCCTGGGTGGTCGTCAAGGACGGGGAGAGCGGCGGGATCACCGTCGAGCCGACCACCACCGGGGACACCTGCGGCCACGGCACCGCGTGTGCGGGCATCATCCGCCGGACCGCCCCGGAGTGCGAGATCCACAGTGTGCGGGTGCTCGGCGAGCGGTTCTCCGGCACCGGCGACATCCTGATGGCCGGGCTGCGCTGGGCGGTGGAGCAGCGGTTCGACGTGGTCAACCTCAGCCTGTCGACGACCCGCACCCGGTTCGCGCAGGAGCTGCACAGCCTGGCGGACAGCGCCTACTTCGCCCGCACGGTGATCGTCGCCTCGGCGCACAACACCCCGGTGGAGAGCTTCCCGTGGCGGTTCGCCTCCGTGATCTCGGTGGGCAGCCACCAGGAGGACGACCCCGAACTGCACCTGTACAACCCGGACCCCCCGGTGGAGTTCTTCGGGCCCGGCCAGAACGTGACCGTGCCCTGGCTCGGCGGCCGGACGATCCGCAC
Organism: Streptomyces globisporus; assembly: GCF_003501885.1. Taxonomy (GTDB): domain Bacteria; phylum Actinomycetota; class Actinomycetes; order Streptomycetales; family Streptomycetaceae; genus Streptomyces; species Streptomyces globisporus_D. Next base: position 8,519 of record NZ_QWFA01000116.1, read on the forward strand.
CACGGGGAACAGCTTCGCCACGCCGTACGTCGCCGGGCTCTGCGCCCGCGTCCTGTCCGCGCATCCGCGGATGACGGCCTTCCAGCTCAAGAACGCCCTCTATCTGTCCGCGGCCAACGTGCGCCACGCGCCGCGTCCTTCTTCCACTCCCGCTTCCTCCACTCCGGCAGGAGATACCCGTGATGACTCCGAGAACTGATTCCGCCGCCGCCTTCTCCTCCTCCCCAACCACCACCACGGTCGCCGACGCGCCGCGCAGCGAGCTGCTCCAGTCGGTCGTCGACGTGGCCCGCGCCATCTTCGGGGCCGAGGCCAGTTCGGTGTTCCTGCTCGACGAGGAGGCGGACGAGCTGGTCTTCCAGGCCGTGTCCGGGCAGGGCGAGGAGTTCCTCGTGGGCCGCCGGTTCCCGGCCGGGCGCGGAATCGCCGGGTGGGTGGCGACCTCCGGCGAGCCGATGGTGGTCGACGACCTGAGCGCCGACCCGTCCTTCGACCGCTCGCTGGCGGAGTCGACCGCGTACGTACCGAACGCCCTCATGGCGGCCCCGCTCATCAGCGACGCCCGGATCCTGGGCGTCCTGGAGGTGCTGGACCCGTCCCCGCAGGCCCGGTCGGGGGTACGGGAGCTGGATCTGCTCGCGATGTTCGCCCGGCAGGCCGCCGCCGCGCTGCGGGTGATCACCCCGGAGCGGGTGCGGGAGGCGGAGGAACGCTCGGTCCTCGCCGGGCACACGCTGGCGGGCGCGCAACGTGAGGACGCGCTGAGACTGCTGGGTAGCCTGGAGCGACTGCTGCGGGGCGTCGGCTGAGGCGGCCGCCGCACCTGGTCGCGTACGGGGACCGTCCGGCCCGCGCACGGGAGTAGCCAACGGTCCGGCGGGCAGGAGCGGGACGTCGGCACAAGGGCACAGCGCACAGCCCACAGGGCACAGGGCACGAAGCGCAAGGGAAGGACACGCACGATGAAGCTCGCTTTCTCCACCCTCGGGGTGCCGGGGACGCCGGTCGCCGAGGTCGTCCGGCTCGCCGCCGGGAACGGCTACCAGGGGGTGGAGCTGCGCGTCCATCCCGAGGAGCCCGTGCACCTGGGGCTCTCGTCGCTGGAACGGGCCGACGTGGTCGAGGCGTTCAAGGCGGGCGGCGTGGAGATCCTGACCCTCGCCGGGTACGTCCGGGTGGCCGCCGAGGGCGACGACGAGCCGGTCCTCGCGGAACTGTCCGAGCTGGTGAAGCTCGCCCGGGACCTGGGCGCGTCCTACGTTCGGGTCTTCCCCGGCGGCGGCGACCAGGAGCAGGCGGAGGCCGACGCGACGGCCGCACGGCGGCTCGGCGCGGCGGCCCCGGCAGCCGCCGACATGGGCGTGAGCATTCTGCTGGAGACCCATGACTCGCACGGCGCGGGCCTCGACGTCGCCCGGGTCGTCGCCACGGTCGGGCACCCCCGGGTCGGCGCGATCTGGGACGTGCTGCACACCTGGCTCGCCGGTGAGGAGCCGGCCGCCAGTCGGGCGGTGCTCGCCCCGCACCTGGGCTACGTCCAGGTGAAGGACGTCGCCTCCGCGGAGGACCTCACTCCGCTGCCGCTGGGCTCCGGGGTGCTGCCGCTGGCGGAGGGCCTGGACGGGACGGGCCCGGACACGTGGGTGTGCTGGGAGTACGAGAAGCGCTGGCACCCGGGGGCGGCGGAGCTGCCGGGTCTGCTGGCCGCCGGACGCGAATATCTGCTGCGGCTCGGCGCCCCGAAGCAGTAGCGAGCCCGACGCCCGAGGTCAGCGCCACCCCGCCCACCAGCAGCGCCGCCGCGCACCAGCGCAGCGGGCTCACGTCCTCGCCGAGCGCCAGCGCCGCCGAGGACATCCCGAAGACCGGGACGAGCAGGGTGAAGGGCGCCACGGACGAGGCGGGGTACTGGCGGAGCAGGAAGCCCCAGGCGCCGAAGCCGAACACCGTGCTGACCCAGGCGACGAACAGGATGATGCCCACCCCGCTCCAGTCGAGCGCGGCCAGCGCCTCCGCGTCCCGGTCCGGGCCCTCGAAGAGGAGGGACAGGCCCAGCAGCGGCAGTACGGGAACGGCCGAGACCCAGACCATGAAGGTCAGGGCGTCCTTCGGCGCCGCCCGGCGGGTGAACACGTTGGACACGCCCCAGCAGGCCGCCGCGCCGACGACGAGGACGAACGCGAGGACCGGGCCGCCCGCCCCCTCGTCCACGGCCGCCACCGTGATGCCCGCGAGCGCGACGGCCATGCCCGCCACCCGGATCCGGCCGGGCCGCTCGGAGAGGGCGAGGGCGGCGAACAGGGCGGTGAAGACGGCCTGGATCTGGAGGACCAGGGAGGAGAGCCCGGCGGGCATCCCCTGGCCCATGCCGATGAACAGGAGCCCGAACTTCCCCACGCCCAGGACGAGTCCGACCCCCACGACCCACTTCCAGGCGACCGACGGCCGGCCCAGGAGGAAGATCGCGGGCACGGCGGCGGCGAGGAAGCGGAGGGCGGAGAAGAGGAGCGGTGGGAAGTGGTCGAGCCCCAGCTCGATCACGACGAAGTTCACGCCCCAGAGTGCCGCGACGAGCACGGCCAGGGCGATATGGCGTGGACGCATGCGGCGAGCATTCAGCAGGGTGACCGTGCAGCACCAGCGCCGATTTCTTCATGGTGGAATTCAGGGCTGCTGAAGAATGCCCGTGAAAGATGCCCCTGAAGGTGAGGTCACCGTGCTCGATCTGGCCCGGCTGCGCGCCCTGCACGCGGTCTTCGTCCACGGTTCCGTCGCGGGCGCCGCGATCGCCCTCGGCTACACCCCGTCCGCGATCTCCCAGCAGATCACCAAGCTGGAGCGGGAGACCCGGACGACGCTGCTGGAGCGGCGCGGGCGCGGGGTGGCGCTGACCGAGGAGGCGTTGCGGCTGGCCGACACGGCCCAGCGGCTGCTGGCCATCATGGAGCAGGCCGAGACGGAACTGGAGGAGCGCCGGGGGCGGCCGACCGGCCGGCTGACGATCGCCGCGTTCGCCTCGGCCGCACGGGGGCTGCTGCCGGGAGTGCTGGCCGAGCTGGACCGGGAGCACCCGGCGCTGGACGTCCGGCTGGACGAGGTGGACCCGCATCTGTCGGTGGACCTGGCGGCGAAGGGGGTCGTCGATCTGGCGGTGGCGCATGACTGGGACATCGCCCCGCTGCCCGCCCCGGAGGGCCTGGCCCAGGCGGTGATCGGGCTCGACCGGTGCGATCTGCTGGTCCCCGAGGGGCATGCGCTGGCCGGGCGGGACGGGGTGCGGCGCGAGGAGCTGGCGCGCGAGCGGTGGATCTGCCAGCCGCCGGGGACGGTGTGCCACGACTGGCTGGTGCGGACGCTGCGCACGGCGGGGTACGAGCCCGACATCCGGCACCGGGCGGAGGAGAACCACACCCAACTGGCCCTGGTGGCCGCCGGCCTGGGCATCGCGATGATGCCCCGGCTGGGGCGGGGGCCGCTCCCGGACGGGGTGGTGGCGGTGCGTCTCGACCCGGTGCCGGAGCGGCGGCTGTACGCGCTGTGGCGTACGGAGGCGGCGAGGCGTCCGGCGATCACGGCGGCGGTGGACGCGCTGCGGGCGCACGGCGCGGCGGCGGGACTGGCGTGAGGGCGGGCCCGACCTCCGCACCCCGGCCCCCCAGCCCCTCCCACTCTTCTGGCGGTACGTCACTCCCGGGCCCGGCACGGCCTCTTGACCGGAAGTTATTTTCCCTATAAGCGTACTTCCTTGGAAGTTTCTTTCACCCCGGGAAGGAGCTCACGTGCCCCACCGCACCTCAAGACGCACCCTCCTCACCGCCACGGCGGCCGTCACCGCCGCCGCGGCGACCGGCGCCCTCACCCCGCCCGCCGTCGCCTCCGCGCACTCCACGAACGCCTCCACCGACCGCCGGCTGCGGCAGATCATCGCCGGGATGAGCCTGGAGGAGAAGGTCGGCCAGCTCTTCGTGATGCGGGTCTACGGGCACTCCGCCACCGACCCCGACCAGGCCGACATCGACGCGAACCTCAAGGAGATCGGGGTCCGTACGGCGGCCGAGCTGATCTCCACGTACCACGTCGGCGGCATCATCTACTTCACCTGGGCGCACAACACCCGCGACCCGCACCAGATCGCCGACCTCTCCAACGGCCTGCAGCGCGCCGCGCTCGCCGAGCGCCACCGGGTGCCGCTGCTCGTCTCCACCGACCAGGAGCACGGCATCGTCTGCCGGGTCGGCGAACCCGCGACCCTGCTGCCGGGCGCGATGGCCCTCGGCGCGGGCGGCTCGCGGTCCGACACCCGGCGGGCGGCCTGGATCGCGGGTGCGGAGCTGGCCGCGCTCGGCATCAACCAGAACTACGCGCCGGACGCCGACGTCAACGTCAACCCGGCCAACCCGGTCATCGGCGTACGGTCCTTCGGCTCCGACCCCGACGCGGTGGCCGACCTGGTCGCGGCGCAGGTGAAGGGCTACCAGGGGGCGGGCATCGCATCGACCGCCAAGCACTTCCCCGGCCACGGTGACACGAACACCGACAGCCACACCGGGCTGCCCGTCATCAACCACACCCGCGCCCAGTGGGAGGAGCTGGACGCGCCGCCGTTCCGCGCCGCGATCCGGGCCCGGATCGACTCGATCATGACCGCGCACATCGTGGTCCCGGCGCTCGACCCGTCCGAGGACCCGGCCACGCTCTCCCGGCCGATCCTCACCGGCATCCTCCGCGAGGAGCTGGGCTACGACGGGGTGGTGGTCACCGACTCGCTCGGCATGGAGGGGGTGCGCACGAAGTACGGCGACGACCGCGTCCCGGTCCTCGCCCTGCTGGCGGGCGTGGACCAGCTGCTGAACCCGCCGAACCTCTCCGTCGCCTGGAACGCCGTGCTGGAGGCGGTCCGCAGCGGCGAGATCAGCGAGGCGCGGATCGAGGAATCGATCCTGCGGATCCTGCGGCTGAAGAGCGGACTCGGTCTGTTCCGGGACCCGTTCGTCAGCCACCGGGGTGTCGAGCGGACGGTCGGCAGCCGCGCGCACCGGGCCGCCGCAGACCGGATCGCCGAGCGCACGACGACCCTGCTCGCCGATCCGGGCTCGCTGCTGCCGCTCTCCCGGCGCACCCACCGCAACCTGCTGGTGGTGGGGGCCGATCCGGCCTCCCCCTCCGGGACGACGGGCCCGCCGACCGGCACCCTGGCCCACGCCTTCGGCGAACTGGGCTTCAGAGCAAGGGCGTTGTCGACCGGTACGGCCCCGAACCAGGCGAAGATCGACGAGGCGGTCGCCGCCGCCGAGGGCAGGGACGCGGTGGTCGTGGCGACGTACAACGTCACGGCGAGCAGCTCGCAGCGCACGCTGGTGACCGCGCTCGTGGCGACCGGCGTCCCCGTCGTCACGGTCGCGATCCGCAACCCGTACGACGTCGCCCACCTCACCGGGACCGGCGTCGCGGCGAGCCTCGCCGCGTACTCCTGGACCGATGTCGAACTGCGCGCGGCGGCCCGGGTGATCGCGGGCCGCGCCGAGCCGGAGGGCACCCTGCCGGTTCCCGTGCAGCGCGCGGACGATCCGACGCAGGTGCTGTACCCGGTGGGCCACGGACTGTCGTACTAGCCCTACGGCGACCGGACGTCCCCGGCCTCCGGCGATCGGCGCAAAGCACCCCCGCATCTGGCGTGGCCCCGCTCCGGCGGGCCACGCCGGGTGTACGTCTTCGGTGACGTATTGGGGGGTTTTCATGGATGAGCCCATGTCCTCGGGGGCCCGGAGCCGACGGCCCGCCCCGTTACCGGCCCGCGTGGTCCTGGCGGTGGCCGCCGTCGTGGTCGCGCTCCTGCTGACGGCCTGCGAGGCCCCGGGCCGTACGGACACCGACGACCGGGGGCCCGCCCCCGCCTCGCCCGCCCCGTCCCCGTACGGGGTGGTGTTCCTCGGGCCCGGGGACTGCAGTTCGCGGGGCCCGGTGATCCGGGAGGTGTTCTGCCGCAGCGAGAAGGCCGCGGCCACTGTCCTCGCCCGGCATCTCGGCACCCCGTCGTCGGGCCCGCCCTGCCCGGACGCCACCGACTTCGTCCTGCACGTCTCCGAGACGGGCACCGGGGCCCGTTCCCGGCTCACGACCGGTTACGCCTGCATGCGGAACCTGGAGCCCCCGCACCCGGGCGACCCGGGGCAGGGCGGCGGGCCGCTGACCGTCGTCGGCGACTGTGTCACCGCCTCCCGCGCGGGCGAGGTCACCGAGACCGCCTGCGCGGACGCGGGCGGCCGCGCCCCGCGCTACCGGGTGGAGTCGGCGGTGCGGCGGCGGGACCGGTGCCCGGACGACACGGACCTGTTCGTCTCCCTGCGCGGGGAGAAGCCGGTGGGCTGCGCCCGCCGGTCCACCGGATGGTGACGGTGACCGACGGGCGCAGCCCGGGACGAGCCGCTACGGGCTACTACGGGCGCAGCGTGGCCTCGTCGCGCTCGACCTCGCCGTTGCGCCGGTCCAGCCTGGTGTCGAACTTCGCCAGCGGCTTCGCCTTCGCCGGGTCGTTCTCGACGGCCGCCGGGGCGACGCCCGCCCAGCGCAGGATGTCGGCGGTGGCCTTCGCCCGCTCGGCCTCCGGGAGACCGGAGACCCGTGCCCCGTGGTTGCCGCCGGGGACGGTGTACACGGCGCTGTCCTTGGCGCCGCGGCCGATGCGGAACGGCTCCGCGCTCCACGGGTCGTTCTCGCCGTTGACGTACATCATCTGGCGGGCGTTGTGCTTGACCCAGCGGTCGATGTCCCGCATGGCACCCCGGTCGAACTTCATCGGGATGGAGCGGGGCACGAAGTTGCGCGGGGGCTGGTAGCCGTAGCGGCTCAGGTTGCCGAGCCAGGGCTGCTTGATGTCGGGCGATCCGAGCTGGGTGCCCGCCTGGTAGTAGTACGGGGTGTACGTCTCCAGGCCCTGGTCGGCGTAGGCGGAGAAGCCGGAGATGGAGTCGACGGAGTTCCAGATGTCGTCGTCCGTGGCCTTCTTGGCGTCGGCCGGGATGTCCACGCAGTCGGCGACCAGGCTGTACTGCCAGAACGCCCACACGTAGTCCATGACCGTGGCCTCGTAGGCGCGGTCCAGGGAGCCGATGGTGTTGAAGGTCCAGCCGTTGGCGGCGGCCTGCTCCTTGTACTTCTTCTGGAGCGGGGCCCGCCGGATCAGCGCCTCGCGCTGCACGCCGGCCAGCTTGTCGCGGCACTCCTCGGTGCCGACGTTGCGGAAGAACCGGTCGTACGCCGAGTCCTCGTCGTTGTTGACGTCGTTGGGCGCGACGTAGGCGACGACGCCGTCCATGTCCTTCGGGTAGAAGCGCTCGAAGTACGTGGCGGTCATGCCGCCCTTGGACCCGCCGGTGGCCAGCCACTTCTTGCCGTAGATCTTCTTCAGTGCGGTGAACACCCGGTGCTGGTCGCTGGCGGCCTGCCAGATGTCCAGCTTGGACCAGTCGGCCGGGGCGGGGCGGGACGGGGTGAAGAAGCGGTATTCCAGGGAGACCTGGTTGCCGTCGATGATCTGCGTGGGCTCGCTGCGGCTGGGGTTGGTCGAGACGTTGTAGCCGCTGGTGGAGAAGACCGTCGGGCGGGAGACGTCCTTGTGCAGCACGGTGATGCGCTGCTGGAACGTGCCCTTGGACGGGCGCCGGTGGTCGACCGGCTGGGTGTAGTTGAGGACGAAGTAGCGGTAGCCCGCGTACGGCTTCTCCTCGATCAGGCTCATGCCCGGGATCGCCAGGATGCGGTCCTTGATGTCCTCGGCCCTCGCTTCGCCGCCGAGGGCGGTTCCGCTGCTCTTCGCGGCCGGTTCCGCGGCGGTGGCCGCACCGGCCGAGGCCCCCGTGGCTCCGACCGTGCCTATGAGCACGGCGAGCGAGAGAACCCCTGTGAGTGACTTGCGCATGCACGCTCCCCTTGATTCACAACAGTCGCCGTGAACTTATCGGGGGCAACACACGCCACGCCAGACCCGGTTGTCCGTGTCAGCACAAGATGTCAGCACCGGATGTCAGCAGAGGATCCATCCGGTGGAGACGGACTTCTTGCCGATCGCGCCGGTGGCCCGGACGCAGCGGTTCAGCGCGTTGACCGTGACCGGGCCCGCCATCTTCGTGTACGAGCCCTTGTCGGAGACCGCGCGACCGCCGCGCGCCTGGAGCGTGACGCTCATCGTCCGCCGCTTGCCGGGCTTCTTGGCGACGGTCACCGCGCAGGCATGAGCTCGGGACTTGTAGACACGCAGCTCTCCCGTGGAGAACTCGACCGTCTTCGCCGGGCGGCCGGAGCAACCGGAGGCGGCCTGGGCGGTGCCGGGGACGGCGAGGACAGGGACGAGCCCGCCCAGCAGGGGCAGGACGAGAAGGCCGACGAGCGGCAGCCGTCTCCGCCGCATCGGTTTCACCGCTCCGGCCGGTCCCGCAGCCCCGTCCGGCCCCACCGGCCCCGCAGTCCTGTCGAACACGTTCGCCCCCACCTGACATCTGTACGCCCATGCGTCCCTGGCTACGACGCAGCAGACGCGCGAGAGGTTGCACGCCACGGGTACCCTGCGCCGCCGGGCTCTCAGACGGCCGCGGGCTCGTCCTCCCCTATGCCCTCGCCTATGAAGGTGCGCCACAGCCGGGCGTACTGCCCGTCCAGGGCGAGCAGCTCGTCGTGCGTACCGTCCTCGGCGACGCGTCCGTGGTCCATCACCACGACCCGGTCGGCGCGGGCGGCCGTCGTCAGCCGGTGGGCGACCACCAGGGTGGTCCGGCGGCCGGTGAGCCGGTCGGTGGCCTGGTTGACGAGGGCCTCGGTGGCGAGGTCGAGGGCGGCGGTGGCCTCGTCGAGGAGGAGCACGTCCGGGTCGACCAGCTCGGCGCGGGCCAGGGCGATCAGCTGGCGCTGCCCGGCGGAGAGGTTGCGGCCCCGCTCGGCGACCTCGTGGAGGTAGCCGCCCTCCAGCGTGGCGATCATCTCGTGCGCGCCGACCGCGCGGGCCGCGGCCTCGACCTCGGCGTCGGTGGCGTCGGGCAGCCCGTAGGCGATGGCGTCGCGGACCGTCCCGGCGAAGAGGTACGCCTCCTGCGGGACGACGCCGAGCCGGTGCCGGTAGGCGGTCATGTCGAGCTTGCGGAGGTCGGTGCCGTCGGCGGTGACCCTGCCGCCGGTGGGGTCGTAGAACCGGGCGACCAGCTTGACCAGGGTCGACTTCCCGGCCCCCGTCTCCCCGACGAAGGCGACGGTCTGCCCGGCGGGGATGTGCAGGTCGATCCCGGTGAGGGCCTCCTCCTCGTCCCCGTACGCGAAGGAGACGTCCTCGAACGCGATCTCGCCGCGCAGCGAGAGCACGTCGAGCGGCTCGTCCGGGTCGGCGGTCGAGGTGGGCTCGCGCAGCAGCTCCTGGATGCGGCCGAGGGAGACGGTGGCCTGCTGGTAGCCGTCGAAGACCTGGGAGAGCTGCTGGACGGGGGCGAAGAACAGGTCGATGTAGAGGAGGTAGGCGACCAGCGCGCCGACGGTCAGCGTGCCGTTGTCGATCCGGCCCGCGCCGACGATCATCACCGCGGCGGCGGCGACGGAGGCCAGCAGCTGGACGAACGGGAAGTAGACGGAGATCAGCCACTGGCCGCGTACCCGGGCCTGGCGGTAGCTGTCGCTGCGCTCGGTGTAGCGGGCGGCCCCGTCGTGCTCGCGGCCGAAGGCCTGGACGATCCGGAGACCGGCGACGGACTCCTGGAGGTCGGCGTTGACGGCGCTGATGCGGGTCCGGGCCAGTTCGTACGCCTTGACGCTGCTGCGCCGGAAGAAGAAGGTGCCGATGATCAGCACGGGCAGGGTGGCGAACACGACCAGGGCGAGCTGGATGTCCAGGACGAGCAGCGCGACCATGATCCCGAAGAAGGTGACCACGGAGACGAACGCGGTGACGAGACCGGTCTGGAGGAACGTGGAGAGGGCGTCGACGTCCGTCGTCATCCGGGTCATGATCCGGCCGGTCAGCTCGCGCTCGTAGTAGTCGAGGCCGAGGCGCTGGAGCTGGGCGAAGATCTTCAGGCGGAGCGAGTAGAGGATCCGTTCGCCGGTCCGGCCGGTCATCCGGATCTCGCCGGTCTGGGCGATCCACTGGACGAGCACGACGACCAGCGCGATCGCGGAGGCCGCCCACACCGCCCCGATCGAGATCTGGCTGACGCCCTCGTCGATGCCGTGCCGGATCAGGACCGGCAGCAGCAGACCCATCCCGGCGTCGACGGCGACGAGCCCGAGGCTGATGAGCAGGACCGCGCCGAACCCGCGCAGCAGCCGGCGCAGCCCGTACGAATCCTCCGGGCGCACGGCGTTGGCCTCGTCGACCTCGGGGGTGTCCGTGGCGGGCGGCAGCGCCTCGACCTGGGCGAGGAGTTCGGGGGTGGCGGGCATCCCGGCGGCGGTGGTGTCCCGTTCCTCCTCCCTGCGGATCCACAGCTCGGGCGTGATGCCGCGCTCCGCGTCGAACTCGGCGTCCAGCTCCTCCTGGAGGGCGCGGTCGTCCTCCGGGCCGGCCTCGGCGTGCGGCGGCCGGTGGCCGGGCGAGGTGGCGCCCAGCTCGTCGGGGTCGGTGAGGAGGCGGCGGTAGAGGGCGGAGGTGCGCTCCAGCTCCTCGTGGGTGCCGATCGCGGCGAGCTTCCCGCCGTCGAGGACGGCGATGCGGTCGGCGAGCTGGAGGGTGGAGCGGCGGTGGGCGATGAGGAGCGTGGTCCGCCCCGCCATGACCTGCTTGAGCGCCTCGTGGATCTCGTGCTCGACACGGGCGTCGACGGCGGAGGTCGCGTCGTCGAGGAGGAGGAGCCGGGGGTCGGTGAGGATGGCGCGGGCGAGGGCGACCCGCTGACGCTGGCCGCCGGAGAGGGTGAGCCCGTGCTCGCCGACGGTGGTGTCGTAGCCGTGGGGCAGTTCGGAGATGAACCCGTGGGCCTGGGCGGCGCGGGCGGCCGTCTCGATCTGCTCCTGGGTGGCGTCGGGGAGGCCGTAGGCGATGTTGGCGCGGACGGTGTCGGAGAACAGGAAGCTGTCCTCGGGGACGAGCCCGATCGCGGCGCGCAGGGATGCCTGGGTCAGCTCGCGGACGTCGTGGCCGCCGATGAGGACGGCCCCGTGGGAGACGTCGTAGAAGCGGGGCAGGAGGAGCGAGACGGTGGACTTGCCGCTGCCGGACGCGCCGACGACGGCGACGGTCTCGCCGGGTTCGACGGTGAGCGAGAACCCGTCGAGGACCGGCCGCTCCTCGTCGTAACCGAAGCGGACGTCGTCGAACTCGATCCCGGCCGGGGCGTCGGCGGGCAGCTCCTTCGTCCCGTCCTGCATGGACGGCTCGGTGTCGATCAGCTCCAGTACGCGTTCGACACCGGCGCGGGCCTGCTGGCCGACGGTGAGGACCATGGCGAGCATCCGGACCGGCCCGACGAGCTGGGCGAGGTAGGTGGAGAAGGCGACGAACGTACCGAGGGTGATCTCGCCGCGGGTGGCCAGCCAGCCGCCGAGGGCGAGCATGGCGACCTGGCCGAGGGCGGGCACGGCCTGGAGGGCGGGGGTGTAGCGGGAGTTCAGCCGGATGGTGCGCAGCCGCCCGGCGAAGAGGCGTCGGCTGACCTCGCGGAGCTTCCCGGTCTCCTGGTCCTCCTGCCCGAACCCCTTGACGACCCGGACCCCGGAGACGGCCCCGTCGACGACTCCGGCGACGGCGGCGGCCTGGCTCTGGGCGTACCAGGTGGCGGGGAAGAGGCGGGTCCTGGAACGGCGGGCGATGAACCAGAGCGCGGGGGCGACGGCGAGGGCGACGAGGGTCAGGGGCAGCGAGAGCCACGCCATGATCACCAGGGAGATGAGGAAGAGCAGCACGTTCCCGATGGTCATCGGGAGCATGAACAGCAGCCCCTGGATCAGCTGGAGGTCACTGGTGGCCCGGCCGACGACCTGCCCGGTGGACAGCTCGTCCTGCCGTTTCCCATCGAGCCGGGTGATCGTCGCGTACATGTCCGTACGCAGATCGTGCTGGACGTCCAGGGCGAGCCGGCCGCCGTAGTAGCGGCGGATGTAGGTGGCGATGTAGACGAGCACGGCCGCGCCGATGAGCAGCCCGGTCCAGACGGCGAGGGAGCGGGTGTGGTCGGTGACCACGTCGTCGATGATCACCTTGGTGATCAGCGGTACGAGGGCCATGACGGCCATGCCGGCGAGCGACGAGCCGAGGGCGAGCACGACGTTCCGCCGGTACCGCCACGCGTACCCGATCAGCCGTCGGCCCCACCCCTGTTGCTCTGCGCCCGTCACGCTTTGCCTCCCCGTCCCGTTCGATCTTCCGGAAGGCACCAACGCGGTGGGAGGCGGATTTCATCCCGCCCCGTTTGTTG
>NZ_QWFA01000117.1 GCF_003501885.1 Streptomyces globisporus
TTCACGGCAGTACAGAAGGACGGCCGTACGGACCGGCGTACGGCGGCGCAGATCGTGGGGGATGACCCGCCGCAGCTGCGCCAGCAGGGCGTTGCGGAACTCCCAGCCGTCCGCGGCCGCCGTGGACCGGCGGGCGAACGAGGCGCTCGCCGTGAGCCGTTCCTCATGATCCAGGACCGCGACCACGGCGGTGGCCGGAGTCGGCCGGTGGCGGGAGTGCAGCCCGCTGACGACCTCTCGGGGGCTGCGCAGCAGGGGGATGCCAGCCGAGGCCCACTCCGCCGGTTCGAGCATGCGGGCAAGGCGGTTGACGGAGTCGGCGGAAACCGAGGATGCCGATGTCGACGTGGCTGAGGACGGGGCGAATCCGAAGGTCACGGTCCTCCCTTCGCTACGCGCCCACGGTGCGGGCAGGGTCGAGTGAGGGCGCGCCGCGGCACAGCCCTTCCGGGCCCGACGAGAACTGTGCGGGGGCGCTTCCAATTCTCCCCGGCCTACCGGCAGGCGGCAACGAGCAATTACTGCGGCTGACGGGAATCAGCCGGAATGACACTGATATCCCTGCCCAGACCCGCCCGGATGACTCCCCCTGTCACCCCTGAACCGCGAGGACCAGCGGAAACACCCCCTGGGCTCCGGCCCGTCGCAGCAGGCGTCCCGCCACGGCCAGGGTCCAGCCGGTGTCCGACAGGTCGTCCACCAGCAGAACGGGGCCGTCGGCCGCCGCCAACGCCGCCGCCAGATCCGGCTCCACGACCAGGGACTCGTGCAACGCCCGTACCCGCTGTGCGCTGTTGGTCTGGGACATCCGCACCTCCTCGGAGCCCGGTGCGTAGGAGACCGTCCCGAGCAGGGGCATCCGGCCGATCTCGGAGATGCGCCGGCCGAGCGACTGGACCAACTGCGGCCTGCGGCGTGAGGCGACGGTCACCACACCGACCGGCCGGGGAGCCGCGTCCGCCGATCCGGAGGCCCAACCGCCCGGCCCCTTCGCCCAGTCGGCGAGCACGGTGACCACGGCGTCCGTGACATCGTCCGGCACCGGAGCATCCGGAGCCTGCGCCGCCAGCATCGGGCGCAGCCGGTTGCCCCAGCCGATGTCGGAGAGCCGGCCCAGCGCCCGGCCGGCGAAGGACAGTGGCCGGCCCAGCTCGTGGCGCGCGCCGTCCAGGGCGGCGGTGGAGACCTTGTCGTCGAAGCGGACGCCCGCGCAGTTGTCACAGCGTCCGCAGGGCGCCGCCTCCTCGTCGTCCAGGCGCAGCCGCAGGAACTCCATGCGGCACGCCGTCGTCGAGGCGTAGTCGCGCATCGCCTGCTGCTCGGCCTCCCGCTGCCGGGCGACCCAGGCGTACCGCTCGGCGTCGTAGACCCAAGGGGCGCCCGTGGAGATCCAGCCGCCCTTGACGCGCTTCACCGCACCGTCGACGTCCAGCACCTTGAGCATCGTCTCCAGCCGGGTCCTGCGCAGATCGACCAGGGGCTCCAGGGCGGGGAGCGAGACCGGGCGCTCCGCCTGGGCCAGCACGTCCAGGGTCCGCCGCACCTGCTCCTCGGGAGGGAAGGCGACGGAGGCGAAATACTGCCAGATCGCCTCGTCCTCCTTGCCGGGCAGCAGCAGCACCTCGGCGTGCTCCACACCGCGCCCCGCACGCCCGACCTGCTGGTAGTAGGCGATGGGGGAGGAGGGTGAGCCCAGGTGCACGACGAAGCCGAGGTCGGGCTTGTCGAATCCCATGCCCAGCGCGGACGTGGCGACGAGGGCCTTGACCCGGTTCGCCAGGAGGTCGTCCTCGGCCTGCTGCCGGTCGGCGTTCTCGGTCCGCCCGGTGTACGAGGCCACCGCGTGCCCGTTCTGGCGGAGATAGGCGGTGATCTCCTCGGCCGCCGCCACGGTCAGCGTATAGATGATGCCGGAACCGGGAAGCTCGCCGAGATGGTCGCCCCCAGCAGGACCAGCACCAGCGCGTCCGTGCCGGCGCCGGTGCCCAGCTGCTCCGCGACATCCGCTGTCACCCGGGCGTTGGCAGTGGCGGTGGTGGCGAGCACCGGGACCCCGGTCGGCAGATCCGCGAGCATCGTCCGCAGGCGCCGGTAGTCGGGCCGGAAGTCATGCCCCCAGTCGGAGATGCAGTGGGCCTCGTCGACCACCAGGAGCCCGGTCGCCGCCGCCAGCTTCGGCAGCACCTGGTCGCGGAAGTCGGGGTTGTTGAGCCGCTCGGGGCTCACCAGCAGGACGTCGACCTCGCCCGCCGCCACCTCGGCCTGGACGCTCTCCCACTCCTCGGTGTTGGACGAATTGATCGTGCGGGCGCTGATCCCGGCCCGGGCCGCCGCCGCGACCCGACGAGCGCCTCGATGGCCACCCACTGGTCCTCACGCAGCACGGCCGTACCGCTGTCGTCGCCCACGAGGCGGGCGAGGACGGAATCGGCCGAAGCCCTGAGCGCTGCACGGTCTGCGTTGGTCATGCCCCCATGCAACCCGATGACTACGACAAACCGCGAACGGGCGGGCCAGCCTGTGGATAACGTTATCCACAGGGGTCGCGGGATCCGTCGGCTCGCGGGACCGTCGAGCCATGAACAAGCACCACGAATCCACCGGCCCCGCCGGGGAGCAGCAGATCACCCTGCGCGGCCCCGCCGACCTCGCCGACGCCCTCCCGTATCTCATGGGCTTCTACCCCAACGACAGCGTCGTGATGGTGGCCCTGCACGGCGGCCAGGGCCGGTTCGGCGGCCGGCTCCGCCTCGGAATTCCGCAGGCGCCCGGCGAATGGGGGCCGGTCGCCGACCAGCTCGCGGAGTGCCTGGTCTCGGGGAGCGAGCGTCGCGAAGGACGGCCCGACGCGATCGTGATCTTCCTCTGCCAGGACTCCCCGGACGGTTCGAGCGGCCGGCTGACCATGGAGCGGCTCCGGCCGTTCGCGCAACGTCTGCGCACGGCGTGCGGAGCACTCGACGTTCCCGTCCTCGAAGCGCTCTGCATCTCCGACGGCCGCTACTGGTCCTACTGCTGTCCCGACCCGCGGTGCTGCCCCGACCAGGGAAATCTCCTGGCCATGCCCGGTACGACGGTGATGGCCGCGGCCGCCACCTACGCGGGCGTCCACGTGAGGGGCACGCTGCGCGACATGGAGGCACGGCTCCAGCCCTGGCGAACCCCGGCAGCCGTGCGGGCGCAGGAGAAGGCCCTGGACTCGGCCGGACCGGCGCTGCTGCCGAGGCTTCTCGACGAGCGGGCCAGGCGGGAGGTCGCGACGGAGACCCTCGGGCTGGCGCGCAGGCTCATGGACCGGATCGAGGAGGCACAGCCCGCGCCACCCGCGCTCTCGGACGCCGGGGACGACCAGTTGATCGGTTCCGACGAGGCCGCCGCCGTCATCCTCGGGCTCCAGGACCGCCAGACCCGGGACAAGGCCGCCGCCTGGATGGAGGGGCCGGAAGCCCAGTCAGCCCTCCGGTTGTGGCGGACGCTGGCACGGCGCTGCGTCGGACCGTACCGGGAGCACGCCGCAGCTCCGCTCACCCTGGCCGGCTGGGTCTCCTGGTCCACGGGCGACGAGCCCGGCGCCCGGGTCGCCCTGTCGCTGGCGCTGCGCGCCGACCCGGACTACACGTTCGCCCAACTGCTGCACCGGGCCTGCAACGAAGGGCTCGATCCCGAGGCCCTGCGCCGTTGTCTGCGGGAGGCGGCCGACGCCGACGAGGAGCAGCCGGGCGCCGACGCCGAAGCGGGGGAGGCGGTGGCGGGGTCCGGCACCGACCGGGGCGCCACCCCTCCGCACGTCCGCAAGGTCCGCCGGCTGCCCGAGGGCGGTCGGCGGCGGGCTCGCGCTCTCCGGCCTCCGGGCCCCGAGCGGCGGAAGGCGTCACCCGGCTCGACCCGTCCCCGGATCCCGGCGGCCGGGCGGCGGACGCACGAGGCCCGGCGGTACGGCCGACGCGGCAGCAGGGCGCGGCGACATGACTGACCGTCCCGTCGACCAGTCCTTACGGCCATGCCGTGGTGCTTCCCACCCCGGCGATTCCGGAACGGTGTCACCCGGGCTGATCACGAGCGTGCTGAAGGGAGTGTTTATCGTCAGGCAGACGACTATGATCGCGGCATGCCGCCCTACGACCCGTCGACCTTCCCGCCCTTCGCAGTCACCGTCGACCTGGTCGTGCTCACGGTGCGCCGCCACGCGCTCTGCGCGCTGGTCGTCCGTCGCGGAGAGACCCCGTTCCAGGGCCGATGGGCGCTGCCCGGGGGTTTCGTCAGGCTGGACGAGGACCTGGGCTCCGCGGCAGCGCGCGAGCTCGTCGAGGAAACCGGCCTCTGCGCGCACGATCCCGCGAAACCGACCGTGGGCAACGGCGCACATCTGGAGCAGCTGGCCACCTACGGCGACCCGGCGCGCGACCCCCGGATGCGGGTGGTCAGCGTCGCTCACCTCGCCCTCGCGCCGGACCTGCCCGCGCCCCGGGCCGGCGGTGACGCCAACAGCGCGCGCTGGGCGCCGGTCGAGGATCTGCTGCACCCCGGCACCGGGCGGGAGGGCGAGCAGGCGGCGCCACTGGCCTTCGATCACGCGCGGATCCTGGCCGACGGGGTGGAGCGGGCTCGCTCCAAGATCGAATACTCCTCGCTGGCCACGGCGTTCTGCCCGCCCGAGTTCACGGTCGGCGAGCTGCGCCGGGTGTACGAAGCGGTGTGGGGCGTGGTCCTCGATCCCCGTAACTTCCACCGCAAGGTCACCGGGACGCCGGGATTCCTGGTGCCGTCCGGCGGGACGACCACACGGCAGGGCGGACGGCCCGCGCAGCTCTTCCGGGCCGGGGCGGCCACGGTGCTCAACCCGCCGATGCTGCGCCCCGAGGTCTGAGTCCCCGGGCGTTCCCCCGAGTCGGTCCCGCGGAACGCCCGTCGACCCGCCCCTGCACCAAAAGTCTGAAATGTCGCGTTATGTTGCTGCGGTACCCCCTTGCCGCCGAGCGGTCTCACCGTCCGCGAGAGACGCGAGAGAAGCGATGCTTCAGGCCATCGGACTCACCAGCACCCCCCGTCGCGACGCTCCGCCCGCCGTGAACGATCTGACCTTCGAGGCTCCTCCCGGCCGGGTCACCGCCCTGCTGGGCGCCCCCGGCTCGGGCAGGACCACGGCCCTGCGGCTGATGCTCGAACTGGACGCCGGGCGGGGCGTCGCCTACTTCCGGGGGCGACCGCTGCACCGCATCGCCCACCCGGCGCGGGAAGTGGGCGTGCTGCTCGGCGACGTACCGGGCCACCCCTCCCGGACCGCCCGGGGGCAGCTCCGGATGCTGTGCGCGGCCGCGGGCGTGCCCGCCACCCGGGCCGACGAGGTGCTGGAGGTCGTCGGTCTCGCCGGGCTCGGGGACCAGCGCCTGGGGGCCCTGTCGGTGGGGATGGACCGCCGCCTCGGCCTCGCCTCCGCGCTGCTGGGAGACCCGCACACCCTGATCCTGGACGAACCGGCGGACGGTCTTTCCCCACGGGAGAACAGCTGGCTGTACGGGCTGCTGCGCGCGCACGCGGCCCAGGGCGGCACGGTCCTGTACGCCACCGGCGACCCCAAGGAGGCGGCCCGCACCGCCGATCGCGTCGTCACCATCGGTGGTGGGCGCCTCGTCGCCGACCAGGACGTCGCCGACTTCGCCCGTACCCGGCTCCGGGCCCGCGTCGCCGTCCGCACCCCGCACGCGGCCCGGCTGGCGGCCGTCGTCAGCCGGGAGGCCCGGGCGGCGCAGCGCTCGGTCGAGGTGGTCGAGGAGGCGAGCGGCCGGCTGACGGTGTACGGCAGCAACTGCGCGGAGATCGGCGACACCGCCTACCGGCACGGCGTCCCCGTGCACCAGCTCGCCGACGAGATCGGCGACACCGGACCCGCCGGCCCGGCGGCCGGGGGAGCGGAGCGGGACCACGCGGCCGCCGCCCTGTCCGAGCTGCCGCCCCCGATCCGGGTGCGACCTGCGCGCGGCCCGCTGCGCCCCCTCCGGTACGAACTGCGCCGCTCCCTCGGCGTCCGGACAACGACCATGATCATGGCGGCCGTTCTCGTCGTGTCGGCCGCGATGTCCGTCCTGCTCGCCCGTGCCGACGGCACCGCCCTCCCCCGCGTGCTCGCCGCCTGGCCCGCTCTGCTGCCGCTCCCTCCCGCCGCCCTCGGCGCGGGCCTGCTCGGGGCGCTGTCCTTCGGGGACGAGTTCCGCTATCCCGCGCTCGCCGCCGCTCGCGGCACCGTGCCCCGGCGGCTCGGGCTGCTGCTGGCCAAGCTCGCCGTGACCGCGGGCTTCGCCCTGCTGCTCGCGGCCCTCACCGTGGTGTGCGGAGCGCAGGGCCTCCGGCTCGTGTACGGGCCGGACTTGATCGAGGTCCCTTCGAACGCCTGCGCGCTGGGCGCGAGTTGGGCCGGTCTGACAGTCGGCTGCGCCTGGGCGGGACTGCTGGCCGCCGGCGTCTTCCGGGTGGCCGGTGCGGGTATCGCCGCGGTGCTGGCCGTACCGGTGCTCGTCGTTCCGCTGGTGCGGAAGATCTTCGCGGTGCCGTCCGCGCGTTCGGTCGCCGGGCTCCCGGGGCGGCTGCGTGAACTGGCCGGGTGGCAGCTACCGCAGGAGGCGGACCACTGGATCCTCGCCGTGGCACGGGTGGTGGCGCAGCCCGTCGGGACCGCGCTCACCCTGTCGTTGTCGGCCCTGATCTGCGCGTATCTGTTCACCAGCCTTCGAGGAAAGGCGCGTTGGTGATCGCCGTCGCCCCGCGCCGAGGGGAGGCGGCCGCAACTCCCTGAAAAATGACTGGTTTGTGCCGATATGGCGTCAATTGCGGAGCGGGCGCCGATCACCCTTTCGTGTGCTTTTCACCAAAGACCTCAAGGGGTGAGCGAGCCGCGCCGACAAAGGATGCGTGAGTACCCTTGCGCACACCATGATGACCGCCGCCCGCACCGCCGATTCCGGCCTGGCCGGCTCGGGCGAACTCGACCGCTATCCCTATCCGGAGACGCCGGCCGGCGAGCGTGCCGCGACCCGGGCCTGGGGCGGCGCCGATTCCGAGCTGGGACGGGCGAGCCGACGGGGCTCGGCCAGCCGGGGGCGCGGTCTCCACGGCCAACTCGTCCAGCAGCTGGGCCAGATGATCGTTTCCGGTGACCTCGGCGCGGACCGCCCCCTCGTGCCCGAGGAGATCGGCCAGCGGTTCGAGGTCTCCCGCACCGTCGTCCGTGAATCCCTGCGCGTCCTCGAAGCCAAGGGGCTGGTCAGCGCGCGACCCAATGTGGGGACACGGGTCCGCCCGGTCAGTGACTGGAACCTGCTGGATCCCGACATCATCGAATGGCGCGCCTTCGGGCCGCAGCGGGACGACCAGCGCCGTGAGCTGGCCGAGCTCCGCTGGACCATCGAACCGCTCGCGGCCCGCCTCGCGGCCGGGCACGGCCGGGAGGACATTCAGCAGCGGCTCGCCGACATGGTCGAGATCATGGGGCACGCGATGGGGCAGGGGGACGCGATCACCTTCTCCCGCGCCGACGCCGAGTTCCACGCGCTGCTCATCCAGGCAGCGGGCAACCGGATGCTCGAGCACCTTTCCGGCATCGTCTCGGCCGCCCTCCATGTCTCCGGCGGTCCCGTCACCGGCTGTGACCGTCCCGGCGAGACCTCGCTCGCCCACCACGCACGTATCGCCGAGGCCCTGGCATCGGGCGACGCCGGAGCCGCCGAGACCGCCATGCGTCAACTGCTCGTCGTCCATCCCGACGTCGAACGAGTGGTTCCCGCGCCGCGCGAGCACTGATCGGGGCGGCGGGACCGCGGGCCCGATGCCGCCGGGCCGCACGCGTCCGGCGGCACAATGGAAGGGGATGCAACCTTTGGTCCCGTACGCCGCAAATGGGGTGTGACTCGGGCCACGCGGATTGGCCGTAACACTCCTCGAAGCAGCGCGATGACTTAAGAGGTGAGCGCAGCGGAAGGAATACAGCAGCCCTGGGGCGCGCTGTTTCAGTTCTGAGGCCAAGCCCGCGCCGTCGACGACATCCCCAGTCGGCGGTCGTCGGTTCCAGCCCCCTCCAGGGCAGGGCCGGAAGCCGTTTCCATCGTTCCGAGAGGTTGTTCGTGTCGGCCAGCACATCCCGTACGCTCCCGCCGGAGATCGCCGAGTCCGAATCTGTGATGGCGCTCATCGAGCGGGGAAAGGCTGATGGGCAGATCGCCGGCGATGACGTGCGTCGGGCCTTCGAGGCTGACCAGATTCCGCCAACCCAGTGGAAGAACGTTCTGCGCAGCCTCAACCAGATCCTCGAGGAAGAGGGTGTGACGCTGATGGTCAGTGCCGCGGAGTCGCCGAAGCGCGCCCGCAAGAGCGTCGCAGCGAAGAGCCCGGTCAAGCGCACCGCCACCAAGACCGTCGCGGCGAAGACCACCGTGACCAGGACCGTCGCGGCCACCGCCGCCCCGGCGGCCGAGAGTGCGGACGCGGTGGCCGACGACGCCGTCGCGGCCGCTCCGGCGAAGAAGGCGGCGGCCAAGAAGACCGCAGCCAAGAAAACAGCCGTGAAGAAGACGGCGGCCAAGAAGACCGCCGCGAAGAAGTCCGGCAAGCAGGACGAGGAGCTCCTCGACGGCGATGAGCCGGTCGAGGAGGTCAAGGCCGGCAAGGGCGAGGAAGAGGAGGGCGAGGGCGAGAACAAGGGCTTCGTCCTCTCCGACGACGACGAGGACGACGCACCTGCGCAGCAGGTCGCCGTCGCCGGCGCCACCGCCGACCCGGTCAAGGACTACCTGAAGCAGATCGGCAAGGTTCCCCTCCTCAACGCCGAGCAGGAGGTCGAGCTCGCCAAGCGCATCGAGGCCGGTCTCTTCGCCGAGGACAAGCTGGCGAACGCCGACAAGCTCGCACCGAAGCTCAAGCGCGAGCTGGAGATCATCGCCGAGGACGGCCGCCGGGCCAAGAACCACCTCCTGGAGGCCAACCTCCGTCTGGTGGTCTCCCTGGCCAAGCGCTACACCGGCCGCGGCATGCTCTTCCTGGACCTGATCCAGGAGGGCAACCTCGGTCTGATCCGCGCGGTCGAGAAGTTCGACTACACCAAGGGCTACAAGTTCTCCACGTACGCCACCTGGTGGATCCGTCAGGCGATCACCCGCGCGATGGCCGACCAGGCCCGCACCATCCGTATCCCGGTGCACATGGTCGAGGTCATCAACAAGCTCGCGCGTGTGCAGCGCCAGATGCTCCAGGACCTGGGCCGCGAGCCCACCCCGGAGGAGCTGGCCAAGGAGCTCGACATGACCCCCGAGAAGGTCATCGAGGTCCAGAAGTACGGCCGCGAGCCGATCTCGCTGCACACCCCGCTCGGCGAGGACGGCGACAGCGAGTTCGGTGACCTGATCGAGGACTCCGAGGCGGTCGTCCCGGCGGACGCGGTCAGCTTCACGCTCCTCCAGGAGCAGCTCCACTCGGTGCTCGACACGCTCTCCGAGCGTGAGGCCGGCGTGGTCTCGATGCGCTTCGGCCTCACCGACGGTCAGCCGAAGACGCTCGACGAGATCGGCAAGGTCTACGGCGTGACGCGTGAGCGCATCCGTCAGATCGAGTCGAAGACGATGTCGAAGCTCCGGCACCCGTCGCGCTCCCAGGTGCTCCGCGACTACCTGGACTAGAGCGCGGCGGCGGCCCGCCCAGGGGCGGAGCGCCGAAGATTCACCGGCCGAGGGCCCGGAACCCCCAGGGGATCCGGGCCCTCCGGCGTGTCTCCGGGGCCGGAGACGGACTGCCTGGATCACGCTGGGTGAAACGGTTTGTCATCTCAGTGTCAGGAGCCTCCATGCCCCCTCCCGTCGTCCGTGTCCTGACCGGGGCGCTCGCCCTGACCGCCGCCGCGGCCGTGCTGCCGCTCGCCGCGCCCTCCGATGCGGTCGCGGAGAGCATCGTCGTCGGCGGACAGCCCGCCCCCGTGGCGGACAGCCCCTGGGTCGTGGCGCTGTCGAGCCGGGACCGGTTCGGAAGCGCGCGCTCCGGGCAGTTCTGCGGCGGTGTGGCCGTGGCTCCCACGAAGATCCTGACAGCCGCCCACTGTCTGAGTGACGAGGCGCTCGGCGGACCGGCGAAGCGGGTGAAGGACCTCCTCGTCATCGCCGGCCGGGAGCGGCTGAGCGAATCCGGCGGCCGGGAGATCCCGGTCCGGCGCATCTGGGTGAACCCGGCCTACGACCCGGTCTCCAACGCGGGCGACCTCGCGGTGCTGACCCTGTCCCGCGCCCTGCCGAAGGGCGCGACCATCCCGATGGCCAGGAGCGGGGACGCCGCCTACCGGGCCGGGACCGCCGCGGACGTCTACGGCTGGGGCGATACGACGGGCAGTGGCACCTACGCCTCCGTGCTGCGCTCCGCCCGGGTCCAGGTCCTCCCGGACGGCGACTGCGCGCGGGCCTACCCGGGCGGCAGGGAGGGTACGTACAAGGCCTCGGCGATGCTCTGTGCGGGCGAGCCCGCAGGGGGCCGGGACGCGTGCCAGGGCGACAGCGGCGGGCCGCTGGTGGCCCGTGGGCGGCTCATCGGCCTGGTCTCCTGGGGCAGCGGCTGCGGGCGTCCGGGCAGCCCCGGGGTGTACACCCGGGTCTCCGCGGCCCCGGAATGGGCCGCGGGCCGCATCTGAGTGACTCCGAGCCGCCTCCAGGCGGCTCGGATTCCCGTACGCCAGGCCCCGCGGCCGCATCCGTGCCGCACGGGCCCACGTACCGGCCTCACGACGAGAACGGGCGGCTCCCCCCTGTGGGGGAGCCGCCCGTCGGCCGGTCCTGGACCAGCCCCTGGCTCGTCGTGGTTGCGAGGTGTCAGTGTTGGTCCTCGTCGGCAGCAGCCGTCTGTACGGCGGTGAGCCGATCCGTCTCATCCTGTATTTCCGCGGCGATCTTCTTGAGTTCCGGCTCGAACTTGCGCCCGTGGTGGGCGCAGAAGAGCAGTTCACCGCCGCTGATCAGGACGACGCGCAGATATGCCTGGGCGCCGCAACGGTCACAGCGGTCTGCCGCGGTCAGCGGGCTCGCGGGGGTCAGAACAGTAGTCACGTCGCCTCTTCTCTAGCTCGACGAGCTGTCGTACCAGGGTCAACATCCAACCAGGCCGAAAACGTTCCCGCTCGTGGCTTTTCTTCGAAACTTCTTCTCGGTGTGGCTGTCTGTTGCCGGTTGGCGGCGAATGTGCCGTATGCGGAGCGCTACGGTTTCGCATTGCTTGTCTTGGGGGTGGGTCCCGCCGGCCGGCTTGCCGGTTTGTTCATGAGGACGTGCCCGGAGCCTAAATGGTTCATGCGTCGAAGGGAACGTGATGTGCACGTCACTCCAACGAATGATCGAACATCTATGCGAGCCCGGATGAAGCTCGACTAGCATGAGGATTCCCCGAGGGTGGCGTTACAACCGCTCTACCAGGCCTCTGTAGGCTCTCAGCGGCAACCGACGCCCAGCCCGACACCCACGGGGGCCCCAGATGAAATTCAGCGAGGAGCGAACCGCGTGACCGCCGAAACGTCCGTGCCGTCCACCGCGATGCTGGCCGCAGCAGGAGGCGACCGGGACAGCTCCAACTACACCGCGCGGCACCTCCTCGTCCTCGAAGGTCTCGAGGCGGTCCGCAAGCGCCCCGGCATGTACATCGGGTCCACCGACAGCCGTGGCCTGATGCACTGCCTCTGGGAGATCATCGACAACTCCGTCGACGAGGCCCTCGGCGGCCACTGCGACCAGATCGAGGTCATCCTCCACGACGACGCCTCCGTCGAGGTCCGGGACAACGGCCGTGGCATCCCGGTCGACGTCGAGCCCAAGACGGGACTCTCCGGCGTCGAGGTCGTCATGACCAAGCTGCACGCCGGAGGCAAGTTCGGCGGCGGCTCCTACGCGGCCTCGGGCGGTCTCCACGGCGTCGGCGCCTCCGTGGTCAACGCCCTCTCCTCCCGCCTGGACGTCGAGGTCGACCGCAGCAGCGCGACCCACTCCATCAGCTTCCGGCGCGGCGTCCCCGGCATGTTCACCGAGCAGGGGCCGGACAGCCCGTTCGATCCGGCCAACGGCCTGCGCAAGGGCAAGCGCGTCCCCAAGACCCGTACCGGTACCCGGGTGCGGTACTGGGCGGACCGGCAGATCTTCCTCAAGGACGCCAAGCTCAACCTGGAGACGCTCCACCAGCGGGCCCGCCAGACCGCCTTCCTCGTCCCCGGCCTCACGATCATCGTCCGCGACGAGCGGGGGCTCGACGGCGAGGGCAAGACGGAGGAGACGTTCCGCTTCGACGGCGGCATCAGCGAGTTCTGCGAGTACCTGGCCCAGGACAAGGCCGTCTGTGACGTCCAGCGGCTCAGCGGCACGGGCACCTTCAAGGAGACCGTCCCGGTCCTCGACGACCGCGGCCACATGACCGCCACCGAGGTCACCCGCGAGCTCGCCGTCGACATCGCCCTGCGCTGGGGCACCGGCTACGACACGACCGTACGGTCGTTCGTGAACATCATCGCCACCCCCAAGGGCGGAACCCACGTCACCGGGTTCGAGCGCTCCCTGACCAAGACGGTGAACGAGGCGCTCCGCTCCGCCAAGATGCTGCGGGTCGCCGAGGACGACATCGTCAAGGACGACGCCCTCGAAGGGCTCACCGCCGTCGTCACCGTGCGGCTCGCCGAGCCGCAGTTCGAGGGGCAGACCAAGGAGGTGCTCGGCACCTCGGCGGCCAACCGGATCGTCGCGGGCGTGGTCGCCAAGGAGCTCAAGGCGTTCCTGACCTCGACGAAGCGGGACGCCAAGGCGCAGGCCCGGGCGGTGCTGGAGAAGGCCGTGGCCGCCGCCCGCACCCGGATCGCGGCCCGGCAGCACAAGGACGCCCAGCGCCGCAAGACCGCGCTGGAGTCCTCCTCGCTGCCCGCCAAGCTCGCCGACTGCCGCAGCGACGACGTCGACCGCAGCGAGCTGTTCATCGTCGAGGGGGACTCGGCGCTCGGCACCGCCAAGCTGGCCCGGAACAGCGAGTTCCAGGCGCTTCTGCCGATCCGCGGCAAGATCCTCAACGTCCAGAAGTCGTCCGTCTCCGACATGCTGAAGAACGCCGAGTGCGGCGCGATCATCCAGGTCATAGGAGCCGGCTCCGGGCGGACCTTCGACATCGACGCCGCCCGCTACGGCAAGGTCATCATGATGACCGACGCCGATGTCGACGGCTCCCACATCCGCACCCTGCTGCTGACCCTCTTCCAGCGCTACATGCGCCCGATGGTCGAGGCGGGACGGGTCTTCGCCGCGGTGCCCCCGCTGCACCGGATCGAGCTGGTCCAGCCCAAGAAGGGCCAGGACAAGTACGTCTACACCTACTCCGACAACGAACTGCGCCAGACCCTCCTGGAGCTCCAGCGCAAGAACGTCCGGATCAAGGAATCGATCCAGCGCTACAAGGGCCTCGGCGAGATGGACGCCGACCAGCTGGCCGAGACGACGATGGACCCGCGCCACCGCACGCTGCGGCGCATCAACATCGGCGACCTGGAATCCTCCGAGCAGGTCTTCGACCTGCTGATGGGCAACGAGGTCGCGCCCCGCAAGGAGTTCATCACCAGCTCCGCCGCCACCCTGGACCGCTCGCGCATCGACGCCTGACCCCGGTCCACAGCACGGCCCCCGCCCCGGTCCCGCCGGAGCGGGGGCCGCGCCCGTTTCCCGGGGCCCTGCCGGGCAAGCGCGCAGCCGTCCGGGATATCTGTCACCTGAAGGGGTGAAGTCGGGCGAATCACGCGCCGAGGATCCTCCCGAACCGCCCATCGTTGACCGTGCGGCCGAAAAGGTCGGCGGATCAGGGGAGTTGTTCGGTGGAGAAGGAAGCAGGGCCGGAGACCGCGGGAGTGCGGCTCGACGACCCGTGGGACGACGTGCCGGCCCCCGGCCGGGGCGACCAGGACGGTACGGGAGGTGTCGCGCCCCTCGACGCGTCCGGTGCGGCGGCACCCGGCCCCCGGCCCAGCGCGGCCGACATCTATCTGGAGGTGCACCGCAGCGACGCCTTCCGCGAGGTGCGTCGCCGCTACCGCCGCTTCGTGGCCCCCGCCGCCCTCGCCTTCCTGCTCTGGTATCTCGCCTACGTCGTCGCCGCGACCACCGCCCCCGCCCTGATGGCCCGCCCGGTCGCCGGAGCGGTGAACGTCGCGATGGTGGCGGGGCTCGGGCAGTTCCTCACCACGTTCCTGCTCACGTGGGCGTACGCACGTCACGCACGGCTGCGCAGGGACCGGGCGGCGCTCGATCTGCGCTGGGACACCCAGGAGATGACGAGAGGGCTCGGACGGTGAAAGGAGACCACCAGACCCTCGCCCTGCTGCTGTTCAGCGCGTTCATCGCGGTGACGCTCTTCATCACCACCTGGGTCGGCCGCAACCGGCAGGGCTCCGCCGAGGAGTTCTACGTCGGCGGACGCCTGTTCTCGCCCATAGAGAACGGATTCGCCATCGCCGGCGACTACATGTCGGCGGCCTCCTTCCTCGGCATCTCCGGGCTGATCGCCCTCTTCGGCTACGACGGCATGCTCTATTCCGTCGGCTTCCTCGTCGCCTGGCTGGTCGTTCTGCTGCTCGTCGCCGAACTCGTCCGCAACTGCGGCCGGTTCACGCTGGCCGACGTGGTCGCCGCGCGGATGGCGGAGCGTCCGGTGCGTACCGCCGTCGGCACCTCGTCCGTCACCGTCTCCGTGCTGTACCTGGTCGCCCAGATGGTCGGCGCGGGCAGCCTGGTGGCCCTGCTGCTCGGCGGGACGAGCGACGCGGCCCGGTCCTGGACCGTGGTCGGGGTCGGCGCGCTCATGGTGATCTACGTGTCCTTCGGCGGTATGCGCGCCACCACCTGGATCCAGATCGTCAAGGCAGTCCTGCTGATGGCCGGAGCCCTCGCCCTCACCGTGCTCGTCCTGGTCCACTTCCACGGGAACATCAACAGTCTGCTCAACACCGCCGCCGAACGCAGCGGTCACGGCAAGGACTTCCTCGCCCCCGGCCTGCGGTACGGCGGGGACTGGACCTCGCGCTTCGACTTCATCAGCCTGGGCGTGGCCCTGGTCCTCGGCACGGCGGGACTGCCGCACATCCTGTCGCGCTTCTACACCGTGCCCACCGCCCGCGCCGCGCGCCGGTCCGTCGTCTGGTCCATCGGCCTGATCGGCAGCTTCTACCTGATGACGATCGTGCTCGGGTTCGGCGCCGCCGCCCTCGTCGGCTCCTCCGAGGTCCGCGCGTCGAACGCGGCGGGCAACACCGCGATCCCGCTGCTGGCGCTCGATCTGGGTGGCGGCGAGGGCTCCACCGGTGGAACGATTCTTTTCGCGGTGGTCGCCGCCATCGCCTTCGCCACCATCCTGGCCGTCGTCGCGGGGATCACGCTCGCCTCGTCCGCCTCGGTCGCCCACGACCTCTACGCCTCGCTCCGCCGCCCCGGGCGCAAGAAGCGCAGCGAGGTCGCCGTGGCGCGTACCGCCGCCGCCGGGATCGGTGCGGTCGCGATCGGTCTCGGGCTGCTCGCACAGGACCTCAACGTCGCCTTCCTGGTGGGCCTCGCCTTCGCCGTGGCCGCCTCCGCGAACCTTCCGGTCCTGCTCTACTCGCTGTTCTGGCGCAACTTCACCACCCGGGGCGCGGTCTGGGCGGTCTACGGCGGCCTGGTCCCGGCGGTCGTCCTCGTGCTGGTCTCACCCGTCGTCTCGGGCAGCCCGACGTCCCTGTTCCCCGGCGTCGACTTCCAGCTCTTCCCCCTGGAGAACCCGGGCCTGGTCTCGATCCCGCTCGGCTTCCTGGCCGGCTGGATCGGTACGGTCACCTCGCCCGAGCCGCCCGACGAGGCCAAGCACGCCGAGGCCGAGGTCAGGGCGCTGACGGGGGCCGGGGCGGCGTAAGGCGTGCGGGGCCCCGGGCCGTGGGCTCAGCCCGCGGCCCAGGCGTACCGGTGTTCCGGGCGGCCCGTCTCGCCGTACCGCAGGGTCAGCCGGACCTTGCCGGTGCGCTCAAGGAGCTTCAGATAGCGCTGGGCCGTCTGCCGACTCATCCCCGCGCTGTCGGCGATCTCCTGCGCGGAGAGCGGCCCGTCGGCGCCGCGCAGGGCCCTCCGGACCAGCTCGGCGGTGGTGGGGGAATGGCCCTTGGGGAGGGCCGGCTCGCCCGCCGCCCACAGCGCGCCGAAGAGCCGGTCCACCTCCGCCTGCTCGGCCTCCCCGCCCCCGTCGAGCGTCTGCCGCAGCGCCGCGTACGCCTCCAGCTTCGCGCGCAGACCGGCGTACGTGAACGGCTTCACCAGGTACTGGAGCGCACCGTGCCGCATCGCCTCCTGCACGGTCGCGACGTCCCGGGCGGCCGTCACCATGATCACGTCGACCTGATGGCCGAGGCGGCGCAGCTCCCGGACGACGGCGAGGCCGTTGCGGTCGGGCAGATAGTGGTCCAGCAGGATCAGGCCGACCGGGAACTCCTCGATCGTCGCCAGCGCCTCGGCCGCCGAGTGGGCCTGCGCGGCCACCCGGAAGCCGGGGACCTTGGCGACGTACGCCGCGTTGATCTGCGCCACCCGCACGTCGTCGTCGACGATCAGGACCTCGATCACCGCTGCTCTCCCGTCGTCGCCGGATGCCTGGGGTGCGGCGTACCGTCCGGGGAGTCCGCGGCGGGCTCCGCCAGCGCCTCCGGCAGCACGACCGTGAACATCGCGCCGCCGCCGTCCGCCCCGGACACCGTCACACTGCCTCCCTGGCGCTCCGCGAGCCGCCGTACGAGGGCGAGCCCGAGACCGCGTTTGCCGTGCGCCGGGACGGCCTTGGTGGACCAGCCCTCCGTGAAGATCGACGCGTGCTGGTCCTCCGGGACGCCGGGGCCGCTGTCGCGCACCCCCAGGATCACCGTACGGCCCTCGGCCCGCAGGCCGATCTCGATCCGCGCCCCGTCCGATCCGGCCGCCGCGTCCGTGGCGTTGTCGACGAGGTTGCCCACGACCGTCACCAGACCCCGGGGATCGACCACCCGGTCCGGCAGCAGCGTGCCGGGAGCCAGCCGCAGCGAGACACCGCGCTCGGCGGCGACGGTCGTCTTGCCGACGAGGAGGGCGGCCAGCAGCGGGTCCTGGACCTTCTCCGTGACCTGCTCGGCCGTCGCCCGGTGCACGCCGACCACCTCGGTCACGAACTCCATCGCGTCCTCGTGCATCTCCAGCTCCAGCAGTCCCAGCAGGGTGTGCAGCCGGTTCGCGTGCTCGTGGTCCTGGGCGCGCAGGGCGTCGATCAGCCCCGTGGTGGAGTCGAGCTCACGGCCCAGGTGCTCCAGCTCGGTCCGGTCGCGCAGGGTCACCACGGCTCCGCCGTCGTCCGTGGGCATCCGGTTGGCCAGCAGCACCCGGCTGCCCCGTACCGCCAGCAGGTCGTCGCCGACCACCCGCCCGGCCAGCACCTCCGTGGTCCTCCCGTCGCCCAGCACCTCCTCCAGCGGGCGGCCCGCCGCCTCCGGGCCCAGCCCCAGCAGCCGCTGAGCCTCGTCGTTCAGCAGCCGGACGCGGCCGGCCCCGTCGAGGGCGACGACCCCTTCGCGGATGCCGTGCAGCATGGCCTCGCGTTCGGTCAGCAGCGCGGAGATGTCGGAGAACGCCAGGTCATGGGTCTGGCGCTGCAACCTGCGGGATATCAGATACGCGGCGAGCGCCCCGACGGCCAGGGCCCCGCCCGCGTACGCGAGCAGCCCCGGGATCGCCGCGAGGAGCCGGGCGCGGACGCTGTCGTACGCGATGCCGACCGACACCGCGCCGAGCACCTCGCCGGACGGGCCGAACAACGGCACCTTGCCCCGCGCCGAGCGGCCGAGGGTGCCGCTGTCGATCTCCATCACCTCACGGCCGCGCAGCGCCTCCCCGGGGTCGGTGGAGACGATGGCGCCGATCCGGTGGGTATCGGGATGCGACCAGCGCACCCCGCGCTGGTTCATGACGACGACGTACTCCGCGCCGGTCGCCCGCCTGACCCGCTCGGCTGCCGACTGGACCGGGCCCCCGTCCGACGGGTCCGTGCTGCTCAGGTTCGCCACGATGTCCGGGTCGGCGGCGGTGGACTGGGCGATGGCCAGGGCGCGGCGCATCG
This sequence comes from Streptomyces globisporus, assembly GCF_003501885.1. GTDB lineage: Bacteria > Actinomycetota > Actinomycetes > Streptomycetales > Streptomycetaceae > Streptomyces > Streptomyces globisporus_D. The sequence continues at coordinate 18,136 of NZ_QWFA01000117.1, forward strand.
CCTGGTCGTCCAGCTGCTCGCTGAGCGGGGCCAGGAAGAGGCCGGTGACCAGGACCGTCACACCGGTGATGATGGCCAGCTGCATCAGCAGGACCTGGGAGAAGACCCGCTGGGGCCAGCCGAACCGGCGCGGTCCCCGGCCGGGGGTCGGTGGGGCGTTCATCGTAGAGACGGTAAGGGCCGGGGGGCCGGGGCGGAAATCTCGTCGCGCGGAGCCCAGGAATTCAGGCGTCCGGTCCGCGTACCCCTTGCCTCCGGCCGCCGCGTCTGTGAGCGTTTCAGCGCAGCCTCCGTGAGCGTTCCCGGGGAGTTCGCCATCGACGCAATCTTCTTGCGTTGCTTGCGCTAATCTTGCGCTCATGACGCGACGACTTGCTCAAGTGGCCCAGAAGGTGGGAGTCAGCGAGGCGACGGTCAGCCGGGTGCTGAACGGCAAGCCGGGCGTCTCCGACGCCACCCGGCAGGCCGTCCTCTCCGCGCTGGACGTCCTCGGCTACGAGCGCCCGACCCAGCTGCGCGGCGAACGGGCCCGGCTGGTCGGCCTGGTCCTGCCGGAGCTGCAGAACCCGATCTTCCCGGCCTTCGCCGAAGTGGTCGGCGGCGCGCTCGCCCAGCAGGGGCTGACCCCGGTGCTCTGCACCCAGACCAAGGGCGGCGTCTCCGAGGCCGACTACGTCGAGCTGCTCCTCCAGCAGCAGGTCTCCGGTGTGGTCTTCGCGGGCGGTCTCTACCACCAGGCCGACGCCCCGCACGACCACTACAAGGTGCTCGCCGACCGCAAGATCCCCGTCGTGCTGATCAACGCGGCCATCGAACACCTCGGTTTCCCCGGCGTCTCCTGCGACGACTCCGTCGCCGTCGAGCAGGCCTGGCGTCACCTCGTCTCGCTCGGCCACGAGCGCATCGGACTCGTCCTCGGACCGTCCGACCACGTGCCCTCGCAGCGCAAGCTCGCCGCCGCCCGGGTGCTCGCCGAGGAGACCGGCACGACCATCCCCGACGAGTGGGTGGCCCGGGCCATGTTCTCGCTGGAGGGAGGGCAGGCCGCCGCGACCCGGCTGCTGGAGCGGGGTGTCACCGGCATCATCTGCGCCAGCGACCCGCTGGCGCTGGGCGCTGTCCGTGCCGTTCGCCGCCGGGGGCTCTCGGTGCCCGGTGACGTCTCGGTCGTCGGCTACGACGACTCGGCCTTCATGAACTGCACCGAGCCGCCCCTGACCACCGTCCGCCAGCCCATCGAGGCCATGGGGCGAGCGGCCGTGGAGCTGCTCTCGGTGCAGATCGGCGGGCGGGCCGTGCCCTCGGACGAGCTGCTCTTCGAGCCGGAGCTGGTGGTGCGCGGATCCACCGCCCAGCCGCCGCGCGAGAATTCCCTGTGATCGGTAGCTAATTTGCGCTCCCTGGGGCCCTTGGTCCGGACCTGGAGTCCTGGAGCAGGAGAACCGGAGTCCGGTCAGGGGAGCGGCTGCGGGGGCCGGGGCCCGGTGTACTGCCCGCTCGGCCGGATGCGGAGCGGGCGCTCCCCGTACTCCTCCAGCGCGTGGGCGATCCAGCCCGCCGTACGGGACACCGCGAACACGGTCTCGCCCGCGTCCGCCGCCATGCCCCGGGAGACCGACAGGACGGCCAGCGCCAGGTCGATGTTGGCGTGCAGCGGAGCGTGCCGCGCCGTCGTGGCCACCACCTCACGGGCCGCCGCCAGCGCCTCGGCCGCCCGCGGCACCTTCGCCAGCAGCTCGAAGAGGACGGTCGCCCGGGGGTCCTCGCCCCGGTAGATCCGGTGGCCCAGGCCGGGCACCCGCCGCCCGGTCCGCAGATGGTCGGCGACCACGGGGACCGCGCTGCCCCGGTCCACCGCTTCCCGCAGCAGCCGGTGCGCCAGGCCGCTCGCGGCACCGTGCAGCGGCCCCTCCAGCACGCCGAGGCCCGCCGAGACCACGGCGTACGGATGGGCCCGCGCGGAGGCGGCGACCCGGGCGGCCAGGGTGGAGGCCGCCAGGTCGTGGTCGATCAGGAGCGCCAGGGCCGCGTCCAGCACGGCGAGGGAAGGCGCGTCGGCCGGCTCCGCGGTGAGCCGCGACCACAGCTCCGCCGCCAGCGAACCCCCTTCGGCCGCCGGGCCGCCCAGCATCGGCAACGCGCCCACCAGCGTCGGGATCAGCCCCCGCGCGCTGTTCAGCACCGCCTCCGGTGCCAGGTCGAACCGCAGCGGATCCGTGGCCGCGGCAGCAGTCACCGCCACCCGCAGCCGGTCCGTCGACCCGCTGTGCGCGGGCAGCGCCTCGACCGTCCTGCGGGCCGCCGCTAGGGTCCCGGCGGGCGCGGCGAACCGGGCGCCGGGGCGCAGCTCACCCGTCCACAGCCACTCGGCGACCTCCTCGTAGCCGTAGTGCCGGGCCAGCTCCGTCGCGTCGACCCCGCGGAAGTAGCAGCGCTCGCCCTCGATGAGCGTGATGCCGGTCCGGAAGGCGAGATCGCCCCCGGCCGGGGACGGGTCCCGGCGCCCCGAACGCCGCGCCAGCGCCCGGACCTCCTCGGCGTCGAACGTGCTGCCCCGGCCCCCTGCGCCCCGCACGCTGCTCAGCTGGCCCCGGCTGACGTAGGCGTACACCGTCTCCGGCTTCACGCCGAGCAGCTCGGCCGCCTGCCGGGTGGTGAGCCGGGGTGCGTTGCCATGCTCGGGCTCTGGTTGATCCGTCATGGAAACCACCGTATCCACCCCGCGCCGACATTGATTCAATCAACATTGACAGATCTTCAGTCAAGCGTGGACAGTCGAATCAATGTTGCATGCACGGAGGAGAGAGCAGCCATGACCACCACCCCCGTCGCCCCCGCCGTCCCCCGTGGCCTCGCCGGTGTCGTCGTCACCGACACCGCCCTCGGTGACGTCCGCGGCCGCGAAGGCTTCTACCACTACCGCCAGTACTCGGCGATCGAGCTGGCGCAGACCCGCGGCTTCGAGGACGTGTGGTACCTGATGTTCCACGGGGAGCTGCCCGACCGGGCCGCGGCCGCCGACTTCGCGGCCCGCACGGCGAGCCTGCGCACGCTCCCCGCCGACGTGACCGAGGCCCTGCCCGCCATCGCCCGCGCGAGCGCCGTCTCGGGGCCCCTCGCGGGACTCCGCACCGCGCTCTCCCTGCTCGGCGCCTCGGCCGGCTTCCGCCCGGTGTACGACATCGACGCCGGGCGCCGACGCGAGGACGCGCTCGCCGTCTGCGCGGCCGTGCCCACGATCCTGACCGCCCTCCACCGCCTGGGCCAGGGACTGGAGCCGGTCGCACCCCGCGCGGACCTGCCGCACGCCGCGAACTACCTGTACATGCTGACCGGTTCGGAGCCCGGACCCGACGAGGCCGGGGCGGTCGAGCAGTACCTCGTCTCGACCGTCGACCACGGCTTCAACGCCTCCACCTTCACCGCCCGCGTCGTCGCCTCCACCGGAGCCGACCTGGCCGCCTGCCTGGTGGCGGCGGTCGGCGCGCTCTCCGGACCGCTGCACGGCGGAGCCCCCAGCCGGGCCCTGGACACCCTGGACGCCATCGGCACCCCGGACCGGATCGACGGCTGGATCCGCGAACAGGTCCTCTCCGGCCGCCGCATCATGGGCTTCGGCCACCCCGTCTACCGCACCGAGGACCCGCGCTCCCGGATGCTCAAGTCGATCGCCCAGGGCTTCGGCGGTCCGCTCGTCGACTTCGCCGTGGAGGTGGAGGCCCAGGTCCAGGCGATCCTGGCCGACCTCAAGCCGGGCCGGGAGCTGCACACCAACGTGGAGTTCTACGCCGGGGTGGTCATGGAACTGTGCGGGCTGCCGCGCGCGATGTTCACCCCCACCTTCTGTGCGGCGCGGGTGATCGGCTGGAGCGCCAATATCCTGGAGCAGGCGGAGGACTCGAAGATCATCCGCCCGGCGGCCCGCTACGTCGGCGCACCCCCGCCGCAGCCGGTCCCGGCACCCTGACGACGCCCCCAGGAAGGCCCCCGTTGACCCCGCCCCGTACTCCGCAGATCCCGGTCGTCGTCCTGGCGGGCTTCCTCGGCTCCGGCAAGACCACGCTCCTGAACCACCTGCTCCGCAACCGGGCGGGCACCCGGATCGGCGTGATCGTCAACGACTTCGGGGCCATCGAGATCGACGCCATGACCGTCTCGGGGCAGGTCGGCTCGACGGTCTCGCTGGGCAACGGCTGCCTGTGCTGCGCCGTGGACGCGAGCGAACTCGACACCTTCCTGGAGACGCTGACCCGGCCGTCCGCCCGGCTGGACGTGATCGTCATCGAGGCGAGCGGACTGGCCGAACCCCAGGAACTCGTCCGCATGCTGCTGGCGAGCGACAACCCGCACATCCTGTACGGGGGCCTCGTCGAGGTCGTCGACGCGGCGGAGTTCGACGCCACCCGGCAGCGGCACCCCGAGCTCGACCGCCATCTGGCGGTCGCCGACCTCGTCGTCCTGAACAAGACCGACCGGGTGGGGGAGACCGAACGGGAGCGGCTGCGGGCGACGGTCGCGGAGCTGAGCGGCCCCGCCGCCGTGATCTCCGCCGAGCACGGCCGGATCGACCCCGAGCTGCTCTTCGACCCCGCGCTGCGGCCGGACGGCGAGGAGATGGCGGGTCAACTGAGCTTTGAGGACCTGCTGCGTCAGGAGGAGTGCGACGAGCACGAGGAGCGCGACGGGCACGCCGACCACCTCCACGCGGCGTACGAGAGCGTCGACTTCACCGCCGACGTGCCGATGGACCCACGCCGCTTCATGGCCTTCCTCGACTCCCGGCCCGAAGGGCTCTACCGGATCAAGGGGTTCGTCGACTTCGGCTCGGGGGACCGGGACAACAGCTACGCCCTGCATGCGGTCGGCCGGTTCCTGCGCTTCGCTCCCCGGCCGTGGGCGCGCGGCGAACAGCGTCTGACCCAGCTCGTCATGATCGGCGCGGGCATCGACGCCGCGGCGCTGCACGAGGGGCTGGCCGCCTGCCGCGCGGAGCCGGAGCCCGACGCCCCGGACACCGAACGCGCCATGTGGGGCGTGCTCCGCTACGTACCGGAGCCCGCCCGTGAAGGGGACGCGGAGGCGGAGGCCGAGATGCAGGAAGCGGCCGCGGAGGCGTAACGCCCCTGCGGCCGCTTCCCACCGTACGAAAACCGGCGTCTGCGGTACGGCGGCGTCAGTACAGCGGCGGTCCCGCGATCACGGCCACCTTCTCCAGCAGCGGCGTGCCCGAACCGTCCCGCCTCGGGTCCGGCTCCGGCAGCTTCGCCGGGGTGCCGTTCTTCTGGGCGGCCCGTGCCGGGGTGGGACCCGCCCAGGCGAACACCAGGACGTCCTCGCCCTTCAGGAACCGCTGGCAGCGCACCCCGCCGGTCGCCCGGCCCTTGCGCGGATACTGGTCGAACGGGGTGAGCTTGGACGTCAGCACCGAATCGTCCAGCGTGCCGTGCGAGCCGGCCACTGTGAACACGACCGCCTCGGCCGCCGGGTCCACCGCCGTGAACGACAGCACCTCGGCCCCGGCCGCCAGCTTGACGCCCGCCATACCTCCGGCGGGCCGTCCCTGCGGACGCACCGAGCCCGCCGGGTAGCGGAGCAACTGGGCGTCGGAGGTGATGAACACCAGATCCTCCTCGCCCGTCCGCAGCTCGGTCGCGCCCACGATGCGGTCACCGTCCTTGAGGGTGATGACCTCCAACTCGTCCTTGTTGGCCGGGTAGTCCGGCACGACGCGCTTCACCACGCCCTGGAGCGTGCCGATCGCGAGACCCGGAGAGTCCTCCCCGAGCGTCGTGAGGCAGATCAGCTCCTCGCCCGCCTCCAGCGTGAGGAACTCGGAGATCTGCGCCCCGCCCGAGAGATTCGGCTCCGCGTGCGTGTCCGGCAGCTGCGGCAGGTCGATCACCGAGAGCCGCAGCAGCCGGCCGGTCGACGTGACCGCCCCGACATCGCCCCGGGCCGTCGCCGCCACCGCCGACACGATCACGTCGTGCTTGGTCCGCCGGGCGTCCTCCGAGATCTCGACCGGCTCCGCGTTCGCCGTCCGGGCCAGCAGGCCCGTGGAGGAGAGCAGCACCCGGCACGGGTCGTCCGCCACCTCCAGCGGCACGGACGCGATCTGCGAACCGGCCGACTCCAGCAGCACCGTGCGCCGGTCCGTGCCGAACTTCTTCGCCACGGCCGCCAGCTCCGAGGAGACCAGCTTGCGCAGCTCCGCGTCCGACTCCAGGATCGCGGTCAGCGCCTCGATCTCGCCGTTCAGCTTGTCGCGCTCGCTCTCCAGCTCGATCCGGTCGAAGCGGGTGAGGCGGCGCAGCGGGGTGTCCAGGATGTACTGCGTCTGGATCTCGCTCAGCGAGAAGTGCGCCATCAGGCGCTCCTTCGCCTGCGCGGAGTTGTCGCTGTCCCGGATGATCCGGATGACCTCGTCGATGTCGAGGAGGGCGACGATCAGACCCTCGACCAGGTGCAGCCGGTCGCGCCGCTTGGTGCGGCGGAACTCGCTGCGCCGGCGCACGACCTCGAAGCGGTGGTCGAGATAGACCTCCAGCAGCTCCTTGAGGCCCAGGGTGAGCGGCTGGCCGTCGACCAGCGCCACGTTGTTGATGCCGAAGGACTCCTCCATCGGCGTCAGCTTGTAGAGCTGCTCCAGCACCGCTTCCGGCACGAAGCCGTTCTTCACCTCGATGACGAGACGCAGCCCGTGCGCCCGGTCGGTGAGGTCCTTGACGTCGGCGATGCCCTGGAGCTTCTTCGCCGAGACCAGGTCCTTGATCTTGGCGATCACCTTCTCCGGGCCGACGGTGAAGGGCAGTTCGGTGACGACGAGGCCCTTGCGGCGGGCGGTCACGTTCTCCACGGAGACGGTGGCGCGGATCTTGAACGAGCCGCGGCCCGCGGTGTACGCGTCCTTGATGCCGGTGAGCCCGACGATGCGGCCGCCGGTGGGCAGGTCGGGTCCCGGGACGAAGCGCATCAGCGTCTCGACATCGGCGCCCGGGTGCTTGATCAGGTGCCGGGCGGCGGCGATGACCTCGCCCAGATTGTGCGGGGGCATGTTGGTGGCCATGCCCACGGCGATCCCGGAGACGCCGTTGACCAGGAGGTTGGGGTAGGCGGCGGGGAGGACGACCGGCTCGCGCTCCTGGCCGTCGTAGTTCGACTGGAAATCGACGGTGTCCTCGTCGATCGCCTCGGTCATCAACGACGTGGCATCCGCCATCCGGCACTCGGTGTACCGCATGGCGGCCGGCGGGTCGTCGTTGCCGAGGGATCCGAAGTTGCCGTGGCCGTCGACCAGGGGGAGGCGCATCGAGAACGGCTGGGCCATGCGGACCAGGGCGTCGTAGATCGAGGCGTCGCCGTGCGGGTGCAGCTTGCCCATGACCTCGCCGACGACCCGGGCGCACTTCACATAGCCGCGGTCGGGGCGCAGTCCCATCTCGTTCATCTGGGACACGATGCGGCGGTGCACCGGCTTCATGCCGTCGCGGGCGTCGGGCAGGGCCCTGGAGTAGATCACCGAGTACGCGTACTCGAGGAAGGAGCCCTGCATTTCGTCGACGACGTCGATGTCGAGGATCTTCTCCTCGAAGTCGTCCGGCGGCGGGGTCTTCGTGCTACGGCGGGCCATCGCGGCTGCGACTCCTTCACGGATTCTGTTCGGGCGACCTGAGCTTGTTCGGGACAACACGTGCTGCTGACGCGGTCCATTGTGGACCGCCCCACTGACAACGCCGACCTCGACCCGTCCGAAGGCCTGTCCGGAGGACGGTCCGAAGCCGCCCGGGCGGCACGCCGTCGACGGCGTTCGCGACACCATCGACGGAAACATCCGCCGAACGGGAACTTCGCCAGGTGCCGGTGCGCTTGCTTAGAGTGGCAGGTCTGGCAGGAAGTCCAGTATCGCGATCGAAGGGACGTACATGCCCATGGGTCACACGGCCACCGCACAGGCCGGCTCCGGCGGCTTGACAGCGACCGAGCACCGCCTGGCCAACGGCCTGCGTGTGGTGCTCTCCGAGGACCATCTGACCCCGGTCGCCGCGGTCTGCCTCTGGTACGACGTCGGCTCGCGCCACGAGGTCAAGGGACGCACCGGCCTGGCTCACCTCTTCGAGCACCTGATGTTCCAGGGCTCGGGCCAGGTCAAGGGGAACGGTCACTTCGAGCTCGTCCAGGGAGCCGGCGGCTCGCTCAACGGAACGACCAGCTTCGAGCGGACCAACTACTTCGAGACCATGCCCACCCATCAGGTGGAGCTCGCCCTGTGGCTCGAAGCCGACCGGATGGGCTCCCTTCTCGCCGCGCTCGACGAGGAGTCCATGGAGAACCAGCGCGACGTCGTCAAGAACGAGCGCCGCCAGCGCTACGACAACGTGCCCTACGGCACCGCGTTCGAGAAGCTGACCGCCCTCTCCTACCCCGAGGGCCACCCCTACCACCACACCCCGATCGGCTCCATGGCCGACCTGGACGCGGCCACGCTGGAGGACGCCCGCGCGTTCTTCCGTACGTACTACGCGCCCAACAACGCGGTGCTCTCGGTGGTCGGCGACATCGACCCCGAGCAGACCCTCGCCTGGGTCGAGAAGTACTTCGGCTCCATCCCCTCCCACGACGGCAAGCAGCCGCCGCGCGACGGGACGCTGCCCGAGATCATCGGCGAGCAGCTGCGCGAAGTGGTCCACGAGGAGGTCCCGGCGCGCGCCCTCATGGCCGCCTACCGCCTCCCGCACGACGGCACCCGCGCCTGCGACGCCGCGGACCTGGCGCTGACCGTGCTGGGCGGCGGCGAGTCCTCCCGGCTGCACAACCGCCTGGTCCGCCGCGACCGTACGGCCGTGGCGGCGGGCTTCGGTCTGCTGCGGCTCGCCGGGGCGCCCTCGCTGGGCTGGCTGGACGTGAAGACGTCCGGCGGCGTCGAGGTGGAGACGATCGAGGCCGCCGTCGACGAGGAGCTGGCCCGGTTCGCCGCCGAGGGGCCCACCCCCGAGGAAATGGAGCGGGCCCAGGCGCAGTTGGAGCGCGAGTGGCTCGACCGGCTCGGCACGGTCGCCGGCCGGGCCGACGAACTGTGCCGTTACGCCGTCCTGTTCGGCGACCCGCAGCTCGCCCTGACCGCCGTGGGCCGCGTCCTGGACGTCACAGCGGAGGAGGTGCGTGCGGCGGCCGAGGCGGCCCTGCGCCCCGACAACCGGGCGGTGCTGGTCTACGAGCCCATCGAGCCGGCCGACGAGGCCGCCGAAGGTGAAGACGGCGAAGAGGGCACCGACGCGCACGAGGGGGCGGCCAAGTGAGCGACGCCGCCGTGACTGGAGTAGCCATGGAGTTCCACCCGCAGCCCACGCCCGGCACGGCCCGCCCCTGGGCCTTCCCGGCGCCCGAGCGCGGCGCTCTGCCCAACGGGCTGACCGTGCTGCGCTGCCACCGCCCCGGCCAGCAGGTCGTCGCCGTGGAGATCTTCCTGGACGCGCCGCTGGAGGCCGAACCCGAGGGCCTCGACGGCGTGGCCACGATCATGTCGCGGGCGCTCTCCGAGGGCACCGACAAGCACAGCGCCGAGGAGTTCGCCGCCGAGCTGGAGCGCTGCGGCGCCACGCTCGACGCGCACGCCGACCACCCCGGCGTCCGGGTCTCCCTGGAGGTCCCGGCCTCCCGACTGGCCAAGGCGCTCGGACTGGTCGCCGAGGCGCTGCGGGCCCCCGCCTTCGCCGAGAGCGAGATCGAGCGCCTGGTGGGCAACCGCCTCGACGAGATCCCGCACGAGCACGCCAACCCGTCCCGGCGCGCCGCCAAGCAGCTCTCCAAGGAGCTGTTCCCGGCCACCGCCCGGATGTCCCGCCCGCGCCTGGGCACCGAGGAGACGGTCCGGCGGATCGACGCGGCCGCCGTGCGCGCCTTCTTCGACGCCCACATCCGCCCGTCCACCGCGACGGCCGTGATCGTCGGCGACCTGACCGGCATCGACCTGGACGCGCTGCTGGCGGAGACCCTCGGCGACTGGTCGGGCAACACCGCCCAGGCCCGCCCGGTGCCGCCCATCACCGCGGACGACACCGGCCGCGTGGTCATCGTGGACCGCCCCGGCGCGGTCCAGACCCAGCTGCTGATCGGCCGCATCGGCGCGGACCGGCACGAGCGCGTGTGGCCCGCGCAGGTGCTCGGCACGTACTGCCTGGGCGGGACCCTCACCTCCCGGCTGGACCGGGTGCTGCGCGAGGAGAAGGGCTACACCTACGGCGTGCGCGCCTTCGCCCAGGTCCTGCGCTCCTCCGGCCCCGACGCGGGCGGCGCGGCGATGCTCGCGATCAGCGGCTCGGTGGACACCGAGTCCACCGGACCGGCCCTGGACGACCTCTGGAAGGTCCTGCGGACGCTGGCCGCCGAGGGGCTGACCGACGCCGAGCGCGAGACGGCCGTGCAGAACCTGGTGGGTGTCGCTCCGCTGAAGTTCGAGACCGCCGCCTCCGTCGCGAGCACGCTGGCCGACCAGGTCGAGCAGCACCTCCCCGACGACTACCAGGCCCACCTCTACGCCCGGCTCGCCGAGACGGGCACCGTGGAGGCGACCGCCGCCGTGGTCAACGCCTTCCCGGTCGACCGGCTGGTCACGGTTCTGGTGGGGGACGCCGCGCGGATCGCCGAGCCGGTCAAGGCTCTCGGTATCGGAGAGGTGACCGTCGTCACCGGCTGACACCGCCCGCGGAGCGCGGCCGCCCTGTGCGACCCCTGCCGTGAACAGGACCCCGACAGAAGGGATTTCGTCGGGGTCCTGTGTTTTTGCCTGTTTGGTCCACTTCGCACCCTTTGGGGCAGAGGTTGCCCGTCTGCCCTGTGGGATGCGCGACAAATCCCCCTGTCCGTTTGGTGATGGGAAGTCGCCCCGCCTAGCGTCGGCCCGGCTGTCCGTCACCCGTATGCCGCAGCCGCGGCGCCGGGCAGTCATCGCCGAGTCCCCGTCAGGCGCGAGCCTGGGGAGCCGGGGACCCATGCAGTCCCTGGGGTGAATCGGAGGCCCGTGCCGCGAACCGGTGGGGGGATCCGTAGGAGACCTTCCTGCTCCGAACCCGTCAGCTAACCCGGTAGGCGAGAAGGAAGGAAAGGAACCAGCCCCTCCATGGCGTTCACCCGTGCCACCGGGAAGCACCGTGCCCCGAGCCGTCTCACGCGCCGGAGCGCCCAGGCCGCCGGCATCGCGGCCCTGGCCACCACCGGAGTCCTCGGCTCGCTGTCCTCCCCGGCCCTCGCCGCGGACACCGAGGCCGCCAAGGTCGCCGACACCGGCCTCACCCAGGCCATCTCCCTCGACGCCACCCTCGCCGAGCAGATCGACGCGCAGGCCCACGCCCAGCAGCGGCAGGCCGACGCCGTCGCGAAGGCGAAGGCCAAGGCCGCCGCCGAGGCCCGCGAGAAGGCCGCCAAGGCCAAGGCGAAGGCCGAGGCCGAGCGCAAGGCCGAGGCCCGCGCCAAGGAGGTCCGCGAGGAGAAGGCCCGTGCCGCCCGCGCCGCCGAGCGCGCCCGGCTGAACGCCTTCCACCTCCCGGTCGCCGGCTCCCACGTCACCACCGGCTACAACGCCGGCGGCTCCCTCTGGTCCTCCGGCAGCCACTCCGGCGTGGACTTCCAGGCCGCCTCCGGCAGTTCCGTCGTCGCTGTCGGCGCCGGCACGGTCGTCGAGGCCGGCTGGGGCGGCGCGTACGGCAACAACATCGTGCTTCGGATGGCGGACGGCACCTACACCCAGTACGGCCACCTCTCCTCGATCGGCGTCTCCGTCGGCCAGAGCGTCTCCTCCGGCCAGCAGATCGGCCTCTCCGGCTCCACCGGCAACTCCACCGGCCCGCACCTGCACTTCGAGGCCCGCACCACCCCCGACTACGGCTCCGACATGGACCCCGTCGCCTACCTGCGGTCCCACGGTCTGAACGTCTGACCGCACCCCTCGCGCCCCACCGCCCGAAGGCCCCGGCACCCGCCGGGGCCTTCGGTAATTCCCGCGTGAAGATATACCTGGATTCCGGCCTGCCATCGGAAATTCCAGCGGATTGTCATAGAGTCACGGAACAGACGTCGGGCGGCCGCGTTTCGCGGGGATCAAGGCGGAGGTTCGGATATGCGCATTCCCGCGCATTCGGTATGCACGGCAATCCGTGACGACATCGTCTCCGGTGTCTACGAGCGCGGCAGCCGCCTCACCGAGGAGTTGCTGGCCCGTCGCTACGGGGTCTCCCGCGTCCCGGTCCGCGAGGCGCTGCGCACGCTGGAGTCCGAGGGGTTCGTGGTCACCCGCAGACACGCCGGCGCCTGTGTCGCCGAGCCCACCGTCCAGGAGGCCGCCGACCTCCTGGAGGTGCGGATGCTCCTGGAGCCGCTGGGCGCGGCCCGCGCCGCCCAGCGCCGCACCGAAGCCCATCTCAAGGTGCTCCGCGGTCTGGTCAGACTGGGCCAGGAACGGGCCCGCCGGGGCGAGGGCGAGGACCTGCGGTCGCTGGGCGGCTGGTTCCACGAGACCCTGGCCCAGGCCTCCGGCAGCCCCGGGCTCATCGCGCTGCTCACCCAGCTCCGGCACAAGATCGCCTGGATGTACGCGGTCGAGCAGCCGGCCCGCCCGGTCGACTCCTGGGCCGAGCGCGGCGCGATCGTGGACGCCGTGGCGCGCGGCGACGCGGAACGGGCGAGGGCACTCACCGCCCAGCACGCGGAACGCTCCACCGCCGAGCACCGGCTCCGCCGCCCGGATCGTCCCGGGCGTCGCACCGCCCCCGTTCCCCCGGTGAGAAGTTCGCAACACGGCGTAAACACTGCGGGCGTCCGGCATTAACAAAAGCGCCGTATACAAAGAGATGCAATTTCGGAGCGCTATTTACGCTGCCCGCATTATCGAGATGCATCTCTCATGAAAGCGAAAGAGCCGTGATCCCCTTCGCGGGGTCACGGCTCTCGCGCCGTCGAATCCGGACGGACCGGAGTCGGAGGGTCAGACGGTTTCCGGCAGTTCTTCCAGGCCCTCGGCGACCAGCTTCGCCAGCCGGTCCAGAGCGGCCTCGGCGTCGTCCGCGTCGGACGCGAGCACGATCTCCTCGCCGCCCTGCGCGCCCAGACCGAGCACGGCCAGCATGGAGGCGGCGTTCACCGGGTTGCCGTCGGCCTTGGCGATCGTCACGGGGACGCCGGAGGCCGTGGCGGCACGGACGAAGATGGAAGCGGGGCGGGCGTGCAGGCCCTCGGCCCAACCGACGTTTACGCGGCGCTCAGCCATGGTTCTGCCCTTCACATATCAACGGTTGTCTAGACCAGTCTCTCATGCAGTGCGTGGTGCTGTGCCCGGCCTCCCGTCCGGCCGTAGGCTTTGGCCATGGAGCCCACGCCGGAACAGAGTCCGCATCACGCGTACCCCGACCACTGGGAAGCGGACGTGGTGCTCCGCGACGGGGGCACCGCGCGCATCAGACCGATCACCACGGACGACGCCGAGCGACTGGTCAGCTTCTACGAGCAGGTGTCCGACGAGTCGAAGTACTACCGCTTCTTCGCCCCGTATCCCCGCCTATCCGACCGGGACGTGCACCGCTTCACCCATCACGACTACGTCGACCGGGTGGGACTGGCGGTCACCATCGGCGGCGAGTTCATCGGGACCGTCCGCTACGACCGCATCGACGACACGGGCCGCCCCGCCTCCGCCCCCGCCGACGAGGCCGAGGTCGCCTTCCTCGTCCAGGACGCCCACCAGGGCCGCGGCGTCGCATCGGCGCTGCTCGAACACATCGCCGCGGTCGCCCGCGAGCGCGGCATCCGGCGCTTCGCCGCCGAGGTGCTCCCCGCCAACAACAAAATGATCAAGGTGTTCCGGGACGGTGGCTACACCCAGCGCCGCAGCTTCGAGGACGGCTCCGTCCACCTCACCCTCGACCTCGAACCCACGGAGAAGTCCCTCGCCGTCCAGCGCGGCCGCGAACAGCGCGCCGAGGCCCGCTCGGTGCAGCGCCTCCTCGCCCCCGGCTCCGTCGCGGTCATCGGCACCGGCCGCACCCCCGGCGGAGTGGGCCGCACGGTCCTGCGCAACCTCCTCGCCGCCGGCTACACCGGCCGCACCTACGCCGTGAACCGCGCCTTCGACGAGGGCCTCGCCACCCTCGACGGGGTCCCCGCCCACCGCTCGCTCGGCGAGATCGACGAGCAGGTCGACCTGGCCGTCATCGCCGTCCCCGCCCACCGGGTCCCCGAGGCCGTCGCCGACTGCGGCGAGCACGGCGTCCAGGGCCTGGTCGTCCTCTCCGCCGGTTACGCCGAGCGGGGCGCCGACGGCCGCGAGCTCCAGCGCGAACTGGTCCGCCAGGCCCGCTCGTACGGCATGCGGATCATCGGCCCGAACGCCTTCGGCATCATCAACACCGCCGAGACCGTCCGGCTGAACGCCTCCCTCGCCCCCGAGTCGCCCGCCCGCGGCCGGATCGGCCTGTTCACCCAGTCCGGCGCGATCGGCATCGCCCTGCTCTCCGGCCTCCACCGGCGCGGCGCGGGCCTGTCCTCGTTCATCTCGGCGGGCAACCGGGCCGACGTCTCCGGCAACGACTTCCTCCAGTACTCCTTCGAGGACCCGGACACCGACGTCGCCCTGCTCTACCTCGAATCGCTCGGCAACCCCCGCAAGTTCACCCGCCTCGCCCGCCGCACCGCCGCCGTGAAGCCCGTCGTCGTCGTGAAGGGCGCCCGGCACAGCGGCACCAACCCGCCCGGCCACGCCGTCCCGGTCAGCCGCATCCCCGACACCACGGTCTCCGCGCTGATGCGCCAGGCCGGTGTCATCCGGGTCGACACCGTGACCGAGATGGTCGACGCCGGACTCCTGCTGGCGGGCCAGCCCCTCCCGGCCGGTCCCCGGGTCGCCATCCTCGGCAACTCCGAGTCCCTCGGCCTGCTGACGTACGACGCCTGCCTCGCCGAGGGGCTGCGCCCGCGCCCGCCGATCGACCTCACCACCGCCGCCTCCCCGCAGGACTTCCGCGACGCGCTGGCCGAGGCGCTGGCGGACGGGACCTGCGACGCCGTGATCGTCACCGCCATCCCGTGGGTGGGGGAGAACGGGGAGGCCGAGACCGGTGACGGCCAGGTGCTGGCCGAGGCCCTGACCAGGGCGGTGGCAGGGGGGTCGGCCAAGCCGGTGGCCGTCGTCCACGTCGAGATCGGCGGCCTCGCCGAGGCGCTGGCCGCCGCCAGCAGCACGGCGGCCCCGCGTCCCCGGACCGCCGCGCCCCGGTCCGCACCCCCGGAAGCGGCCGCGGACCGGGCGGCGGCCACCGCCCCGCAAGCGGCCACGGACCGGACCGGAACCACCACCCCGGCCACGCCCGCCGCCCAGGCCGGGCCCACCGCTCCGGGAACGCCGACCGCCCCGGGCGCCCCCGGAACGCCGGCAGCTCCGGCCGCTCCCGGAACGGCGACCTCCGCGACGCCTGCCCCCGGAACCGCCGCCCCCGACGCGAACTC
>NZ_QWFA01000118.1 GCF_003501885.1 Streptomyces globisporus
CGTCCCCTCCCCCAGCCCGGCGCCCTCACCCCGGAGCTCGACCGCGCCGCCACCGCGCTCCTCAGCGATCTACGCCGCCACGCACCCCAGTTCACGCTCTCCGAGGGCGACATCCGCCACCTCGCGCCCGCGGTCGCCACCTGGCTGGAACGCGACGCGCACCCCGACACCATCCGTCGCACGCTCACCGACGACCTGCCGCAGCCCCTCCGCCACCCCGTCAAACTCCTCAAGCACCGGCTGACAGCGCTCCTGCCCCCACCGCTCCCCGGGGCATGTGATCTCGTCGCCCCCGCCCGGCCCCGCGTCGCCGTCACGCCCTTCCAGACCTGCGCCGACTGCGACCGCGCCTTCCGCTCAGCCGACCCCGGGTGCTGCCGCGACTGCCGCGAGACCCGCGCGCACCGGGGCGAGGACGTACGCGCCGCCGCATGATCCGCCGGACTGCTCTAGCGCTGCCGCTCCCGCAGTCGCCGCCGCATGCGCGCAGCGGGGATCGCGAGGGCCAGCAGGACCGGGACTGCGGCGGCGATACCGACCCAGAGGACGAGGGCGAGATAGCCGTAGGCCGCGTTCCTCGTGTCCTGGTCCGCCCGTACGAGGAAGACGACGCTCACCACGAGCGCCACCGCCATGAGGGCCCCCACGACGATCGCGGACCAGGTGAGAAGGCGGGCCCGGCGCCGGTAGGCAGCCGTGATCTCCCCGGGCTGCGGTGGCACGAACCAAGGCCCGCCGGGGGGATGGGGTCGGTGCGGGGGCGGCGGCTGCTGGGCGGACATGGGGCCAGTTCTACGCCGCGCCGTCCCGAAACACCACCCCGTCCCGGGTCACGTCTTGTGGCCGTCCCAGTTCACCGCGCTGAAGCTCCGCACCAGTGCGACCAGCGCCGCGCCCAGCCGCCAGTCCACCTCCGGTGCGTGCAGATGCAGCTTGTCGCCCCGCGACCGGAACTCCAGCGGCATCCGCCCGGCCGCACGCCAACGGATGCGCCGAGGAGCACGCGCGGCCCCGGCCTCGTTCCCCGGGACGCTGTCGAACACCGTGATGAGGACGAGCACCACCATCAGCGGCAGGCACAGCCACCACAGGAACCACCACACGATCCGCCCCTTGTAGCCCACCATCTCGGGGCCGCCGGGCTGGGTCACGGTCCAGCGAGTGCGCAGGCCCCGTCCCCGGAGCGCCTTCTCGCGCACGATCGTGCCGATCAACTCGCCCTGGGGGCCCAGCACCTGGAAGGTGGCGACCCCGCCGCCGGCGGACCGGGTCACCACGGTCGCCAACCGTTCCCGGCGGTGCTCGTCGGTCCACAGCACGAAGGAGCGGACACCGGTCTTGCGGGCCTCCAGGTAGGCGGGGACGCCGCCCGGGGGCAGTTCGCGCTCGGGGCGGGCCACCACGCTGTGCGTCCCCGATCCGTCGAAGAAGTCGATGGTGTCCTCGACCGTCGGCGGCGGGGTGAGGCTCCGGACCTTTCTCCGGCCGCTGTTCATCCTCAGTACGTTGCTCACCCGGGATTCTCCTTGGTGGGTCCGACAACCGGCCGCCTACTTTAAGGGTCAACAAGCTTCGCCAGAGGCTGACAGGAGGACCAACGGGGAGGGGCGACCGGCCCGCAGGCCCGCCGCCCCTCCCCCACACGTCACACGGTGCCTACTGGATGACCGTGATCCGGTCCGTCGCCGGCGGGGCCAGCGGGGCGGTGGCCGTGGAGTGGGCCGCCAGGTAGGCGTTGAACAGGTCCAGGTCGGACGCGCCGACCAGCTTGTTCGTGCCCTGGCCGAGGGCCGGGAAGCCGTCGCCGCCGCCCGCGAGGAACTCGTTCATCGCGACACGGTAGGTGCGCGCCGGGTCGATCGCCTCGCCGTTCAGCTTGATGGTGCCGGCCACCACGCGGTCCGCGCCGCTCTTCGTCAGATCGAGCGTGTAGGTGAGGCCCTTGGAGACCTGGAGGATCTTCGGGCTGGCCTCGTTGGGCCCGCTGACCTGCTGCTGGAGTGCGGAGACCAGCTGGGCGCCCGTGAGGTCGACGACGTTCATCATGTTGGTGAACGGCTGCACGGTGAACGCCTCGCCGTAGGTGACGACCCCGTCGCCCTCACTGCCGGACGCCTTGTGCACCAGGTCCGCGCGGACACCGCCCGGGTTCATGAACGCGACTTCCGCGCCGCCCTTGTCGGCCGGGGCGAGGCCTTCGAGCTGGGCGTCGGCGATGACGTTGCCGAGCGGCTTCTCGGGGGCCGTGGAGCCGCGGCCGTTGATGTCGGCGCTGATCCAGCCCTGCGGCTTGTTCGCGATCGGGGCCGCGAGCTTGTTCCAGCGGTCGATGAGACGGGTCATGTCGGGGGCCTTGGGCTGGTCCCGGGTCACGACGTGGTTCGCGGACTTCACCGACGTACGGACGATGTCCTTGGTGCGGCGGTCGTAGGTCAGCGTGGTGTCCGTGTACAGCTTGCCGAACGACGAGGCCGACGTGACCATGCGCGGCTTGCCGGACGGGTCCGGGACCGTGCACACGTACGCCTGGTGGGTGTGGCCCGTGACCAGGGCGTCCACCTTCGGCGTGATGCCCTTGGCGATGTCGACGATCGGGCCGGAGATGCCGTCGCCCGCGCCGGGGCTGTCGCAGTCGTAGTTGTACGAGGTGGAGGCCGGGGCCCCGCCCTCGTGGATCAGCGCCACGATCGACTTGACGCCCCTGCGGTCCAGCTCGCGGGCGTACTTGTTGATCGTCTCGACCTCGTCGTGGAACTTCAGGCCCTTCACGCCGTTGGCCGTGACGATGTCCGGGGTGCCCTCCAGGGTCACTCCGATGAAGCCGATCTTGACGCCGTTCTTCTTCCAGACGGTGTACGGCTTCAGCAGCGGCTTGCCGGTCTTCTCCTTGGTCACGTTGGCCGCGAGGTAGGGGAAGTCCGCTCCCTTGAACTTCTTGCCCTTCTCGTAACAGCCCTCGACCGGGTGGCAGCCGCCGTTCTGGAGGCGGGCCAGCTCGGTGGCGCCCTCGTCGAACTCGTGGTTGCCGACCGCCGTGACGTCCAGGTCGAGACCGTTCAGCGCCTCGATCGTCGGCTCGTCGTGGAAGAGGCCCGACAGCAGCGGACTCGCGCCGACCATGTCGCCGCCGGCCGCCGTGACGGAGTACGGGTTGCCCTTGCGCGCGGTGCGCAGCGAGGTCGCCAGGTACTCGACGCCACCGGCCGGGATCGCCTTCACCGTGCCGTCGGGCTGCGTCTCGGAGACGTTGCCCGCCGAACCGGCCGGCGGCTCCAGGTTGCCGTGCAGGTCGTTGAACGACAGCAACTGCACGTCGACGGTACGGGGCTTGTGGCCGTGTCCGTGCCCGCCGCCGTGCCCGTGACCCCGGTCATGGGCCCCGGCCGGCATCGCGGCGACGAGCGCGCCCACGGTGGCCAGACCGGCCGCGGCGGCGAGCACCCGCCGGGACGCGCGATTCTTCTGTGGAGTCGCTGACATCGGTCCCCTTGTGTGTCAGTTCAGTGGTGTCAGTACTGCATCCTGCGAGCCGCAGCCTAGAGTCAACGCGCGTAGCGCAACAGGTGTTCGGGGTTACGGACTGGTTGCCATCCGGCCACATGGCTCCATATGGCTCCTTTGCGTGCTGTAGACGGCCCAACTCCCCGCCTCCGGCGCCCCGGCCGCGCACCCGCCCCGCCGCGCCGCCACCGGGCGTGCCCACCGCCGTACGCTCGGAGGCATGACGACTGACGCACCCCTCCCCGCTCCCGGACGCGAGATTCAGGCCCTCGACGCACTCGACCCCGCACAGGCCGAGGCCGTCCTCGCCCTGCTCTCCGAGGCGGCCGCGTCCGACGGCCGGCAGGCGGTCTCCGAGCAGGGCCGGCTCCGGATCCGGGGCGGACACCGCGCCGGCGTACGGCACTTCCTGCTCACCGTCGACGGCGCGCTCTCCGGATACGCCCAGCTGGAGGACACCGACCCGGTCGAGGCCCCGGCCGCCGAGCTGGTCGTCCACCCCGACCGGCGCGGCAACGGACACGGCCGGGCGCTCGGCGCCGCCCTCCTCGCCGCGACCGGCAAGCGACTGCGGGTCTGGGCGCACGGCGGCACCTCCGCGGCCCGCCACCTCGCCCAGGTGCTCGGCCTCTCCCTCTTCCGCGAACTGCGCCAGCTGCGGCGGAGCCTGATCCCGCTCGATCTCGCCGAGCCGGTCCTGCCCGAGGGCGTCACCGTACGGACCTTCGAGCCGGGGCGGGACGACGCCGCCTGGCTCGCCGTGAACCGCGCCGCTTTCGCTCATCACCCGGAGCAGGGATCCCTGACCCAGCAGGACCTGGACGACCGCAAGGCAGAGCCCTGGTTCGACCCGAAGGGCTTCTTCCTGGCCGAGCGGGAGGGGGAGATCGTCGGCTTCCACTGGACGAAGGTGCACGCCGAGGAGCAGGTCGGCGAGGTGTACGTCGTCGGGGTCCTGCCCGAGGCCCAGGGCGGCGGCCTCGGCAAGGCCCTGACCTCGATCGGCCTGCACCACCTGGCCGCCGAGGCGCTGCCCACCGCGATGCTCTACGTGGACGCGGACAACACGGCGGCCGTGACGGTGTACGAGCGCATCGGCTTCACCACGCACGAGGTGGACCTGATGTACCGCACGGAGTCCTGAGGCCTCCCGCCACAACAGCTTCCGGAGCGTCGACGCCTTAGAAGCGCCTCGTCCGACTCGGCAGAAAATCTATCGTGGCGGGAGTAGACATCTACCTATCGGCGGGGTTAACGTTTTCCTCGTAGCCGGAAGACAAGAGAGCGCGGCAGACACGAACTGCCGCGCATGCAGGTCAGAGCAGTAAGCGGAACGGCAGCGGAGCGAGGGAGCCGGAAACGGTGGGTTCCCCCACTGGCTGCCGGGCCGGGCGGCCCCCGGGGCCGCATGCAGTACCGCAACATCCGCAGTACCCGCAGTACCCGCAGTACCGAAAGAGTGAAACCGAACGAGGTAAGGAGCAGACGCCATCAGGATCGCCTGAGCGAGGAGGATTCCGCTCGGGTACCGCAGAGACCCCGGAACGGAAGGTGGTCCCCGGTCACGCATTCGCGATCCCCGCTTCCCCGCCCCCTCGGGCGGACCGGCGGAACAGATGAGCCGGCACAGTCGGCCGGCAGATGGTGTTGAAAGCTCGGGGCCCGAGCACCGCAAGGTGCTCGGGCCCCCCGACGTGTCCCCGAAAGAAGAGGTGCTATGCCCCCTCGCAGTACCCGCCCCACCGACAAGTTCGACGATGACGACTACCCCGCCTACACCATGGGCCGGGCCGCCGAGATGCTCGGCACCACCCCCGCCTTCCTCCGCACGCTCGGCGAGAACCGCCTGATCACCCCGCTGCGCTCCGACGGAGGCCACCGCCGTTACTCCCGCTACCAGCTGCGCATCGCGGCCCGCGCCCGTGAACTGGTCGACCAGGGCACGAAGATCGAGGACGCCTGCCGCATCGTCGTCCTCGAGGACCAGCTGGAAGAGGCACAGCGCATCAACGAGGAGCTGCGGGCCGACCACACCCCGGCCCCGCCGGCCGCGTAATAGCGCGTCCGCGCAAGCGCCCGGGCGCCCGACCGCGCCCGGCCGGCAAGCTCTCCTCCGAACACCTCCCGGGGCGGCGTCACTTGACGCCGCCCCTTCTTTGCATCACCCTTTCACTACTCAATTAGTGAAAGGGTGGTTCTGCGCATGGCAGCAGAGTCCGCAGCGGTCGAGTTCCGTATCGACCGGCGCAGCGGCGTCGCCACCTATCTCCAGATCGTCCAGCAGACGAAGCAGGCCCTGCGCCTGGGCGTGCTCGAACCGGGCGATCGGCTGCCGACCGCCCGCGAGGTGGTGGAAGCCACCGCGATCAACCCGAACACGGTCCTCAAGGCCTACCGGGAGCTGGAGCGCGAAGGCCTCGTCGAGGCCCGCCGGGGGCTCGGCACCTTCGTCCGCCGGACGCTGGGCGGCGCGCCCGACGCGACCGCCGCCGACGCGCCCCTGCGCACCGAACTCGCCGACTGGGCCCGCCGGGCCCGGGCGGCCGGGCTGGAGAAGGACGACGTCGGCGCGCTCTTCACCGCCGTACTGGACAGCACGTACAGCACGAACGGCACCGGCACCGCGGGCCGTTCACACGAGGGGGACCAGGAACGATGACCGGCGTCGCGATCGAGGCACACGGCCTCGGAAGGACCTACGGGCGCAGGGGCGGCGGCCACCGCGCCCTGCACGACTGCTCGTTCCGACTGCCCGCCGGACGCGTCTGCGCCCTCGTCGGGCCCAACGGGGCAGGCAAGTCGACCCTGTTGAACCTGGCCGCGGGTCTGGACCGCCCCGGCGCCGGGTCCCTCGCCGTCCTCGGCTCCACCGATCCCGCCGCCGTACGCGACCGGATCGCCTTCGTCGCCCAGGACAAGCCGCTGTACCCGCAGCTCACCGTCGCGGACACGCTCTGGGCCGGCGCCGAGCTGAACCCCGGGCGCTGGGACCGCGCCACCGCGGACCGGATCGCCGGGGCGCTGCCGCGCACCGCCCGCGTCCGTACGCTCTCCGGCGGGCAGCGCACCCGGCTCGCGCTGGCCCTCGCGCTCGGCAAGCGGCCCGAACTGATGCTGCTGGACGAGCCGATGGCCGACCTCGACCCGCTCGCCCGGCATGAGCTGATGGGCGTCCTGATGGCGGATACCGCCGAGCACGGCACGACGATCGTGATGTCCTCGCACATCCTCACCGAGCTGGAAGGCGCCTGCGACTACCTCCTGTTCGTCGACGGCGGGCGCGTCCGGCTCGGCGGCGAGGCGGAGGACATCGTCGACGCGCACGCCCTGCTCACCGGCCAGGCCCGCGATCTGGCCCCGCACACCGTCGTCGAATCCCGTACGACGGGGCGTCAACTCACGGCACTCATCAGAAAGGAGGGCCCCGTGGACACCGCCGCCTGGGCCGTCACCCAGCCCTCCCTGGAGGAGCTGCTGCTCGCCCATCTGCGCTCCCCGGACGCCCCGCCGCTGCTGACGCCGAGCGCGTCGGCCGGGACGCGGGCGGAGGCGGTGGCGGCATGAGCACGCTGACCCGCCCGAAGACCGACACCGTCGCCACGACGCCCGGCACCCTGCGCGGGCCCGCCCGCGTCCTGCTCCGCATGCACCGCAAGGCCCTGTGGGCGGGGGCCGCCCTGCTGGTCATCGGCATCGGCATCGTCGTCGCGCTCCGTGTCTGGATGGCCTCCGCGAAGGAGCTGTGCGCCGACGGCGACATGACCCCGTGCGGCGGCGACTACCTGCCCAGTTACGCCCGTACGTCCTCCGAGCTCTTCCTGTCCGACGGCGGCACGGTGCTGCTCCTGCTGGCCGGGCTCATCGGGGTCTTCGTCGCCGGACCGCTGATCGCCCGCGAACTGGAGAGCGGCACCTTCCGGCTGGCCTGGGCGCAGTCGGTCTCCCCCGCCCACTGGCTCGCCGCCCGGCTGGCCGTGCCCGCCGCACTGGCGGTCGTCGGGATGGCGGTCCTGATCGCCGTCTACCGCTGGGGGCTCTGGGCGCTCCGCGGGTACCCGTACTCCCACCTGACCCCCTGGTACGCGTCCGGCATCTTCCCCGGCACCGGCCCCGCCCTCCTCGGCTTCACGCTGCTGGCCGTGGCGGTGGGCGCGCTGTGCGCGGTGCTCGTCCGCCGCACGCTGCTGTCCATGTCCCTCACCGCTCTCGCCCTCGGGACGGTCGCCCTCGGCCTGGGCAAGAGGCGTTACGAGCTGTGGCCGACCGGCTTCCGGCAGAGCCCCGGCCCCGTGGAGCTCAACTCCGGCGACTGGGTCGTCGACATGGGCAGGCTGACGGAGTCGGGCCGGAAGCTGTACTGGGAGGACTGCTACGACTACGCCGCCGACCCCCTGCAGGACATCGATGCCTGTTGGCGCGATCTGGGAGCCACCGCCCATTTCTCCGAGGTCCACCCCGCCTCCCACTACTGGCCCCTCCAGCTCGTCGAGACCGGCATCCTCCTGGCCCTGGCGGCCCTCGCCGTGTTCGCCGCCTTCCGGGTCCTGCGCCGCCTCCACGGCTGAGCGCGGACCCGGGGAGACCCGTCGTCCGGGCCCCACGAGGGGTGGGCCCGGACGACGAACACGTACAGTGACCGTCGGGGCCCACCCGCAGGCACACCGCTTCCTGTACGTCATGTCGCCGTTACCGGCCATTCAGACGCCCTTGCGACCCTCACGGGATGCAGCCAGCTGTGCCCGCCCCCCGCCGCAACGGGAGAGCCCGTGACCCGGGGTTTCCCGGGCCTTCCGCGATCTTTCCGGGCTCCGACGCGCCTGAGGAGCACTCCGCGCGGAACAATAGGTCCATGAGCCAGCAGCCCAGCTCCGAGGTCCCCGTCCAGCCCGCCGCCCAGCCGTCCGTCGGCTCGCTCGCCGCGCACCGGCCGCACGCCACCCCGGCGGCGGGCGGGGTCAGCTTCTCCACCGCCGCCGACCTGGATCCCGACCTCGACGCCGACGCGGACGCCTACGAGCCCGACCGGGACGGCGACGAGCTGCCCCAGGGGCGTTTCCTCGACCGCGAACGCAGCTGGCTCGCGTTCAACGAACGGGTCCTGGAGCTGGCCGAGGACCCGGCCACGCCCATCCTGGAGCGGGCCAACTTCCTCGCCATCTTCGCCTCGAACCTGGACGAGTTCTTCATGGTCCGGGTGGCCGGCCTCAAGCGCCGCATCGCCACCGGCGTCGCCACCCGCTCCGCCTCCGGCCTCCAGCCCCGCGAGGTCCTGGACCTCATCTGGACCCGCTCGCGCGAGCTCATGGCCCGGCACGCCGCCTGCTTCCAGCAGGACATCGCCCCCGACCTGTCCGACGAGGGCATCCAGCTGATCCGCTGGCCGGACCTGACCGAGAAGGAGCAGGCCCGCCTGTTCACCTTCTTCCGGCAGCGCGTCTTCCCGGTCCTGACCCCGCTGGCCGTCGACCCCGCGCACCCCTTCCCGTACATCTCCGGGCTCTCGCTCAACCTCGCCGTCGTCGTCCGCAACCCGGTCAGCGGCCACCGCCACTTCGCCCGGGTCAAGGTCCCGCCGCTGCTGACCCGCTTCCTGGAGGCGTCCCCGCAGCGGTACGTCCCCATCGAGGACGTCATCGCGGCGCACCTGGAGGAGCTGTTCCCGGGGATGGAGGTGCTGGCGCACCACATGTTCCGGGTCACCAGGAACGAGGACCTGGAGGTCGAGGAGGACGACGCGGAGAACCTGCTCCAGGCCCTGGAGAAGGAGCTCATGCGCCGCCGCTTCGGCCCGCCGGTCCGGCTTGAGGTCGAGGAGTCCATCGACCCCTACGTGCTGGACCTGCTGGTCCGCGAACTGAAGGTGTCCGACGCGGAGGT
This sequence comes from Streptomyces globisporus, assembly GCF_003501885.1. GTDB lineage: Bacteria > Actinomycetota > Actinomycetes > Streptomycetales > Streptomycetaceae > Streptomyces > Streptomyces globisporus_D. The sequence goes on from NZ_QWFA01000118.1 coordinate 9,379, forward strand.
CTACCCGCTGCCCGGCCCCCTCGACCTGACCGGGCTGTTCGCGATCGCCTCGCTGGACCGGCCCGAGCTGAAGTACCCGAAGTTCGTCGCGGGCACCCACCGGGACCTGGCCGAGGTGGAGTCCGCGTCCGCGCCCGACATCTTCGCCGCCCTGCGCGAACGGGACGTGCTGCTCCACCACCCGTACGACTCGTTCTCCACCTCCGTCCAGGCGTTCCTGGAGCAGGCGGCGGGCGACCCGGACGTGCTGGCCATCAAGCAGACCCTGTACCGCACCTCCGGCGACTCCCCGATAGTGGACGCCCTGATCGACGCCGCCGAGTCCGGCAAGCAGGTCCTCGTCCTCGTCGAGATCAAGGCCCGCTTCGACGAGCAGGCCAACATCAAGTGGGCCCGGAAGCTGGAGGAGGCGGGCTGCCATGTCGTCTACGGCCTCGTCGGGCTGAAGACCCACTGCAAGCTCTCGCTCGTCGTCCGCCAGGAGGGCGACACCCTGCGCCGCTACTCCCACGTCGGCACGGGCAACTACCACCCCAAGACGGCCCGGCTGTACGAGGACCTCGGCCTGCTCACGGCGGACCCGCAGGTCGGGGCGGACCTCTCCGACCTGTTCAACCGGCTCTCCGGCTACTCCCGCCGCGAGACCTACCGCCGCCTCCTGGTCGCCCCGAAGTCCCTGCGCGACGGGCTGATCGCCCGCATCAACAAGGAGATCTCCCACCACCGGGCCGGCCGCCCCGCCTACGTCCGGTTCAAGGTCAACTCGATGGTCGACGAAGCGATCATCGACGCCTGCTACCGGGCGGCCCAGGCGGGCGTCCCCGTCGACATCTGGGTGCGCGGGATCTGCGCGATCCGCCCCGGGGTCGCCGGGCTCTCCGAGAACATCCGGGTCCGCTCCATACTCGGCCGCTTCCTCGAACACTCCCGGATCTTCGCCTTCGGCAACGGCGGCGAGCCCGAGGTGTGGTTCGGCAGCGCCGACATGATGCACCGCAACCTCGACCGCCGGATCGAAGCCCTGGTCCGGGTCACCGACCCCGCCCACCGCGCCGCACTCAGCCGACTCCTGGAGACCGGTATGGCCGACACCACCTCCTCCTGGCACCTGGGCCCCGACGGGAACTGGACCCGGCACGCCACGGACGCGGACGGCCAGCCGCTGCGGCACGTCCAGGAAATGCTCATCGACGCCCGGAGGCGCAGGCGTGCGACGCCCTGACCAGCAGACGACGACCCGGCCCACGACGGATCCCGCCCCGGGGGCCGGCGCCGACGCCACGGTGGACGCGCCGCCGGACGGGGCCACGGGAGCGGGGCGCCCCGCCGGATCCGGGCTCACCGGACCCGGGCCTTCCGGAACCGGCCCCGCCGCAGCCCGCGCCGCAGAAGGCCACCCCGCCGGGGACCTGACCACGGAGGCGGTCCTCGCGCCCTACCTCCGCGGGCAGGCCGCCGACTTCCTGCGCAGCCTGCGCCTGCACCACGAGCACAGCGCCCCCGCCGAGTCCGGCGGCCACGACGCCGCGGCGGCCACCCGCGCACTGCGCCGCGCGGCCCGCCGGATCAGCGGCTCCCTGCACACCTTCCGGGCCGCCCTCGACCCGCACTGGGCCGACCAGCTCCGCGCCGAGCTGGCCTGGCTCTCCGGCGTACTCGCCCGCGAACACGCCTACGCGAACCGCCTCACCCGGCTCGTCGAGGCCCTGCACCAGCTCTCCGGCCCCGCCCTCCCCGCCGCCCGGGGGGCCAGGGCCGCCGGGGAATCCGCCGCGTCCGACGCCCAGGGCCGCGCCGCCCTCGGGGTCGGGGCCGCGCGCGCCGGGGCGCTGCTGGAACGCCGCCTCACCCTCGCCCGGACCCGGTCGCACTCCGCGGCTCTCCAGGCGCTCGGCTCCTCCCGGTTCCACGCGGTCGCCGACGCCGTCGCGCTCCTGGCCTCCGACGTCCCGCTGGCCCCCGGCACCACGGGCCGGACCGCCGAGGCCCTCCTGGAGCCCGCCGAACGCGCCGAGCAACGCCTCCTCGCCGCGGTGGCCGCCCTCCCGCCCGCCGACACCGAGCCGTACAACGAGGCGCAGGACGCGGCGTGGCACCAGGCCCGGCTGCTGCTGCGGCTCCACCGGTACGCCCACGAGGTCGTCCTCGGCGCCGCCGCCCCGTCCCTCGCCTCCTGCGGGCACGCCCTCGACCTGCACCGGGACGCGGTGGAGGCGGCCGCGGCGGCGGCAGCGGCGGCCCGCACCCCCCGGATCGCCCCGGCCACGGCGTACGCGCTGGGCGTGCTCCACGCGGACCAGCGCCACGAGGTGGAGGCGGCGCGGGCGGTGTTCCGCGAGACCTGGCCGTACGCCACGGCCCTGACGGCGCCATGAGCGGGGGCCCCCACGGTCCCGTGATCCGCGCCGCGGGATGCGTACTGTGGCGGCGCGCCCCGGGCGGCGGCAGCGTGGAGGTGTGCCTGGTCCACCGCCCGAAGTACGGCGACTTCTCCTTCCCGAAGGGCAAGCTCAAGCGCGACGAGGAGCCGCTGGCCGCCGCCGTACGGGAGGTGCTGGAGGAGACCGGGCACCACTGCGCCCCGGGCACCCGCCTCCCCACCTCGCGTTACGTGGTGGACGGCCGCCCCAAGGTCGTCGACTACTGGGCGGCCGAGGCGACCGGCGGCACGTTCACAGCCAACGACGAGGTGGACCGCATCCTGTGGCTGGCCCCCGACGCCGCCCGCGCCCGGCTCACCCAGCCCCGGGACGTCCGGCAGCTGACCGCGTTCCTGGACGCACTGCCCAGACCCTGACAACGGCCTGACCACGGGCCATGACCACCGCCCCGACCCCGCACCCGCCTGCCCAACACGGTTCACCTGCCGTTCACTCTCCCCCGTCGGCGGCTTCACCTGTTCTGCCTAATTTCGGACGTACAAGGTGCGCGGCGACAAGCCACAGCACCCCTCCTCATCGCACGCCGTCGTAGAACGAAACGACCACGGCGGCTCCTGGAAGGAACACCCGAAAGTGAAGCTTCAGCGCAAGAACCGGCTTCGTGCCACCGCGCTCGGTGCCCTCGCCGTCTCCGGCGCCCTGGTCCTCACGGCGTGCGGTTCGGACGACAACACGGGCGGCGCCACCGGCACCGGCGAGAAGACGACCGCCGCGTCGAACGTCGACTGCGGCAAGGCCAAGGGGCAGCTGCGGGCTTCGGGCTCCAGCGCGCAGAAGAACGCGATGGACCTCTGGGTCAAGAACTACATGGCCGCCTGTTCCGGTGTGGAGATCAACTACAACTCGTCCTCCTCCGGCGAGGGCATCGTCGCCTTCAACCAGGGCACCGTCGGCTTCGCCGGCTCCGACTCGGCGCTGAAGCCCGAGGAGGTCGCCGACTCCAAGAAGATGTGCAAGACCGGCCAGGGCATCAACCTGCCGATGGTCGGCGGCCCGGTCGCGATCGGCTTCAAGCTGGAGGGTGTCGACAAGCTCACGCTGGACGCCCCGACCCTCGCCAAGATCTTCGACAGCAAGATCAAGAAGTGGAACGACCCGGCGATCGCCAAGCTGAACGACGGCGTCGACCTCCCGGACAAGGCCATCCAGGCCTTCCACCGCTCCGAGGACTCCGGCACCACGCAGAACCTCGGCAAGTACCTCGGCGCCGCGGCTCCCGACGACTGGAAGTACGAGGCCGAGAAGAAGTGGCCGGCCCCCGGTGGCCAGGCCGCGTCCGGCTCCTCCGGCGTCGCCGCCCAGGTGAAGCAGGTCGACGGCGCGATCGGCTACTTCGAGCTCTCCTACGCCAAGTCCCAGTCGATCCCGACCGTGGACATCAACACCGGCGGTGCCGCCCCGGTCCAGGCCACCTCGGAGAACGCCTCCAAGGCCATCGCCGCCGCCAAGATCAAGGGCACCGGCAAGGACCTGGCGCTCGACCTCGACTACACCACCAAGGCCGAGGGCGCCTACCCGCTGGTCCTCGTGACGTACGAGGTCGTCTGCGACAGCGGCAACAAGCCCGAGACGCTCGACACCGTCAAGTCCTTCCTCTCCTACGCCGCCTCCGACGACGGCCAGAAGATCCTGACCGACGCCGGCTACGCCCCGATCCCGGCCGAGATCAACGCCAAGGTCCGCGAGACCATCGGCTCCCTCTCGTAACACCCCGGGGCGGCCGGGTCCCCACCCGGACCCGGCCGCCCCGACCATCCGGTGCACCGCCGCCAGGGGAGCCACGGCTCCCCCACACAGACCGGAAAGACCATGGCTTCCACCACACCCATAGACATGCCACCGGCCCCGCCGGCTCCGCCCGAACGGGCCGGGCGCCCCAAGTCCACCGGGCGCGCGGGCGACAAGATCTTCCTGGGCCTCTCCCGCGGCTCGGGCATCCTGCTGCTCGTGATCATGGCGTCGATCGCCGTGTTCCTCACCTACCGCTCGGTGCTCGCCATCTCGAAGGACGAGGGCAACTTCCTCACCACCTTCGACTGGAACCCGGCCGGGGACCCCCCGGTCTTCGGCATCGCGGTCCTGCTCTTCGGCACGGTCGTCAGCTCGATCATCGCGATGCTCATCGCGGTTCCGATCGCTGTCGGCATCGCCCTGTTCATCTCGCACTACGCGCCGCGCAAGCTGGCCGCCCCGATCGCGTACGTGGTCGACCTGCTCGCCGCAGTGCCCAGCATCGTCTACGGCATCTGGGGCGCCCTCGTCCTCGTGCCGTATCTGGAGGGCCTCAACCTCTGGCTCGACCAGTTCTTCGGCTGGACGTACATCTTCGAGAAGACCGAGGTCGGCGTCGCCCGCTCGCTCTTCACCGTCGGCATCCTGCTCGCGATCATGATCCTGCCGATCGTGACCAGCGTCAGCCGCGAGGTCTTCCTCCAGGTCCCGAAGATGAACGAGGAGGCCGCGCTCGCGCTCGGCGCCACCCGCTGGGAGGTCATCCGCCTCTCCGTGCTGCCCTTCGGCCGCTCCGGCATCATCTCCGCCTCGATGCTGGGCCTCGGCCGCGCACTCGGCGAGACGATGGCCGTCGCCACGGTCCTCTCCCCGAACTTCCTCATCTCGCTGCACCTGCTCAACCCGGGCGGCGGCACGTTCGCCCAGAACATCGCGGCCAAGTTCGGCGAGGCCGACGCGTTCGGGCGGGACGCCCTGATCGCCTCCGGTCTCGTCCTCTTCGTCCTCACCCTGCTGGTCAACGGCGCGGCCCGGCTCATCATCGCCCGCCGCAAGGAGTACTCGGGGGCCAACGCATGAGCCACGCACCCACCGGCGTCATGGAACGCCCGTCGCCCGCCTCGTCCTCCCCGGGGAACAGCCTCGGCAGCCGCTCCCTGCCCCGCCTCGCGCCGCTCGGCTTCGCCGTCGTCTCGATCGCGCTCGGCGTCGGCATCTCGCTGGCCGCCGGCTGGGAGAGCCGCATCCAGTGGGGCCTGATCTCGGCCCTGTTCTTCCTGGCCATCTCCTACGTCGCCACGACGGTCGTCGAGAACCAGCGCCAGGCCAAGGACCGCCTCGCCACCAGCGTGATGTGGGTCTGCTTCCTGATCGCCGTCGTCCCGCTCGCCTCGCTGCTCTGGACGACGATCGTCCGCGGCGCGGAGCGCCTCGACGGCTACTTCCTCACCCACTCGATGGCCGGTGTGCTCGGCTCCGAGGCCAGCGGCGGCGTCTACCACGCGCTGATCGGCACCCTGGAGCAGGTCGGCATCGCCACGGTGATCTCCGCCCCGCTCGGCCTGCTGACCGCCGTCTACCTCGTCGAGTACGGCAAGGGCGCGCTGGCCCGGGCCGTCACCTTCTTCGTCGACGTGATGACGGGCATCCCGTCCATCGTGGCCGGTCTCTTCATCCTGTCGATCATGCTGATCGCCAACCTGGAGCCGTCCGGCCTGATGGGCGCGCTCGCCCTGACGATCCTGATGATCCCCGTCGTGGTCCGCTCCACCGAGGAGATGCTCAAGCTCGTCCCCAACGAGCTGCGCGAGGCCTCCCTCGCCCTCGGCATCCCGAAGTGGCGCACCATCCTCAAGGTGGTCCTGCCGACCGCGATCGGCGGCATCACCACGGGCGTCATGCTCGCCATCGCCCGTATCGCCGGTGAGACGGCCCCGATCATCCTCCTGGTCTTCGGCAGCCAGCTGATCAACACGAACCCCTTCGAAGGCGCCCAGTCCTCGCTGCCGTTCTACATCTACGAGCAGTACAAGATCGGCGAGGCCGCGTCCTACGACCGCGCCTGGGCAGCGGCCCTGGTGCTGATCGCCTTCGTCATGATCCTCAACCTCGTGGCCCGCGGCATCGCCCGCTGGAAGGCCCCGAAGACCGGTCGCTGACGCGGCCATCAGCGACCTCCCGAAAGAAGCAGTGATTCCCATGGCCAAGCGCATCGACATCAGCGGCCTCACCGCCTACTACGGCAGCCACAAGGCCATCGAGGACATCTCGATGACCGTGGAGCCCCGCTCCGTGACGGCCTTCATCGGCCCGTCCGGCTGCGGCAAGTCCACCTTCCTGCGCACCCTGAACCGGATGCACGAGGTCACCCCCGGCGGCCGCGTCGAGGGCAAGGTGCTGCTGGACGACGAGAACCTCTACGCCTCCAACGTCGACCCGGTCACCGTGCGCCGCACGGTCGGCATGGTCTTCCAGCGCCCCAACCCCTTCCCCACCATGTCGATCTTCGACAACGTGGCGGCGGGCCTCCGGCTGAACGGCAGCTACCGCAAGAGCGAGCTGAACGACGTCGTCGAGAAGTCCCTGCGCGGCGCGAACCTCTGGAACGAGGTCAAGGACCGGCTGGGCAAGCCCGGCTCCGGCCTCTCCGGCGGCCAGCAGCAGCGTCTGTGCATCGCCCGCGCCATCGCGGTCGAGCCGCAGGTCCTGCTGATGGACGAGCCGTGCTCGGCGCTCGACCCGATCTCGACCCTCGCCATTGAGGACCTGATCGGCGAGCTGAAGGAGCGCTTCACGATCGTCATCGTGACGCACAACATGCAGCAGGCGGCCCGCGTCTCGGACCGCACCGCGTTCTTCAACCTCTCGGCGGTCGGCAAGCCCGGTCGGCTCATCGAGATCGACGAGACCGAGCGGATCTTCTCCAACCCGTCGGTCCAGGCCACGGAGGACTACATCTCCGGCCGCTTCGGCTGAGCCCACCGGGCTCCACGCCCCGATACGGCCTTGCGGTGCTGCATGGCGGTGCCACCACAAGGCGAAAGGGTCCGCCCCCGTACTCGTACGAGTACGGGGGCGGACCCACACGTGTAACCACCCGGAACCGATCAGCCGAAGAGCAGCAGGACGGCCCCGTAACTCAGCGCGGCGACCAGGGCCGCGGCGGGCATGGTGATGAACCAGCCCAGGATGATGTTCTTCGCGACGCCCCAGCGCACGGCGTTCACGCGCTTGGTGGCACCGACGCCCATGATCGCGGAGGTGATGACGTGCGTGGTCGAGATCGGCGCGTGGAAGAGGAACGCCGAACCGAACATGATCGAGGCGCCGGTGGTCTCCGCCGCGAAGCCCTGCGGCGGGTCCAGCTCGATGATCTTGCGGCCGAGGGTCCGCATGATGCGCCAGCCGCCCGCGTACGTACCCAGCGAGAGCATCACCGCACAGGCGATCTTGACCCAGACCGGGATCTCGTCGTTCGGGCCCTCGATGTCGGCGATGACCAGGGCCATCACCACGATGCCCATCGTCTTCTGCGCGTCCTGGAGACCGTGGCCGAGCGCCATGCCCGCCGCCGAGACCGTCTGGGCGATCCGGAAGCCGCGCTTGGCCTTGTGCGGGTTGGCGTTCCGGAACATCCACATGATGCCGACCATCACCAGATAGCCGACGATCAGGCCGACGAACGGCGAGATGAACATCGGGATGACGATCTTCTCCAGCACGCCGGTCCAGATGACGTCCGTGCCGCCGGCCAGCGCCGCCCCGACCATGCCGCCGAACAGGGCGTGCGAGGACGAGGAGGGGAGGCCGTAGTACCAGGTGATCAGGTTCCAGATGATCGCGCCGACCAGCGCCGCGAACAGAATCCCCATGCCCTTCTGCCCGACGGGCGTGGCGATGAGGCCTTCGCTGACGGTCTTGGCGACCCCCTGGCCCAGGAAGGCGCCGGCCAGGTTCATCACCGCCGCCATCGCCAGAGCCGCACGCGGGGTCAGCGCCCGGGTGGAGACCGAGGTGGCGATGGCGTTCGCGGAGTCGTGGAAGCCGTTCGTATACGTGAAGCCGAGCGCGACCCCGATGGTCACGACCAGCGCAAAGGTGTCCACGAGGTTCAGGACTCCTTGACCGCGATGGTCTCCACGGTGTTCGCGACGTGCTCGAACGCGTCAGCCGCCTCTTCCAGCACATCCACGATCTGCTTGAGCTTCAGCACCTCCATGGCGTCGTACTTGCCGTTGAAGAGGTGGGCCAGCAGCTTGCGGTGGATCTGGTCGGCCTGGTTCTCCAGCCGGTTGACCTCGATCCAGTACTCCGTGAGGTTGTCCATGGTCCGCAGCCCCGGCATGGCCTCGGCGGTCAGTTCCGCCGCCCGGGCCAGCACCTCGATCTGCTGCTCGACGCCCTTGGGGAGCTCCTGGACCTGGTAGAGGACGACCAGGTCGACGGCCTCCTCCATGAAGTCCATGATGTCGTCGAGCGAGGACGCCAGGTTGTAGATGTCCTCGCGGTCGAACGGCGTGATGAAGGAGGAGTTCAGCTGGTGGAAGATCGCGTGGGTCGCATCGTCCCCCGCGTGCTCCGCTGCCCGCATACGCTCCGCGATCTCGACTCGGGAGGCAGAATCCGCCCCGAGCAGTTCCATCAGGAGTTTCGAGCCCGTGACAATGTTGTCCGCGGAGGCGGAGAACATGTCGTAGAAGCTCGTCTCCCTGGGGGTCAGACGAAAGCGCACGTGGGGTCCTCGGGGTGCTTTGGATTCGGTCAGGCTGATGCTAGGCGCATCATCCGGCCACGGCTAACCGGCGTTCTTCAGTGTCGCCCATCGGACACGGCGATCAGCACGGACCCCCGGTCACGTTTCGGCAGGATTCGTTACCATATACCCGGCAGGGGTATATCAGGACAACGGGAGGACGCAGATGACCACGACCGGAACCGGGGCCGGGGCCGGAATCACGGGGGCGGAAGCGGCAGACGTGGCCGCTCCGGACCCGGCGGCGACCGCACCTGTGGACATCGTCACGGACCATGACCGCGGCATCCACGGCTACCACCACCAGAAGGACGAGCACCTCAAACGCCTGCGCCGGATCGAGGGCCAGATCCGCGGCCTGCAGCGCATGGTCGACGAGGACGTCTACTGCATCGACATACTCACCCAGGTGTCGGCGTCCACGAAGGCCCTGCAGTCCTTCGCCCTCCAGCTGCTGGAGGAGCACCTGCGCCACTGCGTCGCCGACGCGGCCGTCAAGGGCGGCGAGGAGATCGACGCCAAGGTCGAGGAGGCCACGAAGGCGATCGCCCGGCTGCTCCGCACGTGATGCGCGGTCGCGCGGGCGTCACCCCCGGCGGGCGGCCTGCCGGGGGACCGTCGCCCAGGACTCCGCACCCCGGACGTCGAGCACTTCGTCGATACGGTCGGGACTGAGGCGTTCCTCGTCCGCGGCCGACGCGGCGATCATCAGCTCGCCGCACAGCTCGATCTCGGCGAGGGCCACACAGTCCTGAGCGTTCGGAGCGCTGAGCGTCACCACGTGCGTCACCTCTCTCTGCCGTCCTCCCGGCCGTCACCGGCCTCTGGCAACACCGACATCCCAGCCTAGGGAGCGCGATACGTGCCGCGCATGGCACGGACGGACCATTTTGAGCCCCCTCCCAACCGGCCCCACCACCCGGCCCGTCCCGGTGCCCGCATCTCCCCCGCCC
>NZ_QWFA01000119.1 GCF_003501885.1 Streptomyces globisporus
GCTCCCACGTCACCCCGGTCACCGCTCCCCCACCCCCATCGAGACCCCGCGCTGGATGCCCGTCCGCAGCTCCAGGGCGACCGCCACGTCCGAGGCGTCGGGGCGGTCGGCGGCGCGTAGGTCCGCCACCGTCCAGGCCACCCTCAGCACCCGGTCCAGGCCGCGGGCCGTGAGGATTCCGCGTTCCAGGTCCCGTTCCGCCGCCGCCAGTGCCCCCGGGGCCACCAGCAGACGGGTCCGCAGCTCGTGGCCCGGGACCTCGCTGTTCGTGGTCCACGGGGTGCCGGCCAGCCGCTCGGCCGCCCGGGCCCTGGCGTCCCGTACCCGTGCGGCGACGACCTCCGTCGACTCGCCCCGGCCCCCCTGGCCCAGGAGGTCCGCGCGGTCGACCGGCTCCACCTCGACCCGCAGGTCCACCCGGTCGAGCAGGGGGCCGGACAGCCGTGCCTGGTAGCGGCGGACCACCGAGGGCGGACACTCGCAGCCCGCGCCGGTGAGCGTGTGGCGGCCGCAGGGACACGGATTGGCGGCCAGCACCATCAGGAACCGGGCGGGCAGCCGCACCACCCCCGCCGCCCGCGCGACCACCACATGGCCCGACTCAAGCGGCTGGCGCAGCGCGTCCAGGACCTTGCCCGAGAATTCGGGGGCCTCGTCGAGGAAGAGCACGCCTCGGTGGGCCAGCGAGACCGCCCCCGGCCTCGGGATTCCGTTGCCGCCGCCCACCAGGGACTGCATGGTCGCCGAGTGGTGCGGGGCGCAGTAGGGCGCCCGGGAGACGAGCGGTTCACCCGGGGGGAGGATGCCCGCCACGGAGTGGACCGCCGTCACTTCGAGGGATTCCTGCCGGTTCAGCGGGGGCAGAACCGCCGACAGCCGCTCGGCCAGCATGGTCTTGCCCGCGCCCGGCGGACCCGAGAGGAGCAAGTGGTGTCCGCCGGCCGCGGCCACCTCCAGGGCCAGGCGCGGGCGCAACTGTCCCGCGACGTCCGCCAGGTCCGGCCGGAGCCCGTCGCCCCGCGCGACGGCCGGGGCGAGCCCCGTACCGAGGCCGGTGCCGGGGATCATCAGCCCGGCCAGCATGGCGTCGGGGCGCCCCTCTCCGTCGGCGGGCTCCTCGGGCACCGGTTCGTCGCACAGGACGGCGATCAGCTGGCGCAGGCTCCGGACGCCGAGGACCGACACCCCCGGCACCAGAGCCGCCTCCCCGGCCGTCTGCTCGGGGACGACGACCTGCTCGTACCCCGCTTCGGCCGCCGCGAGGACCGCGGGCAGCACGCCCCGGACCGGACGCACCCGGCCGTCCAGACCCAGTTCGCCGATCATCACCACGTCGGCGATCATCGCGGGGTCGATCCGCTCCGCCGCGCCGAGCACCGCACACGCCACGGCGAGATCGAAACCCGAACCGCTTTTCGGTACGGAGGCCGGGGAGAGCCCGACCGTGAGCTTCTTCTGCGGCCACTCGGCCCCGGAATTCACGACGGCCGCCCGCACCCGGTCCCGGCTCTCCACCAGGCTCTTGTCCGGCAGCCCGACCAGGGTGAAGGCCGCCACTCCCGGCTCCAGGTCCGCCTGGACCTCCACCACCACACCCTCGACGCCGACCAGCGCCACGGAACACGCGCGTGCGAAGCCCATCAGGACACCCCCCGGGCGTGCTCCGCGACCGTGCTCCTTGACCGGGCGCCTTGACCGGGCCGACCGCGGCCATGGGATGTTCGAACCCGTTGGACCTGCGCGTCTTCACCTCGCAGAAGACCAGCGCGTCCCCGTCTCTGGCCACGATGTCGATCTCTCCGGCGCGACAGCGCCAGTTCCGCCCGACCACCGTCATCCCGGCTTCGGTCAGCAGCCGCGCCGCCAGATCCTCGCCGTACCGCCCGAGTGCCCCCCGTGCGTTCATCTCGGCACCACCTCCGGCACCGACTGTGACCCGGCCCGTCGAAAGGTGTGGATCTTGGTGGACAACTCCGTGGATGTGGAAAACCCGGCCACCCTCACGGGTGACCGGGCTTCTCCTTGCAGCGCGCGTGTCGGCGGCCCCGGCTCCAGGGGGCCGCCTGGGGTCAGCCTCCCGGAAGTTCCAGATCGCTCTTGTTGAGCTCTTCGATGTTGACGTCCTTGAAGGTCAGCACGCGGACCTGCTTGACGAACCTGGCAGGCCGGTACATGTCCCAGACCCAGGCATCCGCCATGGACACCTCGAAGAAGACCTCACCCTGGACGGAGTGCACCTGCATCTCGTAGTCGTTGGTGAGGTAGAAGCGCCGTTCGGTCTCGATCACATATTTGAACAGACCGACGACATCGCGGTACTCCCGGTAGAGCTTCAGCTCCATCTCGGTCTCGTACTTTTCGAGGTCCTCGGCGCTCATGGCATGTTTCCCCTTCAGCCGTGCGTGCCCCCATTGTGCGTCAGCCTTCGGCGCCCCTGGACGATTAGACGATTTCGGGGGCCAGAACCAGCGGATCGCGCGGGGGACCCTCGTCGAGGAGCGTGCGCAGCAGCTCGGCGAGTCTGGTCGGGTACACCGTCTCACGCGTCGCGAGCAGTTCGGCGGAGGTCCACCACCTCAGACCGGCGACGCTGCGCAGTTCCAGGTCGGTGAGGCCCAGCGGGGCGGTGGCCGTCTGCGTCGTACGGGCCAGGTAGTACCACTCGTCCTGGTCCCAGCGGCGCCCGTCGAACGGGAAGGAGCAGATCCGGGTCCAGAGCAGCGGGCCCAGCTCGATGTCCGTGATCCCGGTCTCCTCAGCGAGCTCCCGGCGGGCCGCCTGCTCCCGGGTCTCGTCGCCCTCCAGTCCGCCGCCCGGGGTGAACCACCAGGTGTCGGCAGGGTCGTCCGGCTCATGGCCGTGGAGCAGCAGGACGCGGTCGTCGGGGTCCAGGAGGACCACCCGTGCGACCTTGCGGGCTCCGGAGGTCAAGCTGGAGCGGCAGGGGCCCGGCGGCGGACACCCCGCCGGGCAGCGCGGCGAACGAGGCGGGCCGGTCGATCATGCCGTCCATCGGCCAGGCCACCGCGTCCACCCGGGCCTGGACGGCGCTCAGCGGTACGGAGCCCTGGTCGGCGTCCTGGAGGTGGACCCGGGAGTCCAGGGAGGTGGCCCGTTCGTCGCCGAGGAGGAAGATCTTGCCCTGGGGCACGGTGGCGGAGAACTCCTGGGGCGAGGCGGGGGCCTTGCCTCCGGCGGCCGCCGTGCCCTGCTCGACGTACGGCTCGTCGACGGGGGCCCCGTTGACGGTGAGGCGGCCGTCCTTGTCGCAGCAGGCCACCTTGTCGCCGCCGACCCCGACGACGCGCTTCACCATCGGTGTGGCGGCCCAGACCTCGTCGGTGAAGACCACCACGTCACCGCGCCGGACGTCGGCGCCGTCTATCCGCTCGGCGAGCACCCGGTCGCCGGGGTTCACCGTCGGGGCCATGGAGTCGGTCGGGATCGTGTACGGCTGGTAGACCACCGCCGCCCAGGCGAACCCGCCGAGGAAGAGCACACAGCCGACGGCCACGGCGAGGCCCGACACCATGGCGCCGAGCCGGCCGCGGCCGTCTTTCGCGTTTCCTGTACCGCTCATCCCAGCGCTCCCCCGTCGGAGATCGACAATCGCTGATCCGAGTCGGCACCCTACCCGGCGGTACGCCGGGCGGTCAGCCTCCGGCGGCGCCACAACACGAGGGGCACCGCTCCGGCTACACCCAGTGCCGCCGGAGCCATCGCGGCGGCCGCGTTCAGACCGGGCTGGTCGAAGGTGTCGGGGACCGGAAGGGTCGCCCATCGGCCCAGCGGCCAGGCGACGACGATCGCGCGCCCGACGACCTCGTCGTTGGAGACCGTGCCCTGACCCGGGAGCTCCTGGTGGTAGCGCGAGTCCAGGGAGTTCTGCCGATGGTCGCCCATGACGAAGATCCGGCCCTCGGGCACCTTGATCGGGCCGAAGGGCTTGTCGTTGCACGGGGTGTTCCCCGGGAAGATGAACGACTTCTCGTCCAGGCTCTTCCCGTTGACCGTGACCGGGCCGTTCTCCTTGCACTCCACGGTGTCGCCGCCGACCGCGACGACCCGCTTGATCAGGTCCTTCTCCTCGGAGGACGGCATCAGGCCGATGAAGCTCAGGAACTTCTGCACCGCGTTGGGCTCCGGCGTCACGGTGTCCTCCAGCCAGCCGCCCGGGTCGTGGAACACCACGACCTCGCCGCGCTCCGGCTCCGAACCGAACCACGGGGTCAGCTTGTCGACCAGCACCCGGTCGCCCCGCTGCAGCGTGTTCTGCATGGAGTCCGAGGGAATCGAGAACGCCTGGACCAGGAACGTCTTGATCAGCAGCGCCAGGATCAGGGCGATACCGACGAGCAGCGGCAGCTCCACCCAGAAGGAACGCTGCTTCTTGCCCTTCGGGGGCGTGCCACCGCCCGCGGCGTCGCCCTCACCCTCCGGCGGGACCGCCGCCCCGCCCGCGGGAGACTCGTCGCGCTCCGGCCGGTCCTCGGGTTCGTCGTGTCCGGATCGTGCGCCGACCGCCAAATCCCCCACATCCACTCCTCAGTACGTGCCACTGCCCGCGCCCCATCAGACGCAGGCCCACCACTCCCATAACGAGCGGGAGTTCCGCAGGGGTCGGGAGCCGGACCATTCCATCGCGATCCGGAGGTGCCACACTATTCGACCGGGCCGGAACCGCTGCCTTGGATCCACGCGAGTCCGGGACGGCGCGGAAGGCGTCGCGCTCCTCCAGGGTGCTCCAGTGGCCGAACGGCCAGGCGATCACGACGGCCCGCCCCACGACCTCCTCCTCGGAGACCGTGCCCCGGTCGGGTTCGTCGAGGTGAAAGCGGGAGTCGGCCGAGTCGGACCGGTGGTCCCCCATCACGAAGAGCCGTCCCTCGGGGACCTTCACCTCGAACGAGATGGTCGAGGGCCGGTCGTCGGGGTGGAGGTAGGTCTCGGCCGGCGGTACGCCGTTGACGGTGACCCGGCCGTCCTTCCCGCAGCACTTCACGGTGTCGCCGCCGACCGCGATGACCCGCTTGATCAGGTCCTGCTCGTCGTCGGACGGCAGCAGCCCGATGAAGGTCAGCAGCTCGGTGGCCTGCTTGACGCCGATCGGCGGGTCCTGCTTCTGTCCGGGGTTCTCCTGCTGGAGCCAGCCGCCGGGGTCCTTGAAGACCACGACGTCGCCGCGCTGCGGCTTCGATCCGAACCACGGGGTCAGCTTGTCGACGAGCACCCGGTCGCCGATCCGGATGGTCTGTTCCATCGACCCGGACGGGATCACGAACGCCTGGACCAGGAACGTCTTCAGGACGAGCGCGATCAGCAGCGCCACGACGACGAGGACGGGTATCTCCTTCACCGCGGACCTGCGGCGCTTGCGCCGGACCTTCTTGGCGAGCTTGCGGCGCTCCGCCCGGGTGGGCAGCGAGCGCGGCGCGGTCGGCCTGGTCCCGGTCGGCAGGGACGCGCGGGGGTCGGATGCGCCGCGCGGGCGTCCGCGGTTACCCATGCGCCGCGCCCGGCGCCCGTACGTCACCGAAGGCGCCGGTCCCGGTCAGTGAGCCGACCCGGGCGGGCGGCCAGCCCAGCCAGTCCACCCGGCCGGTCACCCGCTCGACGGGGACCATGCCGCCGCCGGGCGATCCGAGGTGGTCCCGGGAGTCGCTGGAGCGGCTGCGGTGATCGCCCATCATCCAGAGGGTGCCGGCGGACACCACGATGTCGAAGGGCACCCGGGAGGCGGTGTCACCGGGGTACAGATACGGCTCGTCCACGACGGTGCCGTTGACCGCGAGTCTCCCCCGCTTGTCGCAGCACACGACGCGGTCGCCGCCCACGCCCACCACCCGCTTCACGAAGTCGGTGTCGGCGGGCTCCGCGAGCCCCAGGGAGGCCGCCGCCCCGCGCACCAGCCCGGTCAGGGGGTTCGCGTCGAGGTCCTCCCGTACGAACGATCCCGTGCCGTCGAAGACCACCACGTCGCCGCGCTCGGGCTCGGCGCCGAAGCGGTACGCCAGCTTGTTCACGAGCACTCGGTCACCGACCTGCAGCGTGGGCTCCATCGAGCGGCTGGGGATCAGGAAGGGCTGGACCACGTAGGAGCTGAACAGCAGCAGGGCGACGGTGGCCAGGACCGCCCCGGCGAGCACCCGCCGCCAGGACAGTACGGAGGCGAGGCGGGCCCGCGTACGCGAAAAGCGCGACCCCTCCCCGGACCCCGCGTCGGGTTCCGAGGAGCGGTCGCGCTCCGAGTGCTGTGCTTGCGTGTCCATCGCGGCCGAAGCTTATCCGGCCAGGCTGTGGACGGGTCACCCGCAGGGGGATGACCGGGCGACAGCTCAGTTGTCGCGCTTCTCCTTGATCTTCGCGGCCTTGCCGCGCAGCTCACGGAGGAAGTACAGCTTGGCGCGGCGGACGTCACCGCGGGTGACGAGCTCGATCTTCTCGAAGATCGGGCTGTGCACCGGGAAGGTGCGCTCGACGCCGACGGAGAAGGAGACCTTGCGGACCGTGAAGGTCTCGCTGACGCCCGCACCCTGGCGGCGGATGACAACACCCTTGAACTGCTGGATACGGGAGCGGTTGCCCTCGATCACGCGCACGTGGACGTTGACGGTGTCACCGGGGCGGAACGCCGGGACGTCCGAACGGAGGGTGGCGGCATTGACGCCATCGAGCAGGGAAGCCATGGTTTCTGCTTTCTTCGCCGATGCCACAGGTCATCGACGGAAATGTCGTTGAAGAGTTCGGAGTACTGATCGCGTCGGGCGGGCGTCTTTCCCCCTGTGGCAGGGGCGCACGCCGGACGGACAGCAGCGGCCTATTCTTCCACGGCGGTGGGCCTGCGCCAAAATCGGCCGCCGGGCTCCGGTGCGAAGCCGAGGATGGAGAGGATCTCGCGGTCCTTCTTGTCGAAGGCGCCCGCCTCGCACCGCTCGATCAGATCGGGGCGGTTGAGGGCGGTACGGGCGAAGGCCTGGTCGCGCCGCCAGCGCGCGATCTTCCCGTGGTGGCCGCTGAGCAGGACGTCCGGGATGGACCGGCCGCGCCACTCGGGCGGCTTGGTGTAGACGGGCCCCTCCAGGAGGTTGGCCATCGCGCCCGGGGCGAAGGAGTCGTCCCGGTGGGATTCGGCATTGCCGAGGACACCGGGCAGCAGCCGGGCCACCGCCTCCGTGATCACCAGGACGGCCGCTTCCCCGCCGGCCAGCACATAGTCCCCGATGGAGACCTCGACGACCCGCAGCCGGGTGGCGTACTCGTCGATCACCCGGCGGTCGATGCCCTCGTACCGGGCCGGGGTGAAGAGCAGCCAGGGCTCGGCGGAGAGTTCGACGGCCAGTTCCTGGGTGAACGGCCGGCCGCTGGGCGTGGGCACGACGAGGACCGGGGAGTGCGCCCCGGCCTCGTAGCCGTCGGCCAGGGACTCGTCGAGGGCGTCGCCCCAGGGCTCGGTCTTCATGACCATGCCGGGTCCGCCGCCGTAGGGGGTGTCGTCGACCGTGTTGTGCCGGTCGTACGTCCACTCCCGCAGGTCGTGGACGTGGACGTCCAGCACGCCACGGGCGCGGGCCTTGCCGACGAGGGAGACGTTCAGCGGTTCCAGGTACTCGGGGAAGATCGTGACGACGTCGAGCCGCATCAGGCGTCGCCCTTCGGCGCCTCGGCCGCGTCCCCGGTGGCCGCCTCACCGGTCTCCTCGTCGCGGGAGGAGGCGATCACGGCCTCGCTCTCGTCGATCAGGCCGGGCGGCGGGGCGATGACCGCGCGCTGTTCCTCCAGGTCGATCTCGGTGACGATCTCCTCGACGAAGGGGATCATCACCTCGCTGCCGTCGGGGCGCTCCACGATGAACAGGTCCTGCGAGGGCAGGTGGGAGATCTCGGTGATCCGGCCGATCCCGGTCCCGTCGGCGAGCACCACGTCGAGGTCGATCAGCTGGTGGTCGTAGAACTCGTCCTCCTCCTCGGGCAGTTCGTCCGGGTCCACCTCGGCGATCAGGAGGGTGTTGCGGAGGGCCTCGGCGGCGGTGCGGTCGCGTACGCCCTCGAAGCGCAGCAGCAGCCGGCCGCTGTGGACCCGGCCCGTCTCGACCGTCAGCGGACCCGTCGCCGCCGGTTCGGTGGCCAGGACGGCGCCGGGGCCGAGCCGCAGCTCCGGCTCGTCCGTTCGTACCTCGACGGTGACCTCGCCCTTGATGCCGTGGGCGCGGCCGATCCGCGCGACTACCAACTGCACGCTGTTCTCCGATTGATGGGGGGCGGACGGGGAGGTGGAACCGTCCGGGTGGCCGACGACAAAGGCCGGGGACGGCCCGAAGGCCCTCCCCGGCCCTGGCCGGTGTTCAACTCGCTGATCAGCGAACCTGGTCCACATCGACGAGGTCGACACGGATACCGCGGCCGCCGATGGCACCCACGACCGTACGCAGGGCGCGAGCGGTGCGGCCGTTACGGCCGATCACCTTGCCGAGGTCGTCGGGGTGGACCCGGACCTCCAGCACGCGCCCGCGGCGCAGGGTGCGCTCGGCAACCTGCACGTCGTCGGGGTTGTCGACGATGCCCTTCACGAGGTGCTCGAGAGCCTCCTCGAGCATGCTCAGGCCTCGGTCGACTCGGTGGACTCGGCAGCGTCAGCCGCCTCGTCCGCCTTCTTGTCGGACTTCTTGGCCTTGGGGGTGATGGCCTCACCCTTGGCCTCGTCGCCGTCCGCGGACAGCGCCTCGAACAGCGCGCGCTTGTCAGCCTTGGGCTCCGGCTGCAGCAGCGGCGCGGGGGCCGGGAGACCCTTGTGGGCCTGCCAGTCACCGGTGAGCTTCAGGATCGCGAGAACCGGCTCGGTCGGCTGGGCGCCGACGGACAGCCAGTACTGCGCGCGCTCCGAGTTGACCTCGATGCGCGAGGGGTTCTGCACCGGGTGGTACAGGCCGATCTCCTCGATGGCCCGGCCGTCACGGCGGGTGCGGGAGTCGGCGACGACGATGCGGTAGTGAGGCGAACGGATCTTGCCCAGACGCTTCAGCTTGATCTTGACTGCCACGGAAGTGGTGTCTCCTGGTCTCTGACGTGGTTGGGCACACCTAGATGCCACGTGGGGTTGCGGTACTCGGAGTGCCCGATGGACGCGTCAGCCGGAGGAGAGAGGGGTCCTGTGCGACTGTCGAGTACAGCTAGCCATTGTGCCACACCACATCGGCTCACCCCACCGCGACCGCCGCCTCCGGAATCCGGAACGGCTTGCCGCAGCCGCCGCAGACGATCGGCGCCTGCGCCAGGACCGACGGGACGACGCGGACGTTGCGTCCGCACTCGCAGACGGCCTTGACCCGCACGCCGCCCCCCGAGGAACCGTGCCGGGCGGCAGGTCCGCGGAAGGAGCGCTTGGTGTCGGCGGCGGTGGCGACGGTGTGCGCCTTGAGGGCGCGCTGCAGCCGTTCGGTGGTCGGACGGTACCGGCGCTTGGCTTCCGGATTCAGCGTGACCAGGGAGAATCCGCTGCTGGGGTGGGGTTCCTCGGCATGATCGAGGCCCAGCTCCTCGGCGATCGCGAGGAAGCGTCGGTTGTGGTAGCGGCCGGCGCGGGAGGTGTCTCGGACTCCTCTCGCGGCGGCGATGCCGTGGACTGCCTCGTGGAGCAGTCGCTCGAAGGAGAGCTCGGCGCCACAGGCGGACGAGGACTCTCCGATCAGGGACTCGGGCGCGGCTAGATCGGGCAGCTCGGGGTGGTACCGCTGAATGTCGGCCCACGCCTGTGCCAGCTCTGCGGCAAGTACAGGTGGTGTCGTGCTCACGTCGTGACAACGAGCCCGAGTGCCCCGGTGTTCCTATTCCGGGGCATCCCAAATAATTTGCACGTACCAGTCAGTTGCCCTTGATGCGTCCGGACGAGGGCGGGTACGCAGAACTGCGGAGAAGACGCACAGCTCACACCAAGGTGGTGCACAGCGTGCGGTACGCCCGGGGGCCGCCGATGTGGGGAGCGCGGGCGGCCCGCGGCCCTGACGAATCCGCCCGGAAGACTACCCTCACCTCCGCTCGACGTGCCCGGCGCGGGGTGTCGGGTAAGACTGGTCGGAGAGCAGACGTGGGACGGGGCGCACGACCGGGGCACGCAAGCACTGCTCCACAACCCCTGGACGGAACGGCGGATGCGCAGTTCTCTGGCTACGGGGGTGCGGAACACTCGCACACGGGGGACGTCCACTCGGGCACGACCGACCTCTTGGCGGATTGGGGCACTTTCCATGACACCAACGCTCGTCCGGAACCAGTCGGGCGCGGACGCCTCCGCGCCGGCGGACGCCGGTACCCGCGCACGCGACTGGGCCGAGATCCAGGAACGCATGCTCGCGCCGCTCTACGAGGCGGTGTACGACCGGATGGAAGTCGGGGCCGCCACCCGGATGCTGTCCCTCGGCTGCGGTTCGGGCCTCGCGATGCTCGTCGCGGCGGCCCGGGGGGCGCACGTCACGGGTGTGGACTCCGACCGGGAGCGACTGGCGCTGGCCCGGGCGCGGCTGCTGCCCGACGCGGGCTGGGACGACGCGCCCGCGCACTCCCCGCACCCGGCCCGCCGCCGGGCCCGGCTGCTGGAGGACGGGGGTCCCGCGCCCGTCGGCGCGGACGGCGCTCCGTACAACCTGATCACGGTCTTCGAGCCGATCGGCTGCGCGGCCGGGGACTCCGAGGGGCTGGCGCCGGCGCTGCGCTCTGCGGTGCCGCTCGCGGTCCGGGGTGCGGCGGTTGTGCTGACCGGCTGGGGTCCGCCGGAGCGCTGCGCCACGGCTGCGGTGCTGCAGGTGGCCGCCCGCCTCGCGGACACCGCTCGTCCGCCGCGTACGGAGCCGGGCAGGTGGCGGCCGACGCTCCGGGACGACCTGGAGGACGTGGCGGCGCGGGCCGGGCTGAAGCCGGACGGTTCGGGCCGGGTGTCCTGCCCGTTCGGTTACGCGGACGTGGGCAGCGCGGTGCGCGGGCTGCTGTCCACCGGGCTCTTCGACGCCGCCGTACGGGCCACGGACCGCTCCCAGGTGGAGAAGGAGGTCGCGGAGGCTCTTCATCCGTACCAGCGGGAGGACGGCACGGTGTGGATGCCGAACGTCTTCCGCTATCTGGTCTGCGTTACCTGAAACCGCACAGGTAAGGGGCGCCCTTGAGAGAGGGCGCCCCTTACCTGTGCCGTGCTTGCTTACATGAACTTCTTGAACTCGTCCGGGAGCTCGAAGTTCTTGTCGTCCTGAGCGGGCAGCCCGAACGCGCCGCCCTGGGCCGCCGCCTGCTCACGGCGGGCCGCCGCGGCCTGCTCCTCGGCCTTGCGCTTCATCGGGTTGCCGCTCTTGCGCTTGCCCTTGGCCTGCTTGACCTGCTTCTTCTGCCGGCCGGGGCCACCGCCCATGCCGGGCATCCCCGGCATCCCGGGCATGCCGCCGCCCTGGGCCATCTTCGACATCATCTTGCGGGCCTCGAAGAAGCGCTCCACCAGACTCTTGACCGCGGAGACCTCGACGCCCGAGCCCTTGGCGATACGGGCCCGGCGCGAACCGTTGATGATCGTCGGCTCGGCGCGCTCCTTGGGCGTCATCGACTTGATGATCGCGGCGGTGCGGTCGATGTCGCGCTCGTCGATGTTGTTGATCTGGTCCTTGATCTGCCCCATGCCGGGCAGCATGCCGAGCAGCTTGGAGATGGAGCCCATCTTGCGGACCTGCTCCATCTGGGCCAGGAAGTCGTCGAGGGTGAAGTCCTTCCCACCCTTGCTCGACTGGAGCTTCGAGGCCATTTTGGCGGCCTCTTCCTGGCTGAACGTCTTCTCCGCCTGCTCGATCAGGGTGAGCAGGTCACCCATGTCGAGGATGCGGGAGGCCATCCGGTCCGGGTGGAACGCGTCGAAGTCCTCCAGCTTCTCGCCGTTCGACGCGAACATGATCTGCTTGCCCGTGACATGGGCGATCGACAGGGCCGCGCCACCGCGGGCGTCGCCGTCGAGCTTGGAGAGGACCACGCCGTCGAAGCCGACGCCGTCGCGGAAGGCCTCGGCGGTGTTGACCGCGTCCTGACCGATCATCGCGTCGACGACGAAGAGGATCTCGTCGGGGCTGACGGCGTCGCGGATGTCCGCGGCCTGCTGCATCAGCTCCTGGTCGATACCGAGGCGGCCGGCGGTGTCGACGATGACGATGTCGTGGACCTTGGCCTTGGCGAACTCGATGGAGTCCTTGGCGACCTGGACCGGGTCACCAACGCCGTTGCCCGGCTCGGGGGCGTACACCGCGACGCCGGCGCGCTCGGCGACGACGCTCAGCTGGTTGACGGCGTTGGGGCGCTGGAGGTCACAGGCGACGAGCAGCGGGGAGTGGCCCTGGCCCTTGAGCCAGAGGCCGAGCTTTCCGGCCAGCGTCGTCTTACCGGCACCCTGGAGACCGGCGAGCATGATCACGGTGGGCGCGGTCTTGGCGAACCGCAGCCGCCGGGTCTCGCCGCCGAGGATGGCGACGAGCTCCTCGTTGACGATCTTGACGACCTGCTGGGCGGGGTTCAGCGCCTGGGAGACCTCGACGCCGCGCGCCCGCTCCTTGACGTTGGCGATGAAGGCCCGGACCACGGGCAGGGCGACGTCGGCTTCCAGCAGGGCGATACGGATCTCGCGTGCCGTGGCGTCGATGTCGGCCTCGGACAAGCGGCCCTTGCCCCTGAGGTTCTTGAAAGTCGCGCTAAGGCGGTCGGAGAGAGTATCGAACACGGCGCTCGTCGGTCCTCAGGGTCGGGGGCGGGGCAGGTCAATCGCCCTCCAGGGTATCCGCCCCCCGGAGAACACCAAGCCCTCGCCCGGATCCGGTGCCGGGCGAGGGCTGGACAAATGCGTCGTACACGTCACCCGAGGGCCTTCTCGACCTCCCGGGCGACCTCGGAGGCCCGGGCCGGGGAGAGCGGCTCGCCGTCGGCACCGGTGACGTAGAAGGCGTCCACGGCGTTGGCGCCGAGTGTGGAGACATGGGCGCTCCGCACCCGTACGGCGCTCCCTTCCAGGGCGTTGCCGATGCGGTGCAGGAGGCCCGGGGCGTCCTGGGCGCGGACCTCGATGACGGTGGCGCGCCGGGAGCCCGCGGCGGCCACGGTGACCCGGGGCGGCGGGGCCTTGACGCCGCGCCTGCGCGGATAGGCGGCTTCGCGCTCGGCGAGGCGGGCCCGGATGTCCAGGGAGCCCTCCAGGGCGCGTACGAGGTCGGCGCGGAGGCGGGCGGCCTGCGGGAGCGACCCGTACTCGGCGGCGACCCGCCAGCTGAGCAGCAGCAGGTCCGCCCGCTCCCCCACCTCGTTGGGCAGCTCCACCGCGCGCAGGTCGGCGGAGCGCACGGTGAGGCGGTGCAGGGCGAGGACTCCGGCGGCGGCGGGCAGGACGCCGGGGCGGTCGGGCAGGGCGATGAGGAGTTCGACGCCGACGGGTTCCACTTCGCCGTCCCCGGCGGGCTCCTCGGGCTGGGTGTGCAGGGCGAGGACGGGTTCGCCGGTGCGCAGGGCCTCGATGGCGAGGCGTTCGTGCTCGGCGCTGGGGGCCTCGTCGTCGGGTTCATCGGGGAACTCCCCGGCGAGCACGGCTCCGACCCGTTTGACCAGGTCGGCGACGAGGGAGGCGCGCCAGGCGGACCAGGCGGCGGGGCCGGTGGCGAGCGCGTCGGCCTCGGTGAGGGCGTGCAGCAGCTCCAGGGTGGAGGCGTTGGAGACGGCTCCGGCGACGGCCTGCACGGTGGCGGGGTCGTCGAGGTCGCGCCGGGTGGCGGTGTCGACGAGCAGCAGATGGTGGCGTACGAGGGTGGCGATGACGCCCACGTCGTGCTTGTCGAAGCCGATCCGGGTGGCCATGTCCCGGGCGATGACCTCGCCGGCGACCGAGTGGTCGCCGGGCCAGCCCTTGCCGATGTCGTGCAGGAGGGCGGCGACCAGGAGGAGGTCGGGGCGGTGGACGCGGCGGGTAAGGGAGGCGGCGCGGACGGCGGTCTCCACGAGGTGCCGGTCGACGGTCCAGGTGTGGACGGGGTTGCGCTGGGGGCGGCAGTGGACGCGTTCCCAGTCGGGCAGCAGCCGGGTGACGATCCCTTCCGCTTCGAGCGCCTCCCAGACGCCGACGGTGGCCTCCCCCGCGCCGAGCAGGGTGACCAGTTCCTCGCGGGCCTCGGGGGGCCACGGGACCGGCAGCGGCCGGGCGGTGGTCGCCAGGTGGCGTACGAGGTGGCGGGAGAGCGGGAGTCCGGCCTCGGCGGCGGCCGCGGCGGCGCGCAGGGTGAGGACCGGGTCGCGTTCGGGGCGGGCGGCGCGGGCGAGGACCACTTCGCCCTCCGCGTCCACCACGCCGTCGGCGAGCGGGGTGCGCTCGGGGGCGGGTTTGGTGCCGAGGCCGCCGCTGAGCAGGGCGCGGAGCCTGGGGCGGGCGGAGCGGGCGCGCAGCACCCGGTTGACCTCGCGCCAGGTGACATCGGTGGCGTACGAGACCGTCCGCGCGGCCTCGTAGACCTGGCGCAGCAGGGTGTCGGCGGCGAGGAGGCCGAGGGCGGCGGCGACCTGGTCCTGTTCCTGGAGGGCGAGGCGGTCGGTGGCGCGTCCGGTGGTGAGGTGCAGGGCGTCGCGGGTGTCCAGGAGGGTGCGGCGGGCCTCGGCGAGGCCTTCGCGGGGGGCGTCGGCGACCCAGGAAGCGGCCACGGCGCGCAGGGCGGTGGCGTCGCGGAGGCCGCCGCGGGCCTCCTTGAGGTCGGGTTCCAGGAGGAACTGGAGCTCGCCCATCCGTTCCGCGCGCTCCTGGCAGAGCTCGTGGAGGGCGGGGAGGCGTTTGGGGGCCTGGTTGCGCCAGTCGGCGAGGATCGCGGTGCGCAGGGAAGCGACGAGGCCGAGATCGCCGGCGACGGGCCGGGCGTCCAGCAGGCCGAGCTGGACCTTGAGGTCCTCGCCCGCGGTCTTCCTGGCCTCGCCGGGGGTGCGTACGGAGTGGTCGAGGGCCAGGCCCAGGTCCCAGACCGGGTACCAGACGGAGTCGGCGAGGGCGGCGAGGGCCGCCGCGTCGGCGCTGCCGTCGTGCAGGAGGAGCAGGTCGAGGTCGCTGCGCGGGGAGAGCTCGCCCCGGCCGTAGCCGCCGACGGCGACGAGGGCCGCGCCCCGCACCCCGGCCCGTTCGGCGGCGGCGGTGAACAGGCCGGTGAGCCAGTCGTCGGTGAGGCGGGCGAGGGCCGCACGGCGCGGCGGCCCGGACCGCGCCTCCTGCTGGAGGAGGCGCAGCCGGGCCGCCGCGTAGCCGCTGGGTCCCGAGCCTTCGGTTTCGGTGGTCACTTCGGTACTCGTCACCCAGTTGCCTTCCGTTCGTGGGCCGTCGGTCAGAGGGCGTCCGGGCCGCGTTCGCCGGTCCGTACCCGGACGGCGGTGTCGACCGGGACGCTCCAGACCTTGCCGTCACCGATCTTGCCGGTCCGGGCGGCCTTGACGACGACCTCGATGAGCTGTTCGGCGTCCTCGTCCTCGACCAGGACCTCGATGCGGATCTTGGGGACCAGGTCGACGGTGTACTCGGCGCCCCGGTAGACCTCGGTGTGGCCGCGCTGCCGCCCGTAACCGCTGGCCTCGGTGACGGTGAGCCCCTGGACGCCGAAGGCCTGGAGGGCCTCCTTGATCTCGTCCAGCCGGTGGGGCTTCACGACCGCGGTGATGAGCTTCATGCGTCCACCTTCTTTGCCTTCGGTGCTGCCGTCGTGTCGGGGGCGGGTGCGGTGGTGCGGGAGACCGAGCCGCCGCCGGCGCCGCTGAAGTCGTACGCCGTCTCGGCGTGCTCGACCTGGTCGATGCCGGAGATCTCGTCGTCCTCGGAGACCCGCATCCCGATCGTCTTGTGGATCGCCAGGGCGATGACCGCGGAGACGACGAGAGAGTACGCAAGGACCGCGACGACGCCGACGACCTGCTTGCCGAGCTGGTCCACACCGCCGCCGTAGAAGAGGCCCGCGGCGTCGGACTGGACGCCTCCGGTGGCGAAGAAGCCGACCAGGATGGAGCCGATGATGCCGCCGACGAGGTGGACGCCGACGACGTCCAGGGAGTCGTCGTAGCCGAACTTGTACTTGAGGCCGACCGCCATGGCGCACAGGACACCGGCGATGACGCCGATCGCGATCGCGCCGAGCGGGGAGACGGAGCCGCCCGCCGGGGTGATGGCGACGAGGCCGGCGACCGCGCCGGAGGCGGCGCCGAGGGTGGTGAAGGAGCCGTGGCGCAGCTTCTCGTAGATCAGCCAGCCGAGGACCGCGGCGGCGGTGGCGACCTGGGTGTTCAGGAACATGACCGCGCCGACGCCGTCGTCGTTGCCGAGCCAGGATCCGGCGTTGAAGCCGAACCAGCCGAACCACAGGAGGGCCGCGCCGAGCATGACGAGCGGCAGGCTGTGAGGCCGCATCGGGTCCTTCTTGAAGCCGATGCGCTTGCCGATGACCAGGATGACGCCGAGGGCGGCGGCACCGGCGTTGATGTGGACGGCCGTACCACCGGCGAAGTCGATGACGCCCATCTCGAAGAGCCAGCCGCCGGAGCCCCAGACCCAGTGGGCGACGGGGAAGTAGACGACGGTGACCCAGAGGACGATGAACAGCGCCCACGCGGTGAACTTCACGCGGTCGGCGAGCGCACCGCTGATCAGGGCCGGGGTGAGGACGGCGAACATCAGCTGGAAGGCGGCGAAGACGTACACCGGGATGGTGTAGCCGTCCCAGAGTTCGGTGACGCCGATCCCGCTGAGGCCGACGTACTCGGAACTCCAGCCGATGACCGAGCCGACGTCGGAGCCGAAGGCCAGGCTGAATCCGTAGAGCACCCACAGGACCGTGACGATCCCGAGGCTGATGAAGCTCATCATCAGCATGTTGAGGGTGCTCTTGACGCGGACCATGCCTCCGTAGAAGAAGGCCAGGCCGGGGGTCATGAGCATCACCAGGGCCGTGCAGATGAGCATGAACCCGGTGTTGGCGGCAGACAGCTCAGGGGCGTCTGCGGCAAGCGTCGTGATGCCTGGGGGCATCGGCGTCTCCTCGTCGTCGGTGCGGCCGCGGCGTGCGGGGGAATGCTGCGGGACCACTGGGGGAACAGGTGCGGGCCGGTTATGAGCCACGAGGTTGACGGAGGGCCGTTTCATGGGATGCCGCACGATGTTTCGCGAGCGTGACGAAGAGGGATCGCGTGTTACGGCCGAATGAATCCGGGGTGGCGCGTCCGGTGCGCTGCCTACCATGCAGCGCACGCCGCATACGGTGCGGTTGAAACGCCACTGGGGCAGTCCTTCGGCCCGGAAAGCACGAAACCGGCCACGGCGACCCTCCGTGTGACCAGGCGATGGGGGAGCCGAGTCGGGGTGTACGGAAGGGGCGCCGCGGCCGGGGCCTCGGGGTGCCGGTCAGACCGCTTCGGCGGTCTCCGGCAGCTGTTCGTGGAGCAGCTCGGTGAGCCGGGCGACGTCGGCGACATCGCCGAAGTCCCTGGCAGCGGTGTCGACGGTCTTGCGCAGGCGGGTGTTCACCCGCTCGGAGCGGACCTTCTTGGCGATCTTCAGGGCCTGGCCGGCGAGCACGGTGGACTGCTCCGGCTCGCGCTGGAGGAGATGGACGGTGGCCATGCCGATGAGGTTGAGCGCGTAGGAGCGCTGGTGCTCGTCGTCCTCGCCGAAGAGTTCGACGGCCTTCTCCATGACGGGCTCGGCGAGCGAGGCGTAGGTGGGGCTGCGGCCGGCGACATAGGCCAGGTCGCGGTAGGAGTGGGCGTTCTCGCCGTTCAGCTCGGCCTCGGAGAAGAAGCGGATCCAGTCGGGCTCGGGCTCGCCGTCGAGTCCGGCGTCCAGGAAGGTGTCCTCGGCCATCCGGACGGCCCGCTTGCACTTGCTGGGCTGGCCCATGTTGGCGTAGGCGCGGGCCTCCATCGCATACAGCATGGCCTGGGTCCGGGAGGTGGCGCAGTCGCGGCTGCCGTACTGCGCGAGGTGGATCAGCTCCAGGGCGTCGTCGGGGCGGCCCAGGTGGATCATCTGGCGGCTCATGCTGGAGAGGATGTAGCTGCCGAGCGGTTTGTCCCCGGCCTCCTTGGCGGCGTGCAGAGCGAGCACGAAGTACTTCTGGGCGGTGGGCTGGAGGCCGACGTCGTAGCTCATCCAGCCCGCCAGCTCGGCCAGTTCGGCGGCGCAGCGGAAGAGCCGCTGGGCAGTGGGGCCGGGCTGGGGCTCCTGGAGCAGGTCGGTGACCTCGTGCAGCTGTCCGACGACGGCCTTGCGGCGCAGTCCGCCGCCGCACTGGGCGTCCCACTGCCGGAACATCGCGGTGGTCGACTCCAGCAGGTCCAGCTCGGGCCGGGAGAGTTTGGAGGGGCGGTGGTCGGCGGCCGGGGCCTCCGGTTCGCCGGTTCCCTGTACGGGGACGGGGACCAGCCAGCGCTGCATCGGCTCGATGAGCGCGGGGCCCGCGGCCAGCGCCAGCGAGCTGCCGAGGAAGCCGCGCCGGGCGAGCATCAGGTCGCTGCGGGGGAACTCGCTGAGCAGGGCGACCGTCTGCGGGCCGGCCCAGGGGAGGTCGACCCCGGCCACCGACGGTGACTGGTGTGCGGTGCGCAGCCCGAGCTGCTCGACGGCGACGACGGCGCCGAAGCGCTCCGAGAACAGCTCGGAGAGGATGCGCGGGATCGGCTCCCGCGGCTGCTCGCCGTCGAGCCAGCGCCGCACCCGGGAGGTGTCGGTGCTGATGTGGTGGGCGCCCATCTGCCGGGCCCGCCGGTTGACCTGGCGTGCCAGCTCGCCCTTGGACCAGCCACTGCGCACGAACCACGAGCCCAGCTCCTCGTTGGGACGCTTGCCGGCATCCGTGTCGCCTGCGCCGCTGCCACTCACTGGAACGCCCCCATCCCGCTGAAACCTCATCGCGCGAACCCTTATCAGAATGCCGTGCATCGGTGCTGTCCGTACGGGAGTTGGACGCCCTCGAACAGGAAATCGGGTTGCCTGCGGCATACCCGTGGGTGCACATACTCCCAGAGTCCGTGTACCGACGGTAATCCTACGATCACCCCTCTCGCGAGGGGGATTGAGGAAACGCCACCATTCGCCACCCCTTCGAATGAACCCGACTGCCGCTGCGCGCGCTTGACTTGAGGGATCAGGACCGAGGGCGAGCACACGGAAGCACTCGGGGGCGCGCACACCGTGTCGCACTCCCTTTTGCACCACCGCGCACGCCACTCGATCGAGTAGCAGCGACGGAGGGTTACCCGAGCGACGCGGGTCGTAACCACCGGCGAGCCGTACCCGTTGGAGGGGGCATGGGCTTCACGATCGGCGGCATCCGGGAGATGCGATCCGGTGCGCGGCGACGCCACCGCGGCACCGAGGGCACGGCGGTGGCCGAGTACACAGGGCTGTGGGGCTGGGCGGTGGCGCCCGGAGCACGGGCCCAGGCCGGCTCCTGCTCGTGCGGCGATCCGGTGTGCCCCTCCCCCGGCGCCCACCCCTTGGGTTTCGCCGGGGAGGTCCCGGCGGGCACCGGCCTGGACCGCGCGGCGGACGCCTGGGCTCAGACACCGGGCGCCGCGATGCTGCTGCCGGTGGGCCGCTCCTTCGACGTCCTGGACGTCGCGGAGCAGGCCGGGCGGCGGGCGCTGGTGCGGATGGAGCGGATGGGGCTGCCGCTGGGCCCGGTCACGGTGACGCCGACCGGGCGGGCGCAGTTCTTCGTCGCCCCCGGGGCCGCGGCCGAGCTGCCCGGGCTGCTCTACCGGATGGGCTGGGACGACGCGGGCCTGGATCTGCGCGCCCTGGGCCCGGGGACGCACATCACCGCCCCGCCGTCCGACCTCGGCGGCCTCGGCCCGGTCCGCTGGCTGCGGCCCCCGGTGCTGGACACGGCGGCGGCTCCCCCGCAGGCGCGGCTGCTGCTGGGGACCCTGGCGTACGTCTGCCACCGCTCGTAGAGGTCACGGAACTCGTAGAGGTCACGGAAACGGCGGACGGGCGGCGGGCTCCCCCAAGGAGCCGCCGCCCGTCCGCCGTACCGGATCGCGGGGCGGTTCAGTCGCCGATCAGGGCGTCCACGAAGGCTCCCGGCTCGAACGGGGCGAGGTCGTCCGGACCCTCGCCGAGGCCGATCAGCTTCACCGGTACGCCCAGCTCGCGCTGGACCGCGATGACGATGCCGCCCTTGGCGGTGCCGTCGAGCTTGGTGAGGACGATGCCGGTGATGTCCACGACCTCCGCGAACACCCGGGCCTGGACGAGTCCGTTCTGCCCGGTGGTGGCATCGAGGACGAGCAGCACCTCGTCGAGCGGGCCGTGCTTCTCCACGACGCGCTTGACCTTGCCCAGCTCGTCCATGAGCCCGGTCTTGGTGTGCAGCCGGCCCGCGGTGTCGATGAGCACGACGTCCGCACCCTCGGCGATGCCTTCCTTGACCGCGTCGTAGGCGATCGACGCCGGGTCGCCGCCCTCGGGGCCCCGGACCGTACGGGCTCCGACGCGCTCGCCCCAGGTCTGGAGCTGGTCGGCGGCGGCGGCGCGGAAGGTGTCGGCCGCGCCGAGCACCACGCTGCGGCCGTCGGCGACGAGCACCCGGGCCAGCTTGCCGGTGGTGGTGGTCTTGCCGGTGCCGTTGACGCCGACGACCATGACGACGCCGGGGGTCTCCGCGCCGCCCTCGGTCCTGACCTCGCGGTCGAAGTCCGGGCCGAGGAGGGTGATCAGCTCCTCGCGGAGCAGGGAGCGCAGCTCTTCGGGGGTGCGGGTGCCGAGCACGCGGACGCGCTCGCGGAGCCGCTCGACCAGTTCCTGGGTGGGGGCGACGCCGACGTCGGCGGTGAGGAGGGTGTCCTCGATCTCCTCCCAGGTGTCCTCGTCGAGGTTGTCCCGGGAGAGCAGGGTGAGGAGCCCCTTGCCGAGCGAGTTCTGCGAGCGGGCGAGGCGGGCGCGCAGGCGGACGAGCCGGCCGGCGGTGGGCTCGGGGACCTCCAGCGCGGGGGCCTCGGGGGCCTCGGCGACCGGAGCCTCCTCCTCCACGGGCGCGGTGGCGTCCGGGAGGCCGACGTCGTCGATGGTGCGCCGCGCTTCGTCGCGCGGCGTCTCGGCCTCCTCGCCGACCTGCGGTTCGGCGGGAGGGGTGATGGTCGGCGTGCTCGGCGGTGGGGGCGGCAGCTGCTTCTTCTTGCGGCTGCCGACCACGAGCCCGCCGACCAGGCCGACAGCGACCAGGGCGATGACTACAGCGAGGATGACGATTTCGACGAGTTCCATAACCCGTCCAGTATCGGCCACGGTCGTCCCGCGGGCGCTGCCCCGGCAGACCCCCGGCGATCCGCCTGCCCCCTATGCACCTTTTGGCCGCAATGCGGAGGTGAGCCCCTACCCTTCTGACGCCTCGTCAGGTACGGTGCGCCCGCCCGACTGCCCGTACAGCAGCCCGCCTGCCCGCTCCGGCGAAGGGACGCCCCCGATGGCCTTCACAGTGGTCCGGTTCAATCTCGTCGAGCCCGACGCCACCCCTGTATCGCTCTCGGCCCGCTACCGCGCCGCCCTGGAGATGGCGGCGTACGCGGACGAGCACGGCGTCGACACGGTGCAGACCGAGGAGCACCACGGGGTGGCGAACTCCTGGCTGCCCTCCCCGTTCACCTTCGCCGGAGCGGTCTTCGGCGCCACCCGCCGGATCGCGGTGACCGTCTCGGCGATCATCGGGCCGCTGCACGATCCACTGCGGCTCGCCGAGGACGTCGCGGTGCTGGACCTGCTGAGCGCGGGCCGGCTGGTGACGGTGGCGGGGATCGGCTACCGCCCGGAGGAGTACGAGCGGGCCGGGGTCGAGTGGGGCCGGCGCGGCAGGCTCCAGGACGAGCTGCTGGAGACGCTGGTGGCGGCGTGGACCGGGGAACCGTTCCCGTACCGGGGCCGTACCGTACGCGTCACCCCGCGCCCGTACACGCGACCGCACCCGATGCTGCTGGTCGGCGGCAGCTCGCGGGCGGCGGCGCGGCGGGCGGCCCGGCTGGGGCTGCCGTTGTTCCCGAGCGCGCATCTGCCGGAGCTGGAGGCGTACTACCGGGAGCAGTGTGTGGCCCACGGGACGGAGGGCTTCTGCATGATGCCCGCGGAGCGCACCCCGCTGCTGCATGTCTCCGAGGACCCGGAGAGGACGTGGGCGCTGTACGGGGAGCACCTGCTGCACGAGGCGCGGACGTACGCCTCCTGGCAGTCCAAGGACATCCGCTCGGCGGTGCGATCGGCGGCGACGACGGTGGCGGAGCTGCGCGAGGAGGGGGTGTACCGGATCGTGACGCCGGACGAGCTCGCGGGCCTGGGGGCGGAGAGCCTGGTGCTGCATCCGCTGTGCGGCGGGATGCCGGTGGAGGAGGGGTGGCGGAGCCTGCGGCTGTTCTGCGGGGCCCTGGCCCGGGAAAGGCCGGCGGCCCCGGCTCGAGGGTGAGCCGGGGCCGCCGGTGAAGAGGAGAGGGGCAGCGGGGATGAGCCCGTCTCCTCCGGTACCGGGGGGGGGAGGGTCAGCCCATCTCCTCCAGCGTTTTGCCCTTGGTCTCCTTCACGAACTTGAGCACGAAGGGGATCGAGAGCACGGCGAAGCAGGCGTAGATGATGTAGGTCCCCGAGAGGTTCCAGTCGGCCAGGCTCGGGAAGCTGGCGGTGATCGCCCAGTTGGCGATCCACTGCGCGAAGACGGCGACACCGAGGGCGGCGGCGCGCAGGCGGTTCGGGAACATCTCGCCCAGGAAGACCCAGACGACGACACCCCACGACAGGGCGAAGAAGAGCACGAAGACGTGGGCGGCGACCAGCGCGGTGGCGCCCTGGGCGGTGGGGAGCTTGCCGTCGACCAGGTCGGCGGAGAAGGCCCAGGCCTCGACGGCGAGCGCGACCGCCATACCGACGGAGCCGACGAGGGCGAGCGGCCTGCGGCCCACCCGGTCGACCAGCACCATCGCGATCACCGTGCCGATGATGTTGATGATCGAGGTGGTGAACGAGTAGAAGAACGAGTCGGTCGGGTCGATGCCGACGGACTGCCACAGCGTCGCCGAGTAGTAGAACGCCACGTTGATGCCGACGAGCTGCTGGAACATCGAGAGGCCGATGCCGACCCAGACGATCGGCAGGAAGAAGAAGCGGTTGCCGAGCAGGTCCTTGAAGGAGGACTTGTGCTCGCGGTGCATGGCCGTCTCGATCTCGGTCACGCGCGCGTCGAGGTCGATCTTGTCGCCCTCGACCTCTTCGAGGATCTTCCGGGCCTCGGCCTTCTTGCCTACCGAGATGAGGAAGCGCGGGGACTCGGGGATGGCGAAGGAGAGGAGCCCGTACAGGATGGCCGGGACGACCATCACGCCGAGCATCCACTGCCAGGCCTCCAGGCCCAGGATCTCGCCGCGCTGGTCGCCGTCGGCGATCTGCAGGACGGCGTAGTTGACCAGCTGGGAGACGGCGATGCCGATGACGATCGCGGCCTGCTGGAAGGAGCCGAGCCGGCCGCGGTAGGCGGGCGGGGAGACCTCGGCGATGTAGGCCGGGCCGATCACGGAGGCCATACCGATGGCGAAGCCGCCGATGATGCGCCACATCGCCAGGTCCCAGAGCGCGAACGGCAGCGCGGAGCCGATCGCGCTGGCGGTGAAGAGCACCGAGGCGATCTGCATGCAGCGGATGCGGCCGATCCGGTCCGCGATCCGGCCCGCCGTGGCGGCGCCGATCGCACAGCCGATCAGCGCGATGGCGATGACCTGGGCGAGCGTTCCGGAACCGAT
Source organism: Streptomyces globisporus (assembly GCF_003501885.1). Lineage (GTDB taxonomy): Bacteria > Actinomycetota > Actinomycetes > Streptomycetales > Streptomycetaceae > Streptomyces > Streptomyces globisporus_D. Next base: position 23,790 of record NZ_QWFA01000119.1, read on the forward strand.
GTCGTACCGGTCGCGGATCGCTTCGACGGCGCCGTTGATGACGGAGCTGTCGTAGCCGAAGAGGAAGCCGCCCATCGCCGCTGCCGCGGTGATGAAGATGACATGGCCGAGGTGCTCCGGGTGGGCCACCCTCGCCCCGGACTCGGGTCCGTTCGCTGTGCTGCTGGTCACGTGAACTCCTGATGCCTGGCCGGGGGTCAGACGTGGGGTGTGAGCCTTCCCAGTGGCGCACACCATCCGGCTCGCCACCACTTGAAGGCCAAATCAACTTCGCAGAGGTTATGCGTTCAAGAATCGAAGTCAAACAGCGGGTCCGGTGCCGTGTACCCCGGGGTGGGCAAAAGGTGCCTTGAACCTCTGATGATTCGGTAAAGACTCAGCGCAGCCGCTGGCTGATGACCTTCGAGACCCCGTCGCCCTGCATGGACACGCCGTACAGCGCGTCGGCGACCTCCATCGTCCGCTTCTGGTGGGTGATCACGATCAGCTGCGAGCTCTCCTGGAGCTCCTCCATGATCCGGATCAGCCGCTGCAGATTGGTGTCGTCGAGCGCGGCCTCGACCTCGTCCATCACGTAGAACGGACTGGGCCGGGCCTTGAAGATCGAGACCAGCAGCGCCACCGCCGTCAGGGACCGCTCGCCGCCCGACAGCAGGGAGAGCCGCTTCACCTTCTTGCCCGGTGGGCGCGCCTCGACATCCACGCCGGTGGTGAGCATGTTGTCCGGGTCGGTGAGGATGAGCCGGCCCTCGCCGCCGGGGAAGAGCCGCGAGAAGACGCCCTCGAACTGCCGGGCGGTGTCGTGGTAAGCCTCGGTGAAAACCTGCTCGACCCGCTCGTCGACCTCCTTGATCACCTGAAGCAGATCGGCCCGGGTCTTCTTCAGGTCTTCAAGCTGCTCGGACAGGAACTTGTGCCGTTCCTCCAGCGCCGAGAACTCCTCCAGCGCGAGCGGATTCACCTTCCCGAGTTGCTGGTACGCCCGTTCGGCCGACCGCAGCCGCTTCTCCTGCTCGGGCCGCCGGTACGGCCTCGGCTGATTGCGCGGGTGCTCCGGGTCCTCCGGCAGCTCCTCGCCCTCGGCGGCGGGCGACGGCGGTACGAGCTGGTCGGGCCCGTACTCGGAGACCAGCCCCGCGGGTTCCACGCCCAGCTCCTCCAAGGCCTTCGTCTCCAGCTGCTCGATCCGCAGCCGCTTCTCCGCTCCCAGCACCTCGCCCCGGTGGACCGAGTCGGTGAGCTTGTCCAGCTCGCCCTTCAGCTCCCGGCCCCGGTCGCGCTCGACGGCCAGTTCACGCTCGCGTTCGCCCTTCGCCGCCTCGGCGGACGTCCGCTCCTCGTCGGCCCGTACGAGGGACACCTCGACGTGCGCCAGCAGCTGACGGGCGCCCGAGGCGACGGCGCCGGCGACCTCGGCCTCGTACCGCAGCCGGGCCCGGCGCTGTTCGGCACGGGCGCGGGCCTCGCGTTCGGTCCGGGCGGCCCGGTCCAGCGAATCGGCGCGCCCGGCCAGCGCCTTGACCCGCTCCTCGTGCGTACGGGCCTGGAGCCGGGCTTCCATCTCGGTCTGGCGGGCGTTGGCCCCGTCGGCGGCGAGCCGGTCCCGCACGGAGGTGTCGGGCTCCTCCTCGGCCGGCGTCTCCTCGGCGACCAGCAGCCGTTCGGCCAGCTCCTCGGCCTCCTCGGTCGCCCGCTCCAGGGCCTCCTGGGCGCGGGCGGCGGAGGCGGTCATGCGCTCGGCCTCGCCCGCCGCGCTCCGGGCCGTCCCGGCGAGCCGCCCGAGCTGCTGGGCGAACCCGGATTTCTCCCGCTCGGCCGCCCGGCGGCGCTCCCCCAGCTCCTCGACGAGCGCGGCCTGCTCCGTGCGCCGCTCCCCCGCCAGGCGCTGGGCCTCGGCCAGTTCCTCGCACCGCACGGCCAGTTCGGCCAGCTCGGCGGCGGCCTCGTCGACGGATGCCTGGACCTCCAGCAGGCTGGGCGCCCCGGCCGACCCGCCGTGCGCGAAGTGGGCGGAGAGCACGTCCCCCTCCCCGGTCACCGCGGTCAGCCCGGGTTCCGCGGCGACCAGCGTCTCGGCGTCCTCCAGCGTCGCGACGACCACCATGCCCGCGACGAGCCGCCGGACGGCCCCGACGAGCGCGGCGGGCCCACGCACGAGATCGGCGACGGCGAGCGCAGTGGCGGTGGCTGTCTCCGCGTGGCCGTCGCGGAGAACGGCGGTGGCGGGCGAGGGCTCACCGGGGCCTGTCGGGGCGAGGCCCGAGGCAGGGCCGGGGCCGACGGCGGGCGCGGGCTCACCGGGAGCGCCGCCCTGGCCGGGCAGCACGGCGGGCGCGGAGTGCGGGGCTTCGCCCCGTACAGGCGCCCGCTCGCCGGACTGCTCCGGCGCGGGCACGTGCTCACCGGACTGTCCGGGTACGGGCGCCCGCTCGCCGGACCCCTCAGGCGCGGGGACGTGCTCACCGGGCTGACCCGGTACCTGATGGGCCCGGCCCTCCGCGGCAACCGGGGCCGCATCCGGCCCCCCGCCCAGCAGCATCGCCGCCCGCCCCGCGTCCCGTTCGCGCAGGAGCCTGATCGCGTCGGCCGCCGTGGCCGGGTCCGTGACGGCCACCGCGTCCGCCGCCGTGCCCAGGGCTGCCGCGACCGGGATCTCGTACCCCGGCTCGACGCTCAGCAGTTCGGCGGCGGGGCCGAGGAGTCCGGCCAGCCGGTCCCGGGCGCCGAGGAGCGCGCCCGTGCCGTCCTTGCGGCGGAGGCCCAGGGCCAGCGCCTCGTGCCGGGCCGCGACCGCCGCCCGCCTGCGCTCGGCGGCGGTGGCTTCGTCGCGGGCCGCGCTGTGGGCGGCCTGGGCCCCGGCCAGGGCCCGCTTGGCCTCCTCGTGGCGGGCGGTCAGCTCCTCGTCGACGCCGTCCAGCCCTTCGACCTCCGCCTTGAGCTGCTCGTACTCCTCCTGGGCGGCGACCGCGCGCTCCTGGGCCTCGTCACGGGAGGCTGCCAGCCGGTCGATCTCGGCCTGGGCCGAACCCGCCCGGCTGCGGGCCGCGTTGACCTGGCCGTTCAGCCGGGCGAGCCCTTCGCGCCGGTCGGCAATGGCGCGGGCCGCGTCCTTGAGCCGGCGCTCCTCGGCGGCCAGCTCGCGTTCCAGGTCGGCGCGGTGGGCAACCGTGTCCTCCAGCGCGTGTTCGGCCGCTTCCAGGGCCGCCGTCAGCTCCGCCTCCTGCTCGCGGATCCGGGCCGCCTCGCGCTCCAGGTCCTCGGGGTCGCGGCCGCGGCGCTCCTCGGCCGGCGCCTCGGAGGCGCTGCGGACCCGGGCGTCGGCCAGGGAGACCGTGCCGCGGACCCGCTCGGCGAGCTGCGACAGCTCGTACCAGGTCTGCTGGGCGCGCTGGAGCCGGGGCGCGAGCCGGCGCACCTCGCCCTCCAGCTCCGCCTCGCGGAGAAGGGCCGTCTTCAGCTCGGCCTCGGCCGCGTCCTTGCGCTTCTTCAGCTCCGCCTCGTCGGCGATCTCGTCGCGCAGCGCGTCCCGCAGGGTCACCAGGTCGTCGGCGAGGAGCCGGAGACGGGCGTCGCGCAGGTCGGCCTGGATGACGGCGGCCCGGCGGGCGACGGCGGCCTGCCGGCCGAGCGGTTTGAGCTGGCGGCGCAGTTCGTCGGTGAGGTCCTGGACCCGGGCCAGGTTGGCACCCATCGCGTCCAGCTTCCGCAGCGCCTTCTCTTTCCGCTTGCGGTGCTTGAGCACGCCCGCGGCTTCCTCGATGAAGGCCCGGCGGCCCATCGGGTCGGCGTGCAGGACGGAGTCCAACTGGCCCTGCCCCACGATGACGTGCATCTCGCGGCCGATACCGGAGTCGGAGAGGAGTTCCTGGATGTCGAGCAGCCGGCAGGTGTCACCGTTGATCTGGTATTCGCTGCCGCCATTGCGGAACATGATCCGAGTGATCGTCACTTCGGCGTACTCGATGGGCAATGCGCCGTCGGAATTGTCGATGGTCAGCGACACTTCCGCACGCCCGAGCGGCGGCCGCCCGGTCGTCCCGGCGAAGATCACGTCTTCCATCTTGCCGCCGCGCAGGGATTTGGCCCCTTGTTCCCCCATGACCCAGGAGAGCGCGTCCACCACATTGGATTTCCCGGATCCATTGGGTCCGACGACGCAGGTGATCCCCGGTTCGAACCGCAGGGTGGTGGCGGACGCGAACGATTTGAAACCACGCAGGGTCAGGGCCTTGAGGTGCACGCCGCCGGACTCTACCTTTCGCTCTCGGTTTCGCTGATGAAGGTGCAGGGCACATCAGACGGTAAGCGAAGGGGGGCGGGTCCGGGGGTGGCCGTCGGGCAAAGAAAAAGGGACGCCGAAGCGTCCCTGTGAATCTTGATGACGTCGCGGTGCAGCCCGCGTCGCCGTTCATGCAGCTGTGGCCCACGCCGTGCATCGTCGTATGACCGGACATCGACATCCCCGTAGTGCGGGGACCCCGGTGTTCGGGGACGGCGATCCGTGACGCAGGACGGATCAGAGAGATTCCTAGGCTACTGAGCGTGCCCGGCCCGACCGGCCCGAAAGGGCCGTGACGGTCAGGTCAGTGCAGGCTCGCCCTGGGGTACGTCGATGTCGATGCTGTCGAGCAGCGACTCCTGGTGCTGGGCGGCGGCGTTGAGCGCGTCGTTCTCGTCCTGGATCCGGGTGAGCTCGGATTCCAGGTCCTGGACGCGCTGCTGGAGCCGTCGCATCTCGGCGAGGAGTCGCGGGTCGGAACCGCCGACGTAACCGAGAAGCGCCTTTGCCATGATGGATGGTCCTCCACAATGAGTGACCGACCGATGCGGTGTGGGTCGTCAGGGGATCGCACCCGCGGTGCTCGGCAGGGCTCTGTCACCACTGCGGTTCTGCTGCTAATCAGCTCTACCGAACAGCTAAGGTGCGCGGGGTTTTCAGCGTCTCACCAAAAAGTTTGACGGTCAACACGATCACACGCTGTGCACCCGGGTGTCCCGGGGGCGCGCGGCCGGACGATCATGCGGCGCGGCTCTCCTGCGGGACCCCGAGGGGTGCGCGGATCTTCGTCAATGCCGCAGCCTTGCATGACATTCCGCTTCTGGCAACAACCGGCCGCCGTCGGCTCCCGTCGCAGGTCATTTCGGGTGCGGGGGCCGAGCGGACGTTCCGGTGACCGTTCGGCGCGCGGCGTTCACGGAGCGGATCGGAAGCACTCGCTCCGGGCGGGATCAGCGGATGGCGAATCCGTCGTAGCCGCCGCGCGGGGTGTCCCAGATCTCAGTGACTCCGTCCACGCGCCCGGGTGTGTCGTCGGACCGCAGCCACTCCAGCAGACGGTGGCAATTCTCACGCCGGCCCTCGGCCACGATCTGCACCCTGCCGTCGTCGAGATTGAGGGCGAACCCGATGAGCCCGCCGATCTCCAAAGCGTTTGCCCTGGTGAACCAACGGAAGCCTACTTGCTGTACTCGGCCGCGTACCCAGACGACGAGGCGTGCTTCTTCGTTCATGCCCGAACGCTAACCGGCCAATTGCTCAAGAAGCACGCCGCCCCCTTTCGCCCATGGGCTACAGTCCCGTCGCAACAGCCTCACTCGATCGGGTGAGTATCGGACGGGCGTCGACGGAAAGTCGATCAAGCGGTATTCGCTCCCCGGCCTATCGCATTCGATCATCAGGGCCGTTCAGCAAACGGGGCAATCGCGTGACGTCGCAGGCGGCGTCCGGAGTATCAGGAAGGCACAGCGCATGGGACGCCACCGACGATCCGCCGCAGGCCCCGCCGCTGAAGAACCCGCGGCCGGGGCCGCTTCCCGGCGCCGGGGCACGCGCCGGAAGAAGTCCGCCGTGCCGATCCGGACCGGGCTCCTCGGCGTCTCGGCGGCCGTGGCCGTCGGAGCGGTGGCCGTCGCCTCGGGCCTGATCCCCGGCGACGAGACGTACACCACCGGCGCCCCCACCGCTTCCGACCAGGTGCGCACCGGCGGCGCTCCGGATCTGCTGACGCAGGGCGGCAGCTCCACCGCGCCGGCCGACCGGTCCTCCTCCCCCGCAAGCCGGGGCAGCGAACGTCCCGAGGCGCCAAGCAAGTCGCCGTCGAAGACGCCTTCCGAGACCCCGTCCAAGACGCCCTCCGCCTCGCCCTCGAAGACGCCGTCGAAATCAGCCGCGCCCTCCGCGTCGAAGAAGCCGGCCGCCACCCCGTCGAAGAAGTCGAAGGCCCCCACCTCGGCCCCGGAAAGGAGCTCCGCCCCGGCGAGCAAGGCCCCGGCGCCGCCGAAGACCTCCGCGGCTCCGCCGCCCAGCAAGAAGCCGAGCCCTTCCCCGACCGACGCCTCCGCACGCAGCGAGGTGCTGGCCCTGGTGAACCAGGAGCGCGCGAAGGTCGGCTGCTCCCCGCTGTCCACCAGCGCCCCGCTGACCTCGCTCGCCCAGAACTTCAGCGAGGACATGGCGGCCCGGGGCTTCTTCGACCACACCGACCCGGACGGCGACACCCCCTGGGACCGGGCCGCGCAGGCGGGCGTCCAGGGGCTGGCGGCGGAGAACATCGCTCGCGGTCAGGCGGACGCCCAGGCCGTGATGGAGGGCTGGATGAACAGCGAAGGCCACCGCGCGAACATTCTCAACTGCGACTACAAGACCATCGNGCCGTCTCCGGGCCGTCATCGGTAACCGGGGCGGCCCAGACTGCGTCGACAGCGGCGCGCGTACGAGTCTCACTCGACGGCATCAGGTGGGTGTAGGTCCGCAGCGTGAAACCGGGGTCGTGATGCCCCAGGTACTCGCTCAAGGCCTTGATGCTCTCCCCCGCGTCCAGGAGCACCGACGCATAGAAGTGTCGCAGCGCGTGCATCCCGTTGTCCCGCCCCTCAGCCACACCAGCACCACGTAGGGCGGGCCGCCACTGGCGGTCGTTGAACTTGTTGCGGTTCAGCGCGTGACCCTCAGGGCTACGGAAGATCAGCGCCGCAGTAACGGGCGGGCCGTCCAACGTCTTCCACGGCAACGTCACCTCGACAGCAGGCATCCGCGTCAGGTGGCCAGCCAGCCCGAAGGCGATGGACTCGGGCAGAGGAACATCCCGCTCCTTCCCTCCCTTGGGCGGAGCGAAGACGGGCCGCCCGCGGAGCAGCTTGACTTGCCGGACCACGTGGAGGACGCCACCGAGGAAGTCCACGTCCTCAACCGCTAGCCCGAACACCTCCCCCTGACGAAGACCGCATCCGGCAGCGGGGTCCACCATCGCGCGGTACTTCTCCGGCAGAGCTTCCCGAACAGTCTTGACGCGCTCGGCGGGCCAAGGCTTGATCTTTCGGGGATCGAGACGGGGAGCCTTGACCGATCGCGCCGAGCACGGATTCGCCCGGATGACTCGGTCCTCGACTGCGGCCGTGAAGACCGTCGATACGTGCGCGAAGATCCCGCGCCGGTATGCGGCGGACAGGCCCGCGTCTTCTAGGCCCCGCATCCAAAGGCGAAGGTGCGTCGGGTTGAACGACCCGATGGGCCGCTTACCGATGTGCGGGAGAGCGTGCAGCCTCAACCGCATCTCGACGGCTTCGCGGGTCGCCGGGTCTGTCATCTGCGTCTTCATCCACCGCGTCGCGTACTGCTCGAAGGTGACCTTGCCTGCCTCGGGCGCGATGTAGTCGCCACGGGACATGTCGGCTTCCACGTTGGACAGCCAGGTCTCAGCCTTGCGCTTCTGCTTGTCGGGGAAGCTCTTGGACTTCTCGGAGCCGTCGGGGCCGATGTAGCGAGCGCGGTAGCGCAGGCCGATGCCGTGGCGGTCGGTCTTGACGCGTACGAGCTTGCCCCCCGGTCCGGGTTCGGTCTTGTACCAGCGATCTTGGATGTGTCCGGCCATCAGGCGGCTTCCTTGTCCATGAGGGTGGCGACCCAGGCGCGGACGTCTTCGGGGTCGTAGCGGAGGTGTCGGCCGACGCGGAAGCCGCGGGGGCCGGTGTCCTTGCGGCGCCACTGGTAGACCGTCTCGATCGGGACGCCCAGGAGGTCGGCGAGATCGATCGGGGTCAGGTAGCGGTCGGGGAGAGGCCGTTTCATGCCCACACCTCCGGTCCGTCGAGCGCTTCGAGGTCGGCGCGGTGTTCGCGGGCGGTTTCGCGGTTGTGTTGGATGTCGGAGCTGCGTGCCCCACCGCAGAGTCCAGCCGTCGCGGATCCCGGCTTCCGGAACGGCCGGCACGACGACTTCAACCCGGGCGGCGGCGGCGCGGATCGCGTCGTCCAGGAGGCCGAGGGTCGCCCAGGCCGGGGGCGGGGTGTCCGGGCCGTCGGGTCCGTCGAAGCGAATGACCGCGTGGAAGTGGACGGCTCCGCGCTTCTGGTACTCCGCGACCTTTCCGAAGGAGACTTTGGACTGTTCGCGTGCGGCTTTCTGGGTGAGTCCGGCGCGGCGGGCGATTTCGCGTCGGAGGTAGATCGTGAAGTAGCGCCAGAGGTCGGAGGCGTGGTTGTTCCACAGCACCGCCCCCGACCACCCGGAGCCGGGAGACCCGACCACCCGGAGCAGATCGCCCAGGGTGGCCGGGTCCAGGCCCGCCGCAGTAGCAGCGGTGTTCATGGTCAGCGTCCCGCCCGGCCGTGCGCGGAACCGTGGTTCGCGGTGTAGCCCTCGACCAGAGCACGCACCTGGTTGTCGCCCGTGGCGGTGGCCGTAGCGCCGCAGTGGCAGACGGCCGAGCCGGTGGCCGGGGCATTCGGGGAGGGCTTACTGACGTGGAGGCCGGGACGGTCCGGGGTGGGGGTCAGGTCGGCCATGCCCCTCACGCCCCGATCCGGGTGTGAGCGCGGACGGCGGTGGTGGTGTGGCCGGTGCCGCGGCAGGCGGGGCAGTTCGCGGTGATGGTCTTGCGCTGCCCATCGGCGGTGCGGGTGCCGGTGGTGATGGTGACGGTGGGGAAGCCGTCGCAGTGGCCGC
>NZ_QWFA01000012.1 GCF_003501885.1 Streptomyces globisporus
CGGCCGGTGAGCGGCAGGATGGGCCGGGGTCGGGGTCGGGAAGCGTTCGGGGGAACGGGGACCATGACGGAGACAGGTTCGGCGGGGGTGCCGCGGGTGACGGGCCAGGGGGCGGGCCGCCGGGCCACCCGGTTGCTGCATCGGGCGCGGGAGGCGCGGCTGGCGGGCGAGCCGTCCGGTGTGGTGCCCCGGGCGGAGATCGACGCCTCCTGGGACCGGGTGGTGCGCAGCGGAATCGACCCCGACCAGTCGCCGGAGAGCGAGCTGCTGGAGGCGGACGAGATCGAGCACCGGCGGCGCAGCACGGCGCTCGGTGAACTGATGCCGTTGCTGCGGGCGGGACTGGCCTCGATCGCGGACGCCGCGCAGCAGATCATGGTGGTGACCGACACCGAGGGCCGGGTGCTGTGGCGGCAGGGCAACACGGGGGTGCTGCGCCGGGCCCACGACATCTGCCTGGAGGAGGGCGCGGCCTGGGCCGAGGCGGCGACCGGGACGAACGCGATCGGGACGGCGCTGGCCGCCCGGGTCCCCATCCAGGTGCACTCCGCCGAGCACTTCATCCGGGCGCTGCACGGCTGGACCTGTGCGGCGGCCCCGGTGCGGGATCCGCGCGACGGGCGGCTGATCGGGATCGTCGACATCAGCGGTCCCGCGTCCACGTTCCATCCGGCGACGCTGGCCCTGGTCGACTCGGTGGCCCGGCTCGCCGAGGGCGAGATCCGCACCCGGCACCTGGCGGAGATCGAGCGGCTGCGCGCGGTGGCCGCGCCGATCCTGTGCCGGATCGGCGGGCGGGCGCTGGCGGTGGACGTGCACGGGCGGCTGGCGGCGGTGACCGGCATGCCTCCGGTGGACCGGCTGCCGCTGCCGAAGTCGTTGCGGCCGGGTCCGGTGTGGCTGCCCTCGCTCGGCATGTGCCGGGTCGAGCCGCTGCCGGGCGGCTGGCTGGTGCAGGTGGACGACGTCGGGACGGTGCGGGGGGCGCCGCGCCGGGTGGTGCTGGACCTGAGCCGGCCCCGGGCGCTCGCCGTGCATCTGACCGGGCCGCTGGGCAGCGTGAAGCAGCGGCTCTCGCCGCGCCACGCGGAGCTGCTGTACGCGCTGGCGGTGCACCGGCAGGGGCGGACGGCCTCGGAGCTGGCGCGGGACATCTTCGGGGACGCGACCCGGACGGTGACGGTCCGCGCCGAGATCTCCCGGCTGCGGCGTCATCTGGCGGAGGTCCTGGCCCACCGCCCGTACCGCTTCGGGGACGGGGTGGAGGTGGAGGTGATCCGTCCGGAGCACGACGCGGATCTGCTGCCGCACTCGCTGGCGCCGGTGGTGGCGGAGGCCCGCGGGGCGGCGCGGGCCACCTGAAGGGGGCGCTGTGCGCCGGTGTGCGGCTCCATGGTTTTCTGGCCGTCATGAGCGACATCCCGCAGCCCGCAGCGCCGACCACCGAGGTGACCGTCTGGTCCCTGGAACAGACCTCGCCCGCCGACCTCCGCCCGGCGCGCGCACCGGAGGGCGATGTCCGCATCGTCCGGTCCGAGGTTCCGCTGCCGGAGTTCAGCCGCTTCCTCTACTCCGCGGTGGGCGGGGACATCCGGTGGACCGACCGGCTGAGCCTGACGTACGCCCAGTGGCAGGAGGTCCTGGAGCGGCCCGGCGCGGAGACCTGGGTGGCGTACGAGAAAGGGACGCCGGCCGGGTACGTCGAGCTGAACCCGCAGGACGACGGCGTGGTCGAGATCATGTACTTCGGGCTGATCCCCGCGTTCCGGGGGCGGCGGATCGGCGGTCATCTCCTCAGCTACGGCGTGGCGCGCGCCTGGGACCTGGCGGAGCGCTGGCCCGAGCGGCCCGTGACGAAGCGGGTGTGGCTGCACACCTGCTCCAAGGACGGGCCGCACGCCATGGACAACTACCTGCGCCGCGGCTTCCGGCTCTTCGACACGAAGACCGAGGTGGAGCCGGAGGTGGCGACGCCCGGTCCGTGGCCCGGGGCGTACGCCTCCTGATCGTCGGTGTTCCCCTGGGGGCGGTGGAGTGACCGCCCCCTCTTCGCACTCCCTCTCCGGGCCCTGTGCGGGCGATTTGTCGGTAATGTCGATGAGGCACTCCGTGACCGGCACCACATCGTCCCACCCTTCGAGACCCAGCCGTCCACATAGCGGATAGTGGTGGACTGCCCCGAGATGTGCGTGACACGCTTCCGTCATGCCTGGAACTGGAATTGCCTTGGTGAGTCGACGCCACGTCGACCTCGGCCGCATGTCCAGCGCCATCTGTCCGGCGAGCTGAGAGACCCAGCACCGCCGCTCTTCGTCTTCCCTCTGAACCGCCTGCGCACCGCCGCGCCTCAGCGCGAGTGTGCCGCTCAGAGCCGCCCTCCCGCAGTCCCGAAGGACGTATTGTCATGGCCGCCACCCCGGAACAGCCTGCGACCACCACGCCCCGCCGCAAGGCCGGACGCCACCGTGGCGAGGGTCAGTGGGCCGTGGGCCACCACACCCCGCTCAACGGGAACGAGCAGTTCAAGAAGGACGACGACGGTCTCAACGTACGGACACGTATTGAGACGATCTACTCCAAGCGCGGCTTCGACTCCATCGACCCGAACGACCTGCGCGGACGCATGCGCTGGTGGGGGCTGTACACCCAGCGCAAGCCCGGCATCGACGGCGGCAAGACGGCCGTGCTGGAGCCGGAGGAGCTGGACGACAAGTACTTCATGCTGCGGGTCCGGATCGACGGGGGCCGGCTGACCACGCAGCAGCTGCGGGTGGTCGGGGAGATCTCGCAGGAGTTCGCGCGCGGGACCGCCGACCTCACCGACCGGCAGAACGTGCAGTACCACTGGATCCGCATCGAGGACGTGCCGGAGATCTGGCGGCGGCTCGAAGAGGTGGGCCTGTCCACCACCGAGGCCTGCGGTGACACGCCCCGCGTGATCCTCGGCTCCCCCGTCGCGGGCATCGCCGAGAACGAGATCATCGACGGCACCCCCGCGATCGACGAGATCCAGCGCCGGTTCATCGGCAACCCCGACTTCTCCAACCTGCCCCGCAAGTTCAAGTCCGCCGTCTCCGGCTCCCCGCACCTGGACGTGGCGCACGAGATCAACGACGTCGCCTTCGTCGGTGTGAACCACCCGGAGCACGGCCCCGGCTTCGACCTCTGGGTCGGCGGCGGCCTCTCCACCAACCCCAAGCTCGGGGTGCGGCTCGGCGCCTGGGTGCCGCTGGACGAGGTGCCGGACGTGTACGGCGGGGTCATCGGGATCTTCCGCGACTACGGCTACCGGCGGCTGCGCACCCGCGCCCGGCTGAAGTTCCTGGTCGCGGACTGGGGCGCGGAGAAGTTCCGCCAGATCCTGGAGGACGAGTACCTCAAACGGAAGCTGGTCGACGGGCCCGCGCCCGAGCAGCCCGCCCAGACCTGGCGCGACCACCTCGGGGTGCACCGGCAGAAGGACGGCCGCTTCTACGTCGGCTTCGCCGCGCGGGTGGGCCGGGTCGACGGCTCGACGCTCACCAAGATCGCCGACCTGGCGGACGCGCACGGCTCCGGCCGGGTGCGGACCACCGCCGAGCAGAAGATGATCGTGCTGGACGTGGCCGAGGAGCAGGTCGACTCCCTGGTCGCCGGTCTGGAGGCGCTGGATCTCAAGGTCACCCCGTCCCCGTTCCGGCGCGGCACGATGGCCTGCACCGGCATCGAGTTCTGCAAGCTGGCGATCGTCGAGACGAAGGCGCGCGGTGCTTCCCTGATCGACGAACTGGAGCGCCGCATCCCGGAGTTCGACCAGCCGATCACCATCAACATCAACGGCTGCCCGAACGCCTGCGCCCGCATCCAGGTCGCGGACATCGGTCTCAAGGGCCAGCTGATGCTGGACGAGAACGGCGAGCAGGTCGAGGGCTACCAGGTGCACCTCGGCGGGGCGCTGGGCCTGGAGGCCGGGTTCGGCCGCAAGGTCCGCGGTCTGAAGGTCACCTCGGCCGAACTGCCGGACTACGTCGAGCGGGTGCTCGGCAAGTTCCAGGAGGAGCGCGAGGACGGCGAGCGCTTCGCGACCTGGGCGGCGCGCGCCAGTGCGGAGTCGCTGTCATGAGCGAACGAGCCGCCCCGTTCTACTGCCCGTACTGCGGCGACGAGGACCTGCGCCCCAACGAGACCGGTCACGGCGCCTGGGAATGTGCTTCCTGCAACCGTGCGTTCCAGCTGAAGTTCCTGGGTCTGCTGACCCGGGGCGTTCAGCGCAACGACGGTGAAGGGGACGCGATATGACGGACACTCTGCTGAGCGGAGAGCTGACCGACGATGAGCTTCGGGAGCTGGCCGAGCGGGCCGGACGGGAGCTGGAGGACGCCTCCGCCACCGAGATCCTGAAGTGGGCGACCGACACCTTCGGGCCGCGCTTCTGCGTCACCTCCTCGATGGAGGACGCCGTGGTCGCGCATCTGGCGTCGCGGGTGCTGCCGGGCGTGGACGTGGTCTTCCTGGACACGGGCTACCACTTCCCGGAGACCATCGGCACCCGGGACGCGGTGGACGCGGTGATGGACGTCAACGTCATCACGATCACCCCGCGGCAGACCGTCGCCGAGCAGGACGCGGAGTACGGCGAGAAGCTGCACGACCGGGACCCCGACCTGTGCTGCGCGCTGCGCAAGGTGAAGCCGTTGGAGGACGGCCTGACCACGTACGCCGCGTGGGCGACGGGGCTGCGCCGTGACGAGTCGCCGACCCGGGCGAACACCCCGGTCGTCGGCTGGGACGCCAAGCGCCGAAAGGTGAAGGTCTCCCCCATCGCCCGCTGGACCCAGGACGACGTGGACGCCTACGTCGCCGAGCACGGCGTGCTCACCAACCCGCTGCTGATGGACGGTTACGCCTCCGTCGGCTGCGCGCCCTGCACCCGCCGGGTGCTGGAGGGCGAGGACGCACGGGCCGGCCGCTGGGCCGGACGGGGCAAGACCGAATGCGGGCTGCACGGCTGATGACGACTGATCAGGAGACTTCGATGAGCGTGACGGAGACGGGGGCCACGATCTGGCTCACCGGTCTGCCGAGCGCGGGCAAGACCACCATCGCGTACGAGCTGGCGGGCCGGCTGCGGACCGAGGGCCACAAGGTGGAGGTGCTCGACGGCGACGAGATCCGCGAGTTCCTCTCCGCGGGCCTCGGATTCTCCCGCGAGGACCGGCACACCAACGTGGCCCGGATCGGCTTCGTCGCCGAACTCCTCGCGGCCAACGGCGTGAAGGTGCTGGTCCCCGTCATCGCCCCGTTCGCCGACAGCCGCGAGGCCGTCCGCAAGCGGCACGCCACCGAGTCCACCACCTACCTGGAGGTGCACGTCGCGACCCCCGTCGAGGTGTGCTCCGTACGCGATGTGAAGGGCCTTTACGCCAAGCAGGCGGCCGGCGAGATCAGCGGGCTCACCGGGGTCGACGACCCCTACGAGGCCCCCGAATCGCCCGACCTGCGGATCGAGTCGCACCAGCAGACCGTGCAGGAGTCAGCGGCGGCGCTTCACGCGCTGCTCACCGAGAGGGGCCTGGCGTGAGTGCCGTCACCACCACCGTGTCCGAGGGCACAGCGAACCCGTACGCGCTCAGCCACCTGGACTCCCTGGAGTCCGAGGCGGTCCACATCTTCCGCGAGGTGGCGGGTGAGTTCGAGCGGCCGGTGATCCTGTTCTCCGGCGGCAAGGACTCCATCGTGATGCTGCACCTGGCGCTCAAGGCGTTCGCGCCCGCGCCGGTGCCGTTCACGCTGCTGCACGTGGACACCGGGCACAACTTCCCCGAGGTCCTCGACTACCGCGACCGTACGGTCAAGAAGCACGGGCTGCGGCTGCACGTCGCCTCCGTGCAGGAGTACATCGACGCCGGGAAGCTCCGCGAGCGCCCCGACGGCACCCGCAATCCGCTCCAGACCGTGCCGCTGACCGAGGCCATCCAGCAGCACCGCTTCGACGCGGTGTTCGGCGGCGGTCGGCGCGACGAGGAGAAGGCTCGCGCCAAGGAGCGGGTGTTCTCGCTGCGCGACGAGTTCTCCCAGTGGGACCCGCGCCGCCAGCGCCCCGAGCTGTGGCAGCTGTACAACGGCCGGCACGCCCCCGGGGAGCACGTCCGGGTCTTCCCGATCTCCAACTGGACCGAGCTGGACGTCTGGCAGTACATCGCGCGCGAGGGGATCGAGCTGCCGGAGATCTACTTCGCCCACGAGCGCGAGGTGTTCAACCGCAACGGCATGTGGCTGACGGCGGGGCACTGGGGCGGGCCGAAGGAGCACGAGGCCACCGAGACCCGGCTCGTGCGCTACCGCACGGTCGGCGACATGTCCTGCACCGGGGCCGTCGACTCCGACGCCACCACGTTGGACGCCGTGATCACCGAGATCGCCGCCTCCCGGCTCACCGAGCGGGGCGCGACCCGCGCCGACGACAAGATGTCCGAGGCCGCGATGGAAGACCGCAAGCGCGAGGGGTACTTCTAAATGACCACCACAGCTGAGCAGTTGAGCGCCACCACCCTGCTGCGCTTCGCCACCGCCGGGTCCGTCGACGACGGCAAGTCCACCCTGGTGGGCCGGCTGCTGCACGACTCCAAGTCGGTCCTCACCGACCAGCTGGAGGCCGTCGAGCAGGCGTCGCTCAACCGCGGGCAGGAGGCGCCGGACCTGGCGCTGCTGACCGACGGGCTGCGCGCCGAGCGCGAGCAGGGCATCACCATCGACGTCGCCTACCGCTACTTCGCCACCACCCGGCGGCGGTTCATCCTCGCCGACACCCCGGGCCATGTGCAGTACACCCGGAACATGGTGACGGGTGCCTCCACCGCCGAGCTGGCCGTGGTGCTGGTCGACGCCCGCAACGGGGTCGTCGAGCAGACCCGCCGGCACGCCGCCGTCGCCGCCCTGCTGCGCGTCCCGCACGTGGTGCTGGCGGTCAACAAGATGGACCTGGTCGACTACGCGGAGCCCGTGTTCGCCGCGATAGCCGAGGAGTTCACCGCGTACGCCGCCTCCCTCGGCGTCCCGGAGATCACCGCGATCCCGATCTCGGCGCTGGCCGGGGACAACGTCGTGGAGCCGTCCGCGCACATGGACTGGTACGGCGGGCCGACCGTCCTGGAGCACCTGGAGACGGTGCCGGTCAGCCACGACCTCACCGCCTGCCACGCGCGTTTCCCCGTGCAGTACGTGATCCGCCCGCAGTCCGCCGAGCACCCCGACTACCGGGGGTACGCCGGTCAGATCGCCGCCGGGGTGTTCCGGGTCGGCGAGTCCGTCTCCGTACTCCCCTCGGGGCGTACGACGACGATCACCGGTATCGACACGCTCGGCGAGAGCGTCGACATCGCGTGGGCCCCGCAGTCGGTGACGCTCCGGCTGGCCGACGACATCGACATCTCGCGCGGCGACCTGATCGCCCCCGCCGACGACGCCCCGCCGGTCACCCAGGACGTCGAGGCGACCGTCTGCCACGTCGCGGACCAGCCGCTCTCGGTGGGCCAGCGGGTGCTGCTCAAGCACACCACCCGCACGGTCAAGGCGATCGTCAAGGACATCCCGTCCCGGCTCACCCTGGACGACCTCTCCCAGCACCCGGCGCCCGGGCAGCTGGTCGCCAACGACATCGGGCGGGTCGTCGTGCGCACCGCCGAGCCGCTCGCGCTCGACGCGTACGAGGACTCCCGGCGCACCGGCTCGTTCCTGCTGATCGACCCGGCGGACGGGACGACGCTGAGCGCCGGAATGGCGGGCGCCGCGTTCGCCGCCGCCGCCGAGGCCGTCGTGACGGCCGACGACGACGCCGAATGGGACTTCTGATGGCCACCGATTTCTTCTCCTCCTTCGCGAAGGAGGGCGGCCGGGTGGGCAGCGGCGCCCTCGGCAGCGGCCAGGGCGGGGTCGGGCGATGTGCGTGATGACGTACGCGCACCGCTCGCGCGCCCCGCACCCGTACCGCCGCAGACCTGCCGACCTTCCGGTCCCACCCCCCTGACCAGACAGCGGGGTGAGATCGGGCCAACGAGAGGAAAACCTCCCGTGCCTGCCCCCCGTCCCACCGTTCGTCGCGGCCTCGCCGCCGTCGCCGCCCTGCCGCTGCTCGCTCTGGCGGCCACCGCCTGCGGCTACGGTTCCCAGGCGAAGGACGACGACGCCAAGACGAACGTCTCCGCCACAGGGAAGAAGCTCTCCTCCGACACCGTGAGGATCGGGTACTTCCCGAACCTCACGCACGCCACCGCCCTGGTCGGTATCCACGAAGGCACCATCCAGAAGGAACTGGGCGGCACCAAGGTCGAGTCGACGACCTTCAACGCGGGTCCGTCCGAGATCGAGGCGCTGAACGCCGGTTCCATCGACATCGGCTTCATCGGCCCCTCCCCCTCCATCAACGGGTACAGCAAGTCCCAGGGCAAGGGGCTGCGGATCATCGCCGGTTCGGCCTCGGGCGGGGTGAAACTGGTCGTCAACCCGGACAGGATCAAGACCCTGGACGACCTCAAGGGCAAGAAGATCGCCACCCCTCAGCTCGGCAACACCCAGGACGTGGCCTTCCTCAACTGGATCTCCGAGAAGGGCTGGAAGGTCGACGCCCAGAGCGGCAAGGGCGATGTCTCCGTGGTCCGCTCGGACAACAAGGTGACCCCGGACGCCTACAAGTCCGGTGACCTGGACGGGGCTTGGGTGCCGGAGCCGACGGCCTCCAAGCTGGTCTCCGAGGGTGCGAAGGTGCTCCTCGACGAGAAGGACCTGTGGCCGGACAAGAAGTTCGTGATCACGAACATCATCGTGTCGCAGAAGTTCCTGGACGAGCACCCGGACGTGGTCGAGGCGGTGCTGAAGGGTTCGGTGTCCACCAACAAGTGGATCAACGCCAACCCGGACGAGGCCAAGGCGTCCGCCAACAGGGCGCTGGAGAAGCTGAGCGGCAAGCCGCTGCCCCAGGAGATCCTCGACCCGGCGTGGGAGTCCATCGAGATCACCGATGACCCGCTGGCCGAGACGCTCAAGACGCAGGCCGGCCACTCGGTCAAGTCCGGCCTGCTCAAGGAGCCGAACCTCCAGGGCATCTACGACCTGGGCCCGCTGAACAAGATCCTCAAGGCCGAGGGCCTGCCCGAGGTCGCCGACGCCGGTCTCGGCGTCAAGTAGCCCGCCCATCCGCAGCAGGACGTAAGGATTCCCAGGAGGTGACGACCATGGCGACCCCTACCCTCACCAAGGCCGAGGACCGTACGACGGTCGAGCACACGGCCCGTCTCGCCAACGTCTCGAAGTCCTTCGCCGGACCCACGGGGCAGCAGCTCGTGCTGGACGACATCACCCTCGATGTCGCTCCGGGTGAGTTCGTCACCCTCCTGGGAGCGTCCGGGTGCGGAAAGTCGACGCTGCTCAATCTGGTGGCCGGACTCGACCGCCCGTCGAAGGGGTCCATCGAGACCCCCGGCGGGCGGCCGGCCCTGATGTTCCAGGAACATGCCCTCTTCCCGTGGCTGACCGCGGGCAAGAACGTCGAACTGGCCCTGCGGCTGCGCGGGGTGCCGAAGTCGGAGCGCCGCACCGAGGCGGAGCGGCTGCTCGAACTGGTCCGGCTCGGCGGGGCGTACGGCAAGCGGGTGCACGAGCTGTCCGGCGGTATGCGCCAGCGGGTGGCGATGGCCCGGGCGCTCGCGCAGGACAGCCAGCTGCTGCTGATGGACGAGCCGTTCGCGGCGCTGGACGCCATCACCCGCGATGTGCTGCACGACGAGCTGACCCGGATCTGGGCGGAGACGAACGCCTCGGTCCTCTTCGTCACCCACAACGTGCGTGAGGCCGTACGGCTCGCGCAGCGCGTCGTGCTGCTCTCGTCCCGGCCGGGCCGGATCGCCCGGGAGTGGACGGTCGACATCGAGCAGCCGCGCCGCATCGAGGACACCGCCGTGGCGGAGCTGTCCGTCGAGATCACCGAAGAACTGCGTGGGGAGATCCGCCGACATGGCCAGCACTGACATCACGTCCGACCGGAAGCGGCCGGACAGGGCGGCCGCCGGACCGGTCGGCAAGAAGCCCGACGACCTGGCGGGCCTGGAGGCCGGCCTCGACGCGCTCGACGCCGTGCAGATCCGCCGCACCCCCGTACGCGAGGTGTTCCTGCAGAAGGTGCTGCCGCCGGTCGTGGCGGTGGCGCTGGTCCTGGTGGTCTGGGAGCTGCTGGTCCGCGCCCAGGTGACGGAGATCTACAAGCTGCCGCCGCCGTCCGCGGTGTGGGACAGCGCGCGCGAGATGTGGCTGGCGGGCACGCTGCTGGAGGTCGTCTGGACCAGCGTCTCGCGCGGTCTGCTCGGCTTCCTGCTCGCGGTCGCCATCGGTACGCCGCTGGGGCTGCTGGTGGCCCGGGTGAAGCTGGTCCGGGCCGCGATCGGTCCGATCCTGTCCGGGCTCCAGTCGCTGCCCTCGGTGGCGTGGGTGGCCCCGGCGGTGATCTGGCTCGGGCTGAACGACCAGATGATGTTCGCGGTGATCCTGCTGGGCGCGGTGCCCTCGATCGCCAACGGTCTGGTCTCCGGCGTCGACCAGGTGCCGCCGCTGTTCCTCCGGGCGGGCCGCACGCTGGGCGCGACCGGGCTGCGCGGGACCTGGCACATCGTGCTCCCGGCAGCGCTGCCCGGTTATCTGGCGGGCCTCAAGCAGGGCTGGGCGTTCTCCTGGCGCTCCCTGATGGCCGCCGAGATCATCGCCTCGTCGCCCGAACTGGGCCTGGGTCTTGGTCAGTTGCTGGAAAACGGCCGCAGCAACTTCGACATGCCCGGGATCTTCCTGTCGATCCTGCTCATCCTGTTCGTCGGCATCGCCATCGACCTGCTCATCTTCAGTCCGCTGGAGCGGTGGGTGCTGCGCAGCCGCGGTCTCCTCGTCAAGAACTGAGCCTTCCCATGACGCATCCCACTCTCCTCGTCATCGCCCACGGCAGCCGCGACCCGCGGCACGCCGCGACCGTGCACGCGCTCACCGAGCGGGTCCGCGCCGAGCGGCCGGGACTGCGGGTGGAGACGGCGTTCCTGGAGTTCAACGCCCCGTCCGTCAACCGGGTGCTGGAGCGCCTGGCAGCACAGGGGGCGGACGAGATCGTCGCCCTCCCCCTCCTCCTGACCCGAGCGTTCCACGCCAAGACCGACATCCCCTCGGTCCTGCGCGAGGCCCGCGCCCGGCTGCCGAGGCTGCACATTCGGCAGGCCGACGTCCTCGGCCCGTCCCCGCTGCTGGGCGCCACCCTGGGGCGGCGGCTGCGGGAGGCCGGGGTCCGTACCGGCGACCTCCCCCGGACCGGGCTCGTCCTGGCCTCGGCGGGATCCACAGACCCGGAGGCGATCGCAGTGATCGCTGAAATCGCGCGGGAGCTGCGGCACACCGGTTGGTGCGCCGTGCGGCCTGCGTTCGCCTCCGCACTCCTTCCCCGTACCGAGGACGCGGTACGGGCCCTGCGCGCCGAGGGCGTGGACCGGGTGGCGGTGGCCCCGTATGTCATCGCACCCGGCCGACTCCCCGACCGCATCGCGGCGGGCGCCGAGGCGGCCGGTGCGGACGTCCTGGCCGATGTCCTGGGCCCCGCCCCGGAGTTGGCACGGCTGCTGCTGAACCGCTTCGACGAGGCGCGGGTGCGGGTGGGGGCGTCGCTGTCGGCCTGAGGGCCCGGGGAGGGCGGAGCGGCTATCGGCCGATCAGTCCGGCGACCGCGCAGACGACGGCCCCGAGGGCCATGGCGTCCGCGCCCACCGACCCAGGTGAACCGCCGCTCCACCGCCGCGTAGCGCGGGGACGCCTTGCGGCACCGGGGCGAGCCCGACCGGGCCGAACGCGCTCGGGGCGACTTCGATCGGGCCATCCGGACGTGGGCTTCCATGGCATCGGCACAGACGCCGGAGAAGTCGTAGAACAGGTCCCACGAAGACCAGGACACGGAGGCTGTCGAAGAGACCGGCCGCCTCCGCGCCGCGCGGGATCGTGTTCAGGACCGGACCGAACCAGACCGTGCCGTCGACGTGGATCGTCGGTGTGCCCACGGACGCGCCCTGTTCCGGGTCCTTGCCCGCGTCGTGGTGGCGGGCGACCTCGTCGTCATACGCCGTGGAGTGCGCGGCCTCCGCCAGGGCGGCGGGCAGGTCCAGTTCGGCCAGGGAGGCGGCGATCACGGCGTCGAAGTCCTCCTCCTCCTTGTGCGCTGGTGGATTTCCAGGCGAACGGGCAGGCGGGGTCGAAGAAGAAGTCGACGGTGGTGCGGGCGGCGGGACCGATGGCGGGGTGCTGTGTGCTCATGCGCCTCGGCCCAGACAGCGAGTGGCACGGACTCACGGGCCAATCCGGGGCCGGTGCGGTGGGCCAATTCCCGTACGCCTCCCGGGTGGGGAACGGCCGAACAGGCGCCGTTGACGGGCAACGGGCCGCATGTCAGCGTCGGTTCGCGCGGAACGACCGTGCGCGGTCCCGCCGGCAGGGCGGGCGACCGGGAGGGGAACCATCATGAGAAGACGCGGGTCCACGACGATTCCGGCGTTGGCGCTGGCGCTGTCCGGGGCGATGCTCGCCGCCGGGGCGGCCGCACCGGCCCTGGCCGCCGGCAACGGGCACACCGGCACACCGCCGGTCGCCGAGGCGTTCCGGCTCCAGGCCGATCCGACGCCCGAGGAGCAGGAGCGTCTGAGGGAGATCGCAGGCGCCATCTGGACGCCCCAGCTGGCCGCCGGCTGGAACATGAACGCCGAGGTCGCCGGCGTACTCTCGCAGGCCACCGACCAGATCCTGCGGTGTTCCGAGGCGTTCGCGCTGGTGCCCCGGCCGCCGGGCTTCGTGCCGGGCCTCGGCTACCTCGTCCAGTACTGGAAGAACCTGCGCGACTACTTCCTCGTGGTGAAGGACAACCGCACCTACCGCGCCTGCGTGGTCGCGACGGCCGCCAACTACCGTTCCGTCATCGAGATGGCGTCGGCGGGCATCTGAGCCCGCAGCGGGCGGGCCGCCGTAGGGGCGGATACGGTGCGGCGGCCCGTCGGCCGAGAGTCTTGGCGGACTCCTCGGACTCCGGCTCAGGGGTGTGGTGGCGGCCGACGCGATGACGTGGTCCGCGTACCGGCAGGCCTGGTTGAGGTCGTGGAGGACCATGACCGGGGTGCCCTGGACGACGGCCATGGCGATCCAGGCGCGCCGGCGCCGGCCGCCGGAGAGTTCGAGCGCCGCTGGGTCCGACGAGCGGCAGCCGAGCGGTGCGGCACAGCCCTGGACGATCTGCGGGGCGGCAAACGCGGCCGGCAGCGGTAGCAGCCAGCGGTGGTCGGGGCCAAAGGACTTGAAGCGGGGCACGCCCATCTTGGCGCCCTTGCGGGTGCCCTTCAGCGAGGCGAAGAAGTTCTTGTAGGCGGCCTCGGCGTCCCGCAAGGACTGCTGGAGGACAACCGCGGAGACCTCGCTCAGCCAGGAGCGCTCGATGGTCCCTTCGCCTCGGTAATCAGCGTCTTCGACAGCTCGCCGGCTGTCGGGAAGGGTTTGCCCTCCTGGCGTGCACTCTCGCGGGTGCGCACGGCGTCGTGAACACGACGCGAGCGCACCCGAACCCTTTGGCCGGCGCACCGCGCCGGCGGTAGTCCGGGTACAGACGGAATCCGTACCTGAGCTGCTGCGCGCAACGCCATGTATCTGAGTCATGAACGAGACGCAGAAGATCAGAACTGGTCGGCACTGCATTCGCGATGTCCCACGCGAACGGCCCCGGAATGCCGAGGTCGGCCGACGGGTCGCGAGGCGGCGCGCTCAGGGGTGCGGTGCGCCGGTCCGGCTGCCGGACCAGGCGCGCCACAGGGCGGCGTACGGGCCGTCCGCGTCGCGCAGTTCGTCGTGCGGGCCGCTCTCGACGACGCGGCCTGCCTCCAGCACGACGACCCGGTCGGCGGCGACGGCCTGGGTGAGGCGGTGGGCGACGATCAGGGCGGTGCGGCCGGCGAGGGCGGCCTCGGCGGAGCGTTCCAGGACCCGGGCGCCCGCGCTGCCCGCCTCGGCGGTCGCCTCGTCGAGGACGGCGAGGGCGGGGTCGGCCAGGACCAGCCGCGCGAGGGCGAGTTGCTGGGCGCGGGCGGGGTCGAGGCGGTGGCCGCCCTCGCCGACGACGGTGGCGAGCCCGTCGGGGAGCGCCTCGGCCCAGTCGAGGGCGTGCACCGTGGCGAGGGCCGTGCGCAGGTCGGCGTCGGTGGCGTCGGGGCGGGCGAGCCGGAGGTCCTCGGCGAGGGTGCCGGTGAAGACGTGGACCTCCTGGGTGACCAGGACGACCGGGTGTTCGCCCGCGCCCGCCGGTGCGGTGACCGTGCCCGCGGTGGGCTGCTGGACGCCCGCGACGATCCGGGCGAGGGTCGACTTCCCGGCGCCGCTGGTCCCGACGAGCGCGACGTGTTCGCCCGGCTCCAGGGTGAGGGAGACCTCGTGCAGCACGGGGCGGCCGGGCCCGTAGGCGTGGCTGACGGCGTGTGCGGTGACGGCGGCGCCTTCGGGGGCGGTGCGCTGACGCGGTACGGAGGCGGGGGCGGCCTTTGCGGCCGCCGGCTCCGGCTGGTCCGCCAGGTCGGTCACGCCGACCAGCCGGGCCAGTCCGGCCGCCGCCGACTGGGCGTCGTCGAGCAGCACGAGGGCGGCGTTGACGGGTCCGAAGAGGCTGTGGAAGTAGAGGGCGGCGGCCGTGGCCGTACCGATCGACACCGCGCCGTCGCGGACCAGCCAGAATCCGGCGATCAGGACGGCGGCCAGCCCGATGTACTCGGCGACGTGCAGCCGCCCGTAGAACCCCAGCACCAGGTTGACACTGCGCATGGTGAGGTCGACGGCCTTGCGCGAGCGTCCGGCGCTGCGCTCGGTGTGCTGCTCCTCCAGCCGGTGGCCGCGTACGGTCACGGCGCCACCGATGGTCTCCAGGAGCTGTTGCTGCTGGGCCCCGTTGGCGACCCGCTGGTCGCCGTAGAGGGTGAGGGCGCGGCGTACGTACCAGCGGGCGGTGAGCAGTTGGACGGGGACGGCGAGGAGCGCGGCGAGCAGGAACCGTACGTCGAGCAGGGCCAGCGCGCCGAGAGTGAGGAGGATCGCGAGGACGGAGCGGGCCATCTCGGGGAGCGCGGAGCGGACGGCCTCGGCGACCCGGGCGACGTCGCCGGTGACGCGGGCGGTGAGGTCTCCGGCTCCGGCGCGTTCCAGCCGGTCGGCGGGGAGGTTCAGGGCGCGTTCGACGAACCGCTCGCGCAGCCGGGCCAGTACGGTCTCGCCGAGGCGGGCGATCCGGGTCAGCCCGAGCGTGGTGGTGAGGCCCTGGACGACGGCGACCGCGACGAGGAGGACGACCGGGAGGGTCAGGTCCCCGGCGGGGCGGCCGTCGGCGACGATGTCGACGATCCGGCCGAGCAGCGGCTGGACGAGGAGGCCGACGGCGGTGGCCGTGACCAGGATGCCGATGCCGGTCAGGGCGAGGCCCCGGTCCGGGCGGATCAGCGTGCGCAGGGCGGCCCGGGTGCGGGCGGGGGTGGCGATGGGGAGCAGCTCGGCGCTGTCGTCGGCCGTGGGCGAGCAAGTGGTCATGTGAGCACCGCCGTGCGGTAGACGGGATGGTCGCGTACGAGGTCCTCGTGCGGGGCCTCGGCGGTGATCGTGCCGCCGTCGACGAGGACGACTCGGTCGGTGGCGGCGAGCAGGGCGGGGCTGCTGGTGACCAGGACGGTGGTGCGGCCGGTGCGGGCGCGCCGGATGCCGGCGGCGATCCGGGCCTCGGTGGCGGCGTCGACGGCGGTGGTCGGGTCGTGGACGACGAGGACGCCGCGGTCGGCGGCGAGGGCGCGGGCCAGGGCGACGCGCTGGCGCTGGCCGCCGGAGAGCGAGCTGCCGCGCTCGCCGATCCGGCCGCCGGTGCCGCCGGGCAGGGCGGAGGCCACCTCGTCGACGGCGGCGGCGTCCATCGCGGCGTGCGGGTCGCTCCCGGCGGGGGCGGCGGCGGTGACGTTCTCCAGGAGGGTGCCGTCGAAGAGCTGGGCGTCGTGCTCGGCGACGAGCAGCGTCGAGCGCAGGGCGGCGGGGGCCAGTTCGGTGAGGGGGACGCCGTCGAGTTCGACGCTCCCCCGCTCCGGGTCGCAGCGGCGGGCCAGACAGTGCAGCAGGGTGGCGGCGTCGGCCGGGTCGGTGACGACGACGCCGAGGTGTTCGCCGGGGCGGACGGTGAGGTCGAGGGCGTCGAGTCCGGCGTGGCCGAGTCCGTTCAGGCGCAGTTCGCCGGGGGCGGGGGCGGCCGGTTCGGCGGTACCGCCGGCCGTCTCGCCCGGGGCGGCCAGCACGTCGGCGATCCGGGCGGCGGAGGCGCGGCCCTTGGCCAGTTCGGCGCCGACCCAGGCCAGCACGCTGATCGGGCCGGGGAGGAAGAGGGCGAGGCCGACGGCGGAGACGAGGGCGCCGAGGCCGATGGAGCCGCTGAGGACCAGGCGGCCGCCGACGAGGGCGACGAGCGCGATGAACGAGCCGGTGAGCGTGAGCATCAGGCCGGTCTGGAGGGCGGCGGCGCGGGCGGCGCGCACATGGGCGTCGCGGGATGCCTGGCTGGTGGCGCGGTAGCGGTCGGCCGCGGCGCGCTCGGCCCGCAGGCCCTTGAGCACACGGACCCCGGCGACCAGGTCGGCGGCCACCCCGGAGGCGTGGGCGGCCTGTTCCTGTTCGGCTTCGCTGCGGTGTTCCAGGGGCCGGGCCAGGAAGTGGCCGAGCGCCATCAGGGCCGGGGCGCCGATCAGGACGAGGAGCCCGAGGGGCAGGGAGGCGCGGAGCAGGAGCACCGCGCCGGCGACGACGCCGACGACCGCGGCGATGCCGAGGGTCAGGGCCATGTTGACGGCCCCGACGCGGCGGGCGTCCTCGGTGGCCACGTTCACCAGCGCGCCGGGCGGCCGGCCCGCCTCCGCGCCGCCGTGCGGGGCGAGGACCCGGCGGACGACGTCCAGGCGCAGCCGGTGGGCGGCCTGTTCGGCGGCGCGTTCACCGGCGCGGGCGCCGAAGCGGAAGCCGAAGGAGAGCAGGGTGTAGACGACGGCGAGGACCACCAGCCAGATCGCCAGCGCTCTCCCGTCGGGGCGCACCACGGCGCGGTCGACGATCAGCCCGATGAGTACGGGGACGAGCGCCTCGCCGATCTGATGGCAGGCGCCCAGGACCGATCCGACGGTCACGTCCCGACGCTGTCCCGCGACAGCACGGCGTATGACGCCGCGCCCGGCGCTGTCAGCCCCCACTCACCTGCTCCTCAGCATGTCCACGAACAGTGGAGGGGGGATTTCAGGCCACCTGCCTCCAGCCAAACAAAGGCAAGGCTAACCTGCCCGTCCGGCGGTGGGGGCCCCGGCCCCCACTCTTCGGCCGACGGGTCGTCGGCGAAGGGTGTCGCCTGGTGGAAGTAGAGCCGCCAGCCCTGTGGGGTGAGCCGCCACAGGGAGCTGCGGTGCGAGCGGATCCCCCTGGCCTCCGTGTCGAAGGTGAGGTGCACCAGATCGGCGCAGAGCCGCACGCCGTGCATCCTCGACGCGGTCAGCGGGCCGGGGCGCGGGGCGTCGTCCGCGGTGAGCGAGGCGATGATCGTCTCCCGGGTCCAGTGCCGGCCACGGGAGTCGATCTCCCGGAACCCGGGGTGCAGCAGCTCGGCGAGAAGCTCCGCCCGGGCCCGTACCGCCCGGTCCAGCAGGCGCAGCTCGCCCTCGATGGCCGCTGCCACGGCGGGCGACGGCTCAGTCACGGGTCAGCTCCACCAGTTTCGCCACGGTGTTCCAGTTACGGGTGGTGGCGACGACGCCTTTGACATGGCGGGGGCGGCCCAGCGCGACGGCCAGCTTGGAGCGGCCGAGGCCGTCGGGGGCGTACAGGTACACACAGCGGTCGCCGAGCCGGAACTCCTCCGGCAGGAACGCTTCCGCGTCCAGGTCCGCGAAGCGTTCGGGGCCCAGGGGCCGGTCGACGTAGGTGACGTGGAGCTGCTTGCCCTCCAGCTCGGCGGCGGGGAAGGGACAGGCGTCGGCGACGGCCGCGAGATACGCGGCGTCGCGGACGAGGCAGTCGACGGCGAACCCGAACCGCTCCCGCAGGGCCTGCTCCAGGGCCGCGGCGAGGGCGTCGGCATCCTCGCTGTCGCTGCGGAATACGGCGTTGCCGCTCTGCAGGTGGGTGGCGATGCCGGTGTGCCCCAGTCCGGCGAGCACATCGCGCAGTTCGGGCATCGGGACCCTCTTGCTGCCGCCCACGTTGATCCCGCGCAGGAGCGCTGCGTACGTCGTCATGGCCACCCACCCTAGAACGCTTCCCCGGACACGCCGCAGCCGCCGCGCCCCGTGGGGGCGAGCGCGGCGGCTGCTCTGCGGATGGGGCCGGGCGGCGGGGTGCGTGACCACCGCCGCCCGACGCCCGGTCGGAACCGGGGTGCCGACCGGGGTGTTACTCGACGACCTTGAGGAGCTTGTTCGGCGTGCCCTCGGTGGCGTTGCTGATGGCGTCCGGGGTGGCTCCCTCGGTGAGCGCCGTGGCGACGGCCTCCGGGGTGGCGTCCTGGTGGCCCGCCAGGTAGACGGCGGCCGCACCGACGACGTGCGGGGTGGCCATGGACGTACCGGAGATGGTGTTGGTGCCGCTGTCGCTGTCGTTCCAGGTGGACGTGATGTCCGAGCCCGGGGCGTAGATGTCCACGACCGAGCCGTGGTTGGAGAAGTCCGACTGCTCGTCGGCCTCCGTGGACGAGGCGACGGTGATCGCCTCGGGGACGCGGGAGGGCGAGCCCTGGCCGGCGTCGCTGGACTCGTTCCCGGCGGCCACACCGAAGGTGATGCCCGCGGCGATGGCCTTCTGGACCGCCTCGTCGAGGGCCGGGTCGGCCCCGCCGCCGAGGCTCATGTTGGCGACGGACGGGCCCTTGGCGTTGGCGGCGACCCAGTCGATCCCGGCGATGACCTGCTCGGTGGTGCCCGAGCCGTTGTCGTCGAGGACGCGGACGGCCACGATGTTCGCCTTCTTGGCGACGCCGTGCGCGGCCCCGGCTATGGTGCCCGCAACGTGGGTGCCGTGCCCGTTGCCGTCGTCGGCGTCGTCGTCGTTGTCGACGGCGTCGAAGCCGGAGGTGGCGCGGCCCTCGAAGTCCTCATGGGTGACGCGGACACCGGTGTCGATGACGTACGCGGTGACGCCCTCGCCCGCGGCGTCGGGGTAGTTGTACGCCTTGTCGCCGGCGGTCTCGGTCTGGTCGATGCGGTCCAGACCCCACGACGGCGGGTTGTCCTGAGTGGCGTTGATGCTGAACTTCTTGTTCTGCACCACCTTGGCGACGGCCGGGTCGGCGGCGAGGCGCTTGGCCTCGGTCTCCGAAAGGCCGCTGGCGGAGAAGCCGTTGATGCTGGACTTGTAGTCGCGCTTGAGCTTGCCGCCGTACTCCTTGGCGAGCTCGGACTTGTCGGCCTTCTTCTCGTCCAGCATGACGATGTAGCTGCCGGAGACAGCGGTCGCGGCGTCCGCGCCGTAGACCGTGCCCATGGGGGCCGGTGCGGCTCCCGCGAACGAGGTTCCGAGAAGGGTGACTCCGGCGGCGGCCGCCACGGCGGTGATCGCGGCGGTGAGCTTGATGCGACGGGTGCGCTGGTGCTTGGCCATGGAGAGGGTTCTCCTCGTCATTCTTTGTGGGGGGATTGGCCCTCGGCCGGAAGATCTCCGGGGGCTGGCTCGAAACCCTGACCGATTGACGAGCACAGATCAAGACCTTCACGGAGGCGTGACTTGCTCAACAAGGTTTCGTAATAAGAAATCGGCCATGGCTGGTCACAACGGCCGCGGAGGCCGACCGGGCGGTCACCTCGCCCGGATCGGCGGTTCCGCGACCACCCCGTGAAGGCCCTCCCACCCGGCATTCCGCCTGTTCAGAGCGGCACTTGATGCACCGGGCGCTCCCAGCCCGGGCGGCGCCCGCAGCCTCCCCGTGCCCTCTGGGGCAGGAGTGACCATGCGTGAAGACACGTGAAGACCCGTGAAGGTGTGCGCATGAGGGGTGAACACCCGGCCCTGGGTGTGAAATCGCGAGGGCGTGCGTGCAGATGCGCCGACCGGACCCGTCGCCCCATCGGCTTCACAGAGCCGAAACAAAGGCGTCCCGCCCCGAGTAACCGCAGGCCGCGGCGGTCGGGACGGGACGGAGAACGTCCGGATAACAGTCAGGCGGATCCGCTCAGCGCGACAACTCCGCCTCGATGAGGTCGGCGGCCCTCGGCGTGCCGCCCTCCCGCGCCATCTGCTCGCTCAGGCGCGCGCACCGGGCGGCCACTTCGGGGTCGCCCACCAGGGCGAGCACGGCCTCGCGCAGACTCGCGGCGTTCGCCTCCTCCATCGGCAGATGCCGGGCCACCCCCAGCGACTGGAGCATGTCCGCGTTGCCGAACTGGTCGACGGCCTGCGGTACGGCGACCATCGGGGTGCCCGTGGCGAGCCCTTCCTGGCTGCCGCCCGCACCGGCGTGGGTGATGAAGGCGTCGGCCTGCTCGAGCACGGCCAGCTGCGGCACCCACGTGCGCACCTCCACGTTGCCCGGTACGTCACCGAGTTCGGCAGGGTCGACGTGCGCGCCGATCTGGAGCACCACATGCCAGCCGGGCAGGTCGCCGAAGGCCGCGACGCACTCGCGGTAGAAGGCGGGCTGCTTGGTGAACGAGGAGCCGAGCGAGACCAGCAGCACCTTCTCGGCGTCGGCGGGCCGCCGCCACTCTCCCTGGTCGGCACGGTCGCCCTGGCAGGCGCCGACGAAGGTGTACATCTCGCGGTTCACCCGGTCCGCGTTGGGCTGGAGCGCCTCGGGGATCAGGACGAGGCCGCGGCGCGGGCGGGAGACGAAGTCGTCGGCGGGGATGTGGCCGAGGCCGTTCTCGGTGAGCCAGTTCTCGAAGCGCGTGTAGTACGCCTGGCCGCGCTCGGTCTGCTTCAGCTCGGCGGTCATCGGCTCGGCCACCTCCTTCTCGTACCCGTCCCAGGGGACCAGGTTGGGCCAGAGGGAGACGGCGGGGACGCCCCAGCGGTGGGCGAGGACGCGGGCGGGATAGGAGGTGATGTCGTGCAGGACGAGGTCGGGCTCGTCGCCGGCGAAGGCCTCCGCGAGCTGCGGGAGGGCCTGGATGGCGTCGGCGAGGAAGGGTTCGATGTTGTCGATCAGCTCCGTCCCCCAGGCGTCGGGGTCCTCGTCGGTGGGCAGGGTCGAGGTCCAGATCACCGGCTCGGCGCCGGTGGCGGCGACCTTCTCCGCGAAGGAGGCGGGGATGGCGTAGCTGACACGGTGTCCACGGTCGACGAGCTCGCGGATGACGTCGAGGCTCGGGTTCACATGCCCGTGGGCGGCGATGGAGAACATGGCGATGTGGGCACGCGGGGATTCCGTCATGCCGGCGACTCTAAACGAGACGAGACGTCTCGTGCAACCTCTTTCCGTACCGCGATCAGCGTTGGTAGCGGGCCAGCACCCGGTTCCCGTCCTCCACCAGCCTCTTGCTCAGCTCGTCGGTGTCGATCGCGCCGCTGTAGAACTCCTGGTACGCGGGGGTCGCCACCTTGTCCTTCCACTCGGGATAGCCGCGCACCGACTGGGCGGGCGCCGGCCGCAGCCCCTCGGCGAGCGCGGTGCCGACGGCCCACCCGTGCTCGGTCTCCCGCAGCGACGGATCGGCCAGCGCCTCGGCCCCGGTGGGCAGCATCCAGTCGCCCCGGGCGAGGCGCACCATGTTCGCGGGGCGCAGCAGGAAGTCGATGAACGCGACGGCCTCCTTCTTGTGCGGGCTCTCCTCGGCGACCGACAGCGTCTGCGGGCTCACGCCCTGCACCGCGCCGCCCGCGCCCGCGGGCATCGGCAGGACCGTCCAGTCGAACCCCTCGGGGGCCTGCTGGATGATCTGCTGACGGTACGAGAACCCGAGCGGCAGCATCGCGTACTTGCCGCCGAAGAACCCGGGCAGCGCGTCCGACCCGCCCATGCCCAGCGCGCTGCGGGCCGCGCTGTTGTCGGTGTTGACCTGGTCGTGGATGGTGCCGGTGACCACACCGTCGCCCGGTTCGAAGCGCAGCACCGCCTTGCCGTCACCGTCGCGGTGGAAGAGCTGCCCGCCGCCGGACAGGCCCAGGTTGAGGGTGACGGAGACGGGCTCCTTGAGCGGCCAGGCGATCCCGTACCGCCCCTTGCCGGTCAGCTCCTTCGTCACCTGCCGGAACTCCTCCCAGCTCCAGGGGCGCTCCGGGGTCGGGGGGCGCGCGCCCGAGGCCTTCAGCAGCTTCGTGTTGGCGATCAGGACCCGGGGCTCCTGGAGGAAGGGCACCCCGTGGACGCCCTCGCCGAACGTGGTGGTGCGCCAGGACTGTTCGGGGATGTCGACCTTGAGCCGTTCGGGCAGGAGGGGGCGCAGATCGGCGAGGTAGCCCCCGTAGGCGAAGTCGGCCAGGTCGTCGGAGGCGTCGTGGATGATGTCGGGGGCCTCGCCGCCCTCGAAGGAGGTGAGGAGCTGGTCGTGGACGCTGTCCCAGCTGCCCTGGACGTACTCCACCTGGATGTCGGGGTGGGCGGCGTTCCACTCCTTCACCAGCCGCTTGTTGGCGTCGACGGACTCCTTCTGCCAGGCCAGCGACTGGAACCGGAGCCGGATCGTGCCGTCCGCGTCCCGCCCGTCGTCGCCGCCGCCGGAGCAGCCGGTGAGCAGCAGGGCCAGGACGGCGACGGCGGTGGCCGCCCGCCGGACCGTGGCGCGCATCAGTGCTTCACCGCCCCGGCCGTCATCCCGCCGGTGATCCGCCGCTGGATGAAGGCGAAGAGCACGAGGGAGGGGAGGGTGGCGAGGAACGCGGCGGCGGCGAGCGGCCCGAGGTCGGCCACGCCCTCCGCGCCGAGGAAGTGGGTGAGGACGACCGGCAAGGTCTGCTTCTCCGGGGTCTTGAGCAGGACGAGCGCGAAGAAGAACTCGTTCCATGCGGTGATGAACGCGAACAGCGCGGTGGCGACGATGCCGGGGGCGAGCAGCGGGGCGACGACCGAGACGAGGGTACGGACGCGGCCCGCGCCGTCCACGGCGGCGGCCTCCTCCAGTTCGGCGGGCACGGCGCGCACGTACCCGGCGAGCATCCACAGCGCGAAGGGCAGCGACCAGACGACGTAGACGAGGATCAGCCCCCACAGGGTGTTGATCAGATGCAGGTTCTTCAGGATCAGGAAGAGCGGGATGATCACCAGGACGAACGGGAACGCCTGGCTGACCACGACCCAGCCGGTCGTCGCGGTGGCGAGGCGGCCGCGGTGGCGGGCCATCACATAAGCCATCGGGGTGGCGATCACGACGGCGATCAGGGCGGCGGAGACGGCGGCGACCAGCGAGTTGCCCGCGGCCTGGAGCAGCGGCTGCTCGTCGAAGGCCTGCCGGAAGTTGCCCAGGGTGGGGTTCTCGGGGATCCAGGTGGGGTGCAGGGAGCCCAGTTCGCGGGCGGGTTTGAAGGCGGTCGAGATCAGCCACACGAACGGGAACGCGAGGAAGACCAGATACGCAAGGAGGGCCAGATACTGCCCGGTGCGCGCGGCCCGGCCGGTACGCAGCCCGGTGGACTCACGGGCGACGGCTCCGCGCCTCATCGGTCCTCACCTCCCCTGAGCCGGCCGACGAGGTAGAGGGCGAGGAGCACGGAGATCACCGCGACCATCACACAGCCCATCGCCGCGGCGTAGCCGAACTGGCCGTAGCGGAAGGCCTCCTCGTAGGCGAAGAGCATCGGCAGCCGGGTACGGCCGCCGGGTCCGCCGCTGGTCAGGACGTAGACCAGGGCGAAGGAGTTGAAGTTCCAGATCAGGTTGAGCGCGGAGATCGCGAGCGCGATGGGCTTGATCGCGGGCCAGGTGACCGTACGGAACCGGCGCCAGGCGCCCGCTCCGTCCAGGGCGGCCGCCTCGTGGAGTTCGCGCGGGGAGTTCTGGAGTCCGGCGAGCAGGGCCACGGTGGTCTGCGGCATGCCCGCCCAGATGCCGACCAGGATCACGGCGGGCAGCGCGGTGGCGAGGCCGGTCAGCCAGTCCCGCCCGTCGCCGAGTCCGAGGTCGCGGATGGTCTCGTTGAGGATGCCGGCGTCCGGGTTGTAGACGAGCCGCCACATGATGCCGACGACGACCTCGGGCATCGCCCAGGGGACGATCGCCAGCGCCCGGGCCAGCCAGCGCAGCCGCAGGTTCTGGTTGAGCAGCAGGGCGAGGCCGAGAGCCAGGAGGAACTGCGGGACGGTGACGCCGACGGCCCAGACCAGGCCGATCCGGAACGAGTCCCAGAACAGGGTGTCGTGCAGCAGGTCCTGGAAGTTCAGCGTGCCGATCCACTGGGTGGAGCGGGTCCGGCCGGACTGGTCGTCGGTGAAGGCGAGCGCGATGCCGTAGAGGAGCGGTCCGACGCTGAGGATCAGGATCGGGATGAGTGCGGGCAGCACCAGGAACCAGGCGGCCCGGTCCCCGAACGCCTTGCCCCGGGGCGGCGGCCCCGGGGGCTCCGGCCGCCAGAACCTCGGCGGTCGCCCTCCCTGTCCGCCCTGTCCGTCCCGTCCGCTGCACCCGCCGTGCGGGTCGTCCGGTCCGGACCGCTTCGTCGCGGTCACCGATGTCACGAGAAGACCCCTCTGTCCCGTATCTGCCTGATGTGCATCCGAGGTGGACTTCATCCCGTTCCGGCTGCCCGGGAGGCCTCCGTCATCGTGCTGACGGGCCGTCGGTTCGTCAAGGTGGCCTGCAAGGATGCGAAAATCGCACCCATGGACGAGATGCGTGCGCGCGAGGTGCTGACGGCCGCCGGGTTCTCCGGTGCGGCGGAGCTGCTCGCGCTGGGCGAGAACGCGGTGTTCGCCGCCGGCGACCTGGTGATCAAGGTCGGCCGGGACGCCACCGGCCACCCCGAGCTGCGTGCCCGGGCGGAGCGGGAGGTGGCGCTCGCCGACTGGCTCACCGCGTCCGGTGTCCCGGCCGTCCGCGCGGCCGAGCGCGAACCCCGCCTGGTCGAGGGCCACCCGGTGACGCTGTGGCACCGGCTCCCCGACCCCGTACGCCCCGCCGAACCGCGCGACCTCGCCCCGCTGCTGACCCTGGTGCACGCGCTGCCCGCCCCGACGGGCTTCACGCTCCCGCGCCGCGAGCTGCTCGGCGGGGTCGAGCGCTGGCTGACCCTGGCGGGCGACGCGATCGACCCGGCGGACGCCGACTACCTCCGCGAGCGCCGCGACGGCTTCGCGGCCGCGGCCGCCGCTCTGGTCCCCCACCTCCCGCCGGGCCCGATCCACGGCGACGCGCTCCCGCGCAACGTCCATGTCGGCCCGGACGGCCCGGTCCTGGTCGACCTGGAGACGTTCTCCGCGGACCTGCGGGAGCACGACCTGGTCGTCCTCGCCCTCTCCCGCGACCGGTACGGCCTCGACCCGGCGGCCTATGACGCCTTCACCACCGCGTACGGCTGGGACGTCCGGGAGTGGGAGGGATGCGCGGTGCTGCGCGGCGCCCGCGAGGCGGCGAGCTGCGCCTGGGTCTCCCAGCACGCCCCGGCCAACCCGAAGGCACTCGCGGAATTCCGCCGCCGGGTTGCATCACTGCGCGAGGGTGACTCCGAGGTCCGCTGGTACCCGTTCTGAACGACCCCGGGGCGGCGACCGGCGTCTGATGATCCTTCCGTACTATGCATCGTGGCCGTCAGGCCGAACAGGTCGGATTGCAACGGGGGTTGCCCATGGGTACCGGAGAAGGCGGCGAGCAGAAGCTCACGAGCTCGGCGAGCGACAAGCAGCGCGCGGCGAAGTACATGAAAGACCACATGATGCCCGACACCCGGTCGGCCGGCAGCATGGCGGCCGGCGGCGGATCGGTTCGGGTTCCCTTCCTCGCCCCGTCGGCGGCTCCCTCGAGCCCTCTGATCAAGCAGGACACCGGGCTGAAGGGGCTCTCCGCCTGGGCCTCGGACCAAGGCGTCTCCGACGCACTGGGCGCTTGGCAGGCGCAGGTCAACCGGCTGATGGGACGGTTGCAGCGGGAGCTGAACGGCCTGGAGGGCGCGAAGACCATCTTCAACAACCAAGACCTCGCCACCGGCGGCCAGTTGAACTCCATACGCCCGCCCAGCAGCTTCGACGGGATGTGACGGGCGCCATCATGACGCTGAACTATCAGGACGTGATGACGGCCGATCTGTCCTCGTTCACGGACGTGGCCGCCGCGTGGAAGAAAATGGGCGAGCGCTTCGGTGAGCTGAAGACCGACTACGCGCAGAACGTGCAGGCCGTGCTCACAAACGGGAACTGGCAGGGCGAGGCCTTCGGCGCCCAGCAGAGCGGCGCCCAGGCCACCGCCTTCGAGTTCGGGGCGGCGAAGGCCGAGGCGCTGGCCGTCGCCAGTCTTCTCACGGACGCGCAGACCGAACTGAGCCGCCTGCAGAAGGCGGTCAAAGAACTGGTTGCGGACGCCGAGAAGAAGGACTACAAGGTCGACAGCACCGGCAAGGCGACCTATGTCGGGTACGACAACCTCTCCGCGCAGGAGAAGTACGCCTTCCAGCACGACCCCGACCACACCCGTCTGCTGGCCGACGCCCGGGAGAAGGCGCAGGGCTGGACCGACCAGATAGCCAAGGCGGTCAAGGCCGTCGACGACGTCGACCAGAGCGTGAAGCGGGCGCTGTCCCGGGCGACGAACGACGTCTCGATGGACGGCATCGGCATCGGCGGGTTCAACACGTCGGCCGTGGGCGATCTGGCGAAGGCCGGCAAGAAGGACCCCGAGCCCGGCAAGAAGGACGGGTGGGTCTCCGAGGGCGAGTCCGAGGCCTCGGGACCAGGGGTGGGGACGGACGCCAGCGGTCCGAACGTCGGAAAGGGCAAGCTCGCCGAAGCCGAGGCGCACGCCGACCTCGGTCGCGCCAAGGGGGAGGGCACGCTCACCAACGGTCCGATGAAGCTGGCCGGAGAAGCGGAAGCCTATGCAGGCGCCAAGGCCTCAGCAGCTGCGGGCATCACCAATGAGGGCGCTCAGGCCGAGGCCAAGGGCTTCGCGGGCGGCGAGGCCTCGGCGAGCGGCACCGCCGACGCGGGCCCCGTCGGCGTGTACGGCCGGGCCGAGGCCATGGCGGGCGCGGAGGCCGGGGTCAACGCACAGGCGGGTCTGGACGGCGTGAACCTGGGCGCCGAGGCCTTCGCCGGGGCCAAGGCCGGCGCGGGCGCCGGCGCGGACGTCGGCGGACTCGGTGCGGGTGTCACGGTCGAGGGCTGGGCCGGTCCCGGCGCCGAGGCGAGCCTCAACGCCAGCAAGGATGCCAACGGGGTATGGCATTTCGGGCCGAAGGTGGGCATTTCCCCCGGCCTCGGGGGCGCCGTGGGCTTCGAGTTCACAGTCGACCCGGGGAAGGTCGTCGATACGGTGGGCGATGCGGCCGGGGCCGTGGGCGATGCGGCGAACTGGGTAGGAGACGGCATCGGCAGCCTGTTCTGACGTATGCCGACGAGGACCCGCTGCCGTGAGTACACCGTTACCGTAAGGAGAGACCGGGATGACCACCACCCTGCCCGTACCGATCGCGTTCGAGCTGCCGGACGGCTGGCGCGCCACGCCGCCGGACGGGGTGGGTGCGCCGGGCGCGGCGTTCGTCGCCCTGCACTCGCACCCGGATGCGGGGTTCACCGCGAACATCACGGTCGACGGCGCGTTCCGCCCGGACCCGGCGTCGCTCCCCGAGATCGCCGACGAATCGGTG
Source organism: Streptomyces globisporus (assembly GCF_003501885.1). Taxonomy (GTDB): domain Bacteria; phylum Actinomycetota; class Actinomycetes; order Streptomycetales; family Streptomycetaceae; genus Streptomyces; species Streptomyces globisporus_D. The sequence goes on from NZ_QWFA01000012.1 coordinate 27,801, forward strand.
GCGAACCTGCGCGGGTCCGCCGCCTCGGTCGACATCACGGAACGCCGTGAGGTCGGTTCCGAGGAGGCTCCGGGACTCACCCAGACTCTGGCGATCTCGACGGTCGCCGGGGGCACGCTCCGCGACCTCGTCCAGTCGCAGGTCTACCTGGCCATGCTGGACGTCGACGATCCGAGCAAGCGAGCGGTGATCCGGCTGATCCTGACGGTGACCGCGGCCCAGCACGGCGATGTCGTCGAGGACTTCCGGGACTTCGTCCGGACGGTCCGCCCGGACACCGACGCGACGTCGTAGGGCGTCCGCCGGGGTGACCGGCCCCTTTCCGCACCGACAATCCGACCCGATCATAGGTTGACCTCATGGGATTCTTCGACAAGCTGACCGGAACCAAGTACCCCGAGGCCGGGCTGGCGCCATGCTCGGCCGCGGAGTTGCGGGCGGCCCTGCTCGGTCTCAACCGGCCGGATGTCCCCTACATCATCAGCGACGGCTCGACGCAGGGCGCCGACCTGGTGGCGGAGTGGCGGCTCGCCGAGCCCACCTGGCAGAACTTCTTCATCGGGTCCCAACTGACGCATGCCATCCGGATCCGGATGCGGCTGGCCGAGGACATCCCCGAGGTGCGTGCCGTCGAGGAGAGTTGGGAAGTCACCCGCGTCGGAAATCCTCCCCGGCTCCAGACCTCGGCGGAGTACGGACGCGGCGGCGGGAGGACCATCTCGCGACGGTACACGCTGCAACGGGGGGAGAGCGGCCGCCTGGAGGCGACCGAGTCATTCAGCTTCGACAGCGCACAGCTGACGGGCCCCCTGCGGGACACCACCCTCAAATCGGGCTGGACGTGGCGCGGAGTGATCTTCGGCAAGCTCTGAGTGGCCCGTCGGCACCCTCCGGCGACATATCGGCGGCGCGGTGCCACGTATGCTTCCGCCGACCGTCTCGCATTACTCGAAATGGAGCCCCCATGCCCATAGCCCGTTCGACCACAGTGACGTGGAGCCTCTCCGCCGTGGCCGCCGGCGCGCTGCTCGTCGGCTGTTCGGGGTCGGTCAGCGTCGGAAACTCGGACCCGAAGCTCTCTTCGGACAAGCTCGCCACGACCGTCTCCGAGAAGCTCGCGGCCACCACGAACCAGCCCGAGCCGGACATCACCTGTCCCGAGGACCTCGCCGGGAAGGTGGGTACCACCACCCGCTGCACGCTCACGGCGAAGGACGGCAGCACGCTGGGCGTCTCGGTCAAGGTGACCTCGGTCGAGGGAGACCAGATCAACTTCGACATCAAGGCCGACGACACGGCTTCCCCGGCCCCCAGCTGACACGTGGGCCGACTGGGCCACTGCGTCGGATCCTTCCGCGGAGAGCGCTGACCGGAAACCGGTCAGCGCCTCCGGGGGATGACCGGCCAGGCCGACTCGACCACCGCCGCCGGATCCGTGGTGCGCCGCAGATAGGCCTGGAGCGAGGCCGACTGTTCGGCCGCCGCCCGTATCTGAAGGGCGTGCAGTTCGTCGGGCGGCAGCGTGGCGACGGGCCGGTGGCGCTCCCCCATCCGGCGTACCACGCGCACCGCCGCCACCGCGTCGGCGGTCGCGTCGTGCGCTCCGTCGAGCGTGACCCCGTAGTGGTCGCACAGTGCCTGGAGGGCCCGCTTGCCCTTGCGGTACTTGTCGACGTGCTTGTCGATGACCAGCGGGTCGATGACGGGTGACGGCGCGCCGCCGACGCGCTCCTCGACCGACGGCAGTCCGTACCTGCGGCACTCGCGGTCCAGCAGCGAGAGGTCGTAGCGGGCGTTCATCACCACCAGCGGGACGTCCGAGCACAGCACTTCGGCGACCGCCCGGGCGATCTCCTCGACGGCCGAGGCGGCCCGCGCCCCGTGCTTGCGGGCGTGGTCGGTGCCGATGCCGTGGATCGCGGACGCCTGCTCCGGTATCGCCACGCCCGGATCGAGCAGCCAGGTCCGCTGCTCGGCGACCGTGCCGTCCGGGTCCAGCCGGACGAGTGCGGCGGTGACGATCCGGTCGCTCTCGACGTCGGTCCCCGTCGTCTCCAGGTCGAAGCCGACCAGTGTGCCCCGGTGCCAGCTCATCCCGATACCTCCTTCGTGGTGCTCCCCCGTGGTGCTCCCCCCGAGTGATGACCACCTTCGCACGGGCCACTGACAACGCCGGTGGAGGGTCAGGAGGGTCAGGAGACCGGCCTCGAGTCCGTCCAGACCGATTCGAACTCCTCGCGGTAGGTCTCGAAGAGCCCGTGTTCGTTGTCCTGCCCCTCCCGCACCACCGTGCGTCTGCCCCCGCCGCGCAGCACGAGCACCGGGGCCTCCATGCCCCGGGCCCGCCGCAGATAGGGCTGGACGACGCCCACCGCGTCCGGGCCGTCGCCGTCCACCAGGTAGGCGGTGAAACGCGGGGTCTCGTCGAAGACCTGGATCTGGAACGCGCCGGGGTCGCGGAGCTTGGAGCGGACGCGGCGCATGTGCAGGATGTTCATCTCCACCGAGCGGCTCAGCTCGCCCTTCTTGAGGCCGAGTTCCCGCTCCCTGCGGCGCACCGCGCTGCTGGCCGGGTTGATGAACAGCAGCCGGACCCGGCAGCCCGATTCCGCGAGCCGGACGAGCCGGCGGCCGGAGAAGTTCTGCACGAGCAGGTTGAGGCCTATGCCGATGGCGTCGAGCCGGCGCGCCCCGCCGAACAGGTCCTCGGCGGGCAGCTGCCGCTGGAGCCGGACCCGGTCGGGGTGGACGGAGACCACGTCCGCGTACCGGTCGCCGACCAGCTCCTCCACCGCGTCCACCGGCAGCCGGTCCGCCGACGGCACCCCGGCCCCGCTGCCGAGGATGTCGAGGAGACGGGCGGAAGCGCGCTCCGCCTGGGCGAGGACCGCCTCGTTCAGCGCCCGGTTGCGGGAGACGACATTGCGCGCGACCTCCAGCTCGTCCAGGGCCAGCTCGACATCGCGCCGATCGTCGAAGTAGGGCTCGAAGCACGGCCAGTGCTGGACCATCAGCTCACGCAGCTGCGGCAGCGTCAGGAAGCTGAGGACGTTGTCGTCGGCCGGGTCCAGCAGATAGCCCTTGCGGCGCGAGACCTCGCGTACGGCGACGGCGCGCTGCACCCACTCCTGCCCGGCCGGCCCGGCCGCGGCCACCACCCACTCCTCGCCGTGCACCGGCTCGTAGATCGGCCGGAGCACCGCGGCGACGACCGCCCGTAGGCGTTGTTCGACCAGATTCAGCCAGATATAGGCCCGCCCGGCGCGCTGGGCGCGCGTGCGCACCTCGCCCCAGGCCTCCGATCCCCAGTCCAGCTCGGCGCCTATCTCCATGGGCTGCGCGAGGGACACCGCCCCGGGCGGGGCATCGGTCGATTCCCCCTCGTGACCTGCGTCACCTGGGGGTAGCTCGAACCCTCCCGAGCTCACCCGCGTACCGCCTTCCACTCCCCCACCCAACGATCAAGGAAGGGTACTCCGGGAGCGTGATCCGACGCAGCCCGATGCGCAGGCGACTTTCTCAACTCCCCTGATCGTAAGGCTTGTTCCTTGCGGCGAGATCGGGTGGAGTGAGCGGATTCATAGTGATTGGGGCCCTGTCCCGCAGCGGGAATCGGACGCTCCCCGGGCGGCGGGGTCCGCAAGCACGTCCGGGGCGGCACGGGTGTGTCCGAAGTTGACCGGTGTGGCCGGGACCCGGCGACCGGATGCGGCCGCACCGCGCGACGTCCTAGGTGAGCGCCCCGTTTTCGGGGAAGATTCGGGACGTATTCGGGAAGTCTTCGAGGAGTATCGGGCCGAGGAAAGCCACCGCACCCGGATCAGAAGTGGAAGAGTCTTCATCATGCAGGTCTGGCCGGGACACGCTTACCCCCTCGGCGCCACGTACGACGGCGCCGGCACCAACTTCGCGGTCTTCTCCGAGGCCGCCCACCGGATCGAGTTGTGCCTGTTGCACGACGACGGTTCAGAAACGGCGGTGGAGCTCCGCGAGACCGACGCCTTCGTGCGCCACGCCTATCTGCCCGGGGTGATGCCGGGTCAGCGGTACGGCTTCCGGGTGCACGGGCCCTACGAACCGCAGCGCGGGACGCGGTGCAACTCCGCGAAGCTGCTGCTCGACCCGTACGCCCGTGCGGTCGCCGGGAAGATCGACTGGGGCGAGGCGGTGTACGGCTACCCCTTCGGGAAGCCGGACGCCCGCAACGACCTCGACTCCGCCCCGCACACCATGAGCTCCGTGGTGGTCAACCCGTACTTCGACTGGGGCGACGACCGCCGCCCCCGGACCGACTACCACCGGACCGTCATCTACGAGGCCCATGTGAAGGGCCTGACCATGCTCCATCCGGGGCTCCCGCCCGAGCTGCGCGGCACGTACGCGGGGCTCGCGCACCCGGAGGTGATCGCCCACCTCACCGAACTGGGCGTCACCGCGATCGAACTGATGCCCGTTCACCAGTTCGTCCAGGACCACCGCCTCGCGGACATGGGGCTGGCCAACTACTGGGGCTACAACACCATCGGCTTCTTCGCCCCGCACAACACCTACGCCTCCTGGGGCGACCGCGGCGAACAGGTGCTGGAGTTCAAGCAGGCGGTGAAGGCGCTCCACCAGGCGGGAATCGAGGTCATCCTCGACGTGGTCTACAACCACACCGCCGAGGGCAACCACCTCGGCCCCACGCTCTCCTTCCGCGGTCTCGACAACGCCTCCTACTACCGGCTGACCGATGATCAGCGCTACTACATGGACACCACGGGCACGGGGAACTCCCTGCTCATGCGGTCCCCGCACGTCCTCCAGATGATCATGGACTCGCTGCGGTACTGGGTGACCGAGATGCATGTGGACGGCTTCCGCTTCGATCTGGCGGCCACGCTCGCCCGCCAGTTCCACGAGGTGGACCGGCTGTCCTCGTTCTTCGACCTGGTGCAGCAGGACCCGGTGGTCAGCCAGGTGAAGCTGATCGCGGAGCCGTGGGACGTCGGCGAGGGCGGTTATCAGGTGGGTAACTTCCCACCGCTGTGGACCGAGTGGAACGGCAAGTACCGCGACACGGTCCGCGATCTGTGGCGGGGCGAGCCGCGCACGCTCGCGGAGTTCGCGGGCCGCCTCACCGGCTCCTCCGACCTCTACCAGGACGACGGCCGCCGGCCGCTCGCCTCGATCAACTTCACCACCTGCCACGACGGCTTCACGCTGCACGACATGGTCTCGTACAACGAGAAGCGCAACGACGCCAACGGGGAGGACAACCGGGACGGCGAGAGCCACAACCGCTCCTGGAACTGCGGTGCCGAGGGCGAGACCGACGACCCGGAGATCCTGGAGCTGCGGGCCCGCCAGATGCGGAACTTCATCGCCACCCTGATGCTGTCGCAGGGCGTGCCGATGCTGAGCCACGGTGACGAGTTCGCCCGCACGCAGAAGGGCAACAACAACGCCTACTGCCAGGACAACGAGCTGGCCTGGGTGCACTGGCCCGACCCGGACGAGCCGGCCGACGCCCCCGCCTCCACCCTGCTGGAGTTCACCCGGGCGATGGTGTGGCTGCGCCGCGACCACCCGGTCTTCCGGCGCCGCCGCTTCTTCCACGGGCGGCCGGTGGAGGGCACCCACGACGAACTGTCCGACATCGCCTGGTTCACTCCCGAGGGCGAGGAGATGACCCAGCAGGACTGGCAGGCGGCGCACGCCAAGGCGATGACCGTGTTCCTGAACGGGCACGCGATCTCGGAGCCGGGGCCGCGCGGGGAGCGGATCTTTGACGACTCGTTCCTGCTGATGTTCAACGCGAGCGCCGAGACCCTGCAATTCGCGGTCCCGGTCGACCACGGGGAACAGTGGCAGGTCGTCGTGGACACCGCGCGCCCGGACGGGGTGGAGCCGGGCACGGGTCCGAAGGTGGCCGAGGGCGAGCGGGTCACGCTGATCGGGCGCAGTCTGACGGTGCTGAAGCGGCCCGCCTGAGGCCTGGGGGGTGTCCGGCTGATCTTGACCGGGTCGGGACGGCTGGGGTGAGGTTCCGCCCGGGGTGACACGGTTCGCCCCGGGCGGGGTACGTAGAAGTCCATGACGCCCTCCGCCACGTACCGGCTTCAGCTCCAGCCCGACTTCCCGTTCGCCGCCGCCGAGAAGGCCGTGCCGTATCTCGCCGCGCTCGGCGTCTCGCACCTCCATCTCTCCCCCGTCCTGGAGGCGGTCCCCGGCTCCACCCACGGCTACGACGTGGTCGACCACAGCCGGGTCCGCGCGGAGCTGGGCGGTGAGGAGGGGCTGCGGTCGCTGGCCTCGGCCGCCCGGGACCACGGGCTCGGGCTGGTCCTGGACATCGTGCCCAACCACATGGCCGCCTCGCCCCGGCACAACCGCCGGCTGTGGGAGGTGCTGCGCGAGGGCGCGGCCTCCCCGTACGCCCGCTGGTTCGACATCGACTGGGCGGCGGGCGGCGACCGGGTGCTGCTGCCGGTGCTCGCCGGGCCGCTCGGCCAGGAGCTGGGGCACCTGGCCGTGGACGGGGAGGTGCTGCGCTACCACGATCTGGAGTTCCCGCTCCGGGCCGGCACGGCTGATCTTCCGCTGCCTCGGCTGCTGGAGGAGCAGCACTACCGGCTCGGATGGTGGCGGCTGGCCCGCACCGAGCTGAACTACCGGCGGTTCTTCACCGTCCCGGAGCTGATCGGAGTCCGCGTGGAGCACCCGGAGGTCTTCGAGGACACTCACGCCAAGGTCCTCGAACTGCTCCGCGACGGCGTGCTCGACGGGCTGCGCATCGACCACCCCGACGGGCTCGCCGCCCCCGCCGCCTATCTGGAGCAGTTGAACGAGGCCACCGGCGGGCGCTGGACGGTGGTGGAGAAGATCCTCACCGGCGACGAGCACCTCCCGGCGGAGTGGGCGGTCGCGGGCACCACCGGGTACGATGCTCTGCGCCGGATCGACGGGCTGTTCACCGACCCGTCCGGAGCGGAAGAACTGGTCTCCTGTTACCGGGAGTTCGCGGGCCCGCCCGGCGACCGGGGCGGCGACTGGACGAAGACGGTGCGGCGGGCCGCTTACCGGGTGGCAACGCACGAGCTGGCCGCCGAGACGGCGTGGCTGACCCGGCTGGCGGCCCGGATCTGCGACCGGGACCCCGCGCTGCGGGACCACGCCCCGTGGGCGCTGCGGACGGCGGTCCGGGAGCTGCTGGTCCGTGTCCCGGTCTACCGGCCGTACGTCACGGCGGGCGAGCCGCCGACCCGGATCGCCGAGGAGACGCTGACCGACGAGGCGGTACGGGACGCGAAGACGGTGTTCTCCGTGCCGGAGGAGGCGGCGGCCGTGGACGTCGTACGGGATCTGGCGCTCGGGCGGCTCGGCGGCGGGGAGGAACAGTCGGCGTTCTGCGCCCGGTTCGCGCAGACCGCGTCAGCGCTGCACGCCAAGTCGGTGGAGGACACCGCGTTCTACCGGTACGTCCCGCTCATCTCGGCCACCGAGGTGGGCGGCGACCCGGGCCGACCCGCCGTGTCACCACAGGAGTTCCACTCGTTCGCCGCGAGGATCGCCCGCGACCGGCCCGCCACCGGCACGGTCCTGACCACGCACGACACAAAGCGCAGCGCGGACGTCCGGGCCCGGATCGCGGTGCTGTCGCAGTGCCCGGAGCGGTGGGCGGCGCTGGTGACGGAGCTGACGGCGGCGACGCCGGTCGCCGCCCCGGACCCCCAACTTTCCTGGGCCGCCTGGCAGTCGGCGTACGGCTGCGCGGAGATTCCGCCCGACGAGCTGGGCGAGCGGCTGGAGCCGGCGCTGCTGAAGGCGGTGCGCGAGGCGGGGCTCTTCACCAGCTGGACGGAGTCCGACCCGGCCTACGAGCGCGCGGTGTCGGACTTCGTCGCGGCCGGGCCGGGGCGTGGGGAGGGCGTGCCCCGCAGGCTGATCGCCGAGTTCGCGGACGCGCTCGCCCCGCATGTCCGGGCCCAGGTGCTGGGGGCGGCGCTGGTCCATCTGACGATGCCGGGGGTGCCGGATCTCTACCAGGGCACGGAGAGCGAGTACCTGGCCCTGGTCGACCCGGACAACCGGCGGCCGTTCCGGCGGCCGGACGTTCCGGACGAGAAGCAGACGCTGACGGCGGCCGCGCTCGGACTGCGCCGCGAACTGCCAGGCGTGTTCGGCGAGTCGGGGACGTACGCGCCCCTGACGGCGACCGGCGGGGCCGCCCCGCATCTGCTGGCGTTCTGCCGCTCGGGCGAGGTGGTCACAGCGGTGACCCGTCTGTCGCTGCGGCTGGCCGAGGGCGGCGGCTGGCGGGACACGGTGCTGGAACTGCCGGACGGGGGCCCCTGGCGGGACCTGCTGTCGGCGTCGCCGGGCCGGGAGTTCACGGGGAGCACGGTGGTGGCGGGCGAACTGTTCGCGGAACGGCCGGTGGCGCTGTTGCGGCGGGTGGGCGGCTGAGGAGCCGGCCCCGGAGGGCGGCGGCGCGCCGCCGGGGAGGGGCCCGCCCGGGACGTGCGCGGTCGGCCCGTGCCCCCTCCCTCAGGACGGGCGTACGAGCAGAGCGCGCGGGCCACGGGTGAGGAGGCCGCCCGCCACCGGGCGGAAGCCGTCGGCCCAGCGGATGCCGGGCATCGCCGCCAGCAGGGCACGCAGCCCATGTTCGGCCTCCAGCCGACCGAGGAGGGCGGCGGGGCAGCCGGCCGGACCGATGAGCAGCGGGTCGGCGTCGGCGCGCAGCGGGTCGAACCGGTCGGGTGCGGCGAACCGGGCCGGGTCGCGGCCCGCCGCCCCGATGAGGCAGGCGACGGGTGCGTCGGCGGGGAGCGTGCCCCCGCTGACGGCGACCTCGGTACGGGTGCGGCGCAGCACGATCTGGACGGGCGGATCGCGGCGCAGTGTCTCGGCCCAGGCCCGCCCGAGCAGCGCCCCGGAGCCTGCCCCGCCCGCGCCCCCGCCCGCTTCGCCGGCGGTCGCGGCGGCCAGCAGGTCGGGATCGTCGAGCATGTTCGCGAGGAACGAGGCGAGGGCGTGCTCGCGGAGCGCGGTGGTCCCGGTGCAGTCACCGGCTCCCCCGCCGGTACGCCGGTGGCGGGCACCCCTGGGCAGGTTTCTCAGGTCCGGGTGGGCGAGCCCCGCGGCCGCGGCCGCGGCCCCGGCGGGCAGCCACCGGCAGAAGTCGGCGACCAGGTCCGCCCGCTCACGCCCGGCGATCCGGCGGGCCAGGACGTACGCCGTGCGCTCGACGGCGGGAGCGGCGGTGCTCCACGGCACGGTGAGCGGGCCGCAGACCAGGCTGCCCCGGCAGAGGCCGAGCGGGACGGGGGCCCGGCCGCGCGGGGCCCCGTCGTGCGGGTAGCCGGTGAACCGGGGGTCCGTGAGGGCCAGGGCCACATCCGCGTACCGGCTCAGCAGCCAGGCGCCGAGGGCCGGGTCGTAGCCGAGGGGGTAGTCGGTGCGCAGCAGGCGGTAGAGGCGCAGCCGGTACGGATCCGTCGTGGCCCCCGGCGCCAGCAGGCCCGGCAGGCCGCCGGAGAGCCGGTGCGGACGACGGGCGGCGGGCAGGGCGTCGGGGCGGTCCACCGGCATCCCGCACCCCCTGGACTCGGTGCGCCGGCGGTCGGCGCGCGTCCTCTCAGCGGACCACCGACGGGGGCGCGCCGCAGTCGGCGTACGGCCGTTCGGGTGAGGGTTCGCCGGGGCGCGGGGGGCGGATTCCAGCGGTGGGCAGGGTGCTGAGCAGGTGTGTGAAGGCCGCCGCCGCCCCGGTCAGGGCCACCCGGGAGAACACGCCCAGCGAGCGCAGCCAGGGCGGGTCGATGACGAGGACCGCGCAGTCCTCGCCGACCGCGCCCCGGACGAGGTGGGCGGGGGCCATGGACACGCCGACGCCGGCCGCCGCCATCCGCACGGCGGTCGACGTGTGCTCGGTCCACAGCGCCGTGCGGGGAGCGAAGCCCGCCGCCTCGCAGACGCCGTCCAGGAAGGGGCGGCCCTCGACGACCGGCTCCATGGCGCACCGCACCCAGGACCGGTCGGCCAGTTCGTGGAGGCCGACCGAGGAACGCCCGGCCAGCGGGTCGTCGAACGGGACGACGAGAACGATCTCCTCCTCCCCCACCGGGACCACGGGCCCGGCCCAGCCCACCGGCAGCGGCCCCACGGCCAGGTCGGCGATACCGCGCTCCACCTGGTCCTCCAGGGCGTCGGTGGTCGCGTACTCGTGGAGGACGAGGCCCACACCGGGACGGGTGCGCCGCCAGTGGGCGAAGACCTCGGGGAAGACGCCGACGGCCACCGAGTGCACGGTGGCGATGTGCAGTTCACCGCCTTCCGCACCGGCGGCGGCGCGGGCCGCACGGCGTGCCTGGGCGGCGCTGCGGACGGAGCGTTCGGCGTGCGGGAGGAAGGCCCGGCCCATCGGAGTGAGCAGGACGCCGCGCGGCAGCCGTTCCAGCAGGTCGCCGCCGACTGTCCGCTCCAGCGCCTTGATCTGGTGGGAGAGGGCGGGCTGGGTGACGTGGAGCCGTTCGGCGGCGCGGGTGAAGGAGGACTCCTCGACGACCGCGACGAAGTACTCCATCTGACGCAGACTCATGTACGGCACCCCCCGGTCGACTTCCGCACCACGCTCGCCAACGCCGGCCCATGAACGTTGTGCATCGGCTCCACACGCATTCTGCCTTGGACGCATGGCCGGGGCCGGGGCGAGGGTGGAACGCATGACACGGACGAGCACGGAACAGACCGAGCAGACCGAGCAGGCGGCGAGCCCCGGGGGCACCACCACGGACGTACTGGTCATCGGCGGCGGGACCGGCGGCTACTCGACGGCGTTGCGTGCGGCGGCCCTGGGGCTGCGCGTCGTGCTCGCCGAGCGGGACGCGGTGGGGGGCACCTGCCTGCACCGCGGCTGCATCCCGAGCAAGGCGATGCTGCACGCCGCCGAACTCGTCGACGGCATCGCCGAGGCCCGGGAGCGGTGGGGCGTGAAGGCGACGCTCGACGCGGTGGACTGGTCTTCTCTGGTCGCGACCCGGGACGACATCGTGGCCCGCAATCACCGCGGGGTCGAGGGGCAACTGACCCGGGCCGGGGTGACGGTGGTACGCGGCAGCGCCGAGTTGACGGGCCCGTGCTCCGCCCGGATCGGCGGGCACGGGGAGGTCGTCGCCCGGCGCGGGGTGGTGCTGGCGACCGGCTCGCGGCCCCGGATGCTGCCGGGCGGGGCGGCGGACGGGCGGCGGGTGGTGACGAGCGACGACGCGCTGTACGCACCGGGGCTGCCCGGGTCCGTGCTGGTGGTCGGCGGCGGGGCGATCGGCGTCGAGTACGCCTCGCTCCACCGGTCGTTGGGGGCCGATGTGACGTTGGTGGAGGCCGCCGACCGGCTGGTGCCGCTGGAGGACGCGGAGGTGTCGCGGCATCTGGCCAGGGGGCTGCGGAAGCGGGGTATCCGGGTGGAGGCGGGCGCGCGGCTGCTGGAGTGGACGGTGGTGGACGAGGGAGTGCGGGCCGTGGTGCGGACCGCCCGGGGCGAGTCGGTCGCGGTGGCGGCTGAGCGGCTGTTGGTGGCGGTCGGCCGCGAGCCGGTGACGGACGGGCTGGGGCTGGCGGCGGCGGGGCTGGTCACGGACAGGCGGGGCCATGTGGTGCCCGCCGACTGGTCACGTCTTGAGACGGCGGTGCCGGGCATCCATGTGGTGGGCGACCTGCTGCCGCCGCCGTCCCTCGGGCTGGCCCACGCCTCGTTCGCCGAGGGGCTGTTGGTCGCGGAGACGCTGGCCGGGCTGCGTACCTCCCCGGTCGACTACGCCACCGTTCCCCGCGTCACGTACTCCTCACCGCAGACGGCCGCGGTGGGGCTGACCGAGGCGCAGGCCCGGGACGCGGGGCACGACGTGGTGGTGAACACTCTGCCGCTGACGGCTGTCGCCAAGGGCATGGTGCACGGCAGGGGCGGTCTGGTGAAGGTGGTGGCGGAGCGGGCGGGCCGGGTCCTCGGGGTGCATCTGGTCGGCCCGCACGTCTCGGAGATGATCGCGGAGAGCCAGCTCGTGGTGGGCTGGGACGCGGAGCCCGCCGATGTGGCCCACCACATCCATCCGCATCCGACGCTCGTAGAGGCGGTCGGCGAGGCGTTCCTGACGCTGGCCGGGCGCGGACTGCACCAGCAGCACTGACACCCGGGACCGGCGCGGGCCCGGCGTCCCGGCGTGGGGTCAGCCGGGCGGGAGGCCGGGGCCCTGCGGCGGACGGCCGGGGTCGTGCCGCTGCTGGTCGGGCCCGTTCGACGGAGGCTCGGGAGCATGCGGCGGAAGCTGGGGCTGCGCGGCGGCGGACGGCCGGGGCGGTGCGTGCTGCGGCAGTTCGGGCAGCCGGTCCTGCGGCCGGGACATCGGTGCCGGAAGGCGGTCCGGGGCGGTGAGGCGGAAGCTCATCCGGCCGAAGCTCACCTGGTCGCCGTCGCGCACCGGAATGGAGCCGACGAGCCGCTGGCCGTTGACGCAGGTGCCGTTGGTGGAGCCGAGGTCGCGCAGCACCCAGCGGCCGTTCTGCGCGGAGAGTTCGGCGTGCAGCCGGGAGACCGTCTCGTGGTTGAGGCGCAGCCCGTTCGCCGGGTCGCGGCCGATGAGCAGCGGATACGGGCCGGGCGCCGGGAGCAGCAGCTTGGGGAGCCGCTCGGTCTGCCAGGCGCGGCGCAGCCGCCCGGGAAAGGCGGAGATCCCGCCCACCGCACGGACCAGTCCCTTCGACCAGTTGCCGCCGCTCTCCAGGTCGGCGGTGAGGGCGGCCAGCTCCTCCGGGCGACGGGCGACGAGGGCGAGTTCCATACGGCGCATGAAGGTGTCGTGCGACAGCTTGCCCTGTGCGGCACCTTCTCTGAGCACGCCGACGACACGGTCGCGCTGGGCGTCCGACAGCCGCGCGGGACTCATGGGGAACTCGAACGAGGATGTCACGTCGACGATTGTCGGGCCGAAGGGCCCGGAGTGTCCAGACGAGGCCGTGTTTCCTCCCGCGCTGACCTGCGCCGCTGCCGCGCGGACCGCCTTGCTAACGTCTGCGGCTCACTGATCACGAGGAGACCGTGTGCCCCCTGTTCCCGCCCGCTTGACGTTCCGTCCGCTGTCCGGGCCCGGCGAACTCGACCTGTTCCGCCGCCTTTCGTACGTTCTCGACCATGAGCTGGCCGACGACCTCGTCACCGGACGCCGCCTCCCGGAGTGGATGTGGGTCGCCCTGGACGGCGAGCGGGTCGTCGCCAGGGCCGCCTGGTGGACGAACGCGCCGGGCGGCGAGCCGCTGGCGCTGGACTTCTTCGACCTTGACGACGCGCTGCCCGCCCCTGAGCGGATCGAGATCGGCGTCCGCCTGCTGGAGAGGGCGACCGAGGCCGTGGTTCCGGCCGGTGCGCAGCGGCCGGAGTACGGGCGGTTCGTACCGCCGGACTGGCGCGAGGACCCGGGGGCGCGGGATGTCGTCGGGGCCCGGATCGCGGTGATGGAGGCGACCGGGGCGCGGATGCTGGTGGAGCGGCTGCGGCTGGAGTGGCGGGCCGGTACGCCGGTGCCCGGGGGCTCCGGCCGGCTGGTGTTCCGTCCGGTCACCGGCCGGGAGGATCTGCTGGCGCTGATGGCGCCGGTGATGGAAGGCACCCTCGACGCCCATGGGCAGGAGGACCTGGCGTCCGGGCTCGACGCCCGCGAGGCGGCCGAGAAGCACTACGACGAGGAGCTGGCGGGCTATTCGACCCCGATGGCCTGGTGGCGGATCGCCGAACTGCCCACCGGCGAGCCGGTCGGCTTCGTGATTCCGGCCCGCAACAACTACAACCCGATCATCGCGTACATCGGGGTGCTGCCCGCCCGGCGCGGCCACGGGTACATCGACGACCTCCTCGCCGAGGGCACCCGGGTGCTGGCGGCCGAGGGCGTGGAGCGCATCCGGGCGGCGACCGACCTCGGCAACGTACCGATGGCGAAGTCCTTCGAGCGGCTCGGGTACGTCAACTTCGAGCGGTCGTTCAACATGGTGTGGGACGCGGAGAAGGGTGGGAGCAAGGGCTAGGACCAGGGCTGGGGCGGGTCCTGGACCGCTTCCCGGATTATTCGGTGGACGGCGGGCGTCGGCGTTGGCTACGGTCGGCACCGACATCCGACGCCCGTCGTGGAAGGAGGCGAGAGACATGCGAGGGAACGGCCGCACCACCATCCGCAGTACATCTTTCTCGCGCCCCCGTCCCGTCCGCCGGGCGGTGTCGGACCTCGTCTGACCGGGAGCGCGGCATTCCGTCCCGGAGGACACCTTCATGACCGATCTGGTCATCCGCGCGCTCACGCCGAGCGACGCCGCACTCTTCACCACGTTCCAGGACAGCCCCTTCGTCGGCCGGGCCGCCTTCGGCCAGCACTACACCTCGACCGCCGACGGCGGCGAGTACCGCCCCGACTGGTCGTGGGTCGCCCTGCGCGACGGCAAGGTGGTCGCCAGAGCCGCCTGGTGGGGCGGGCCCGGGGACACCGAGCCCGTCGTGCTCAACTGGTTCGACTTCGCGGACGGGGAGGCGGAGGCGGGCGCCGAACTCCTGCGCCGCGCCCCGTTCGACAAGGAGTACGAGCTGATCGCGCCCGCCGGCTGGCGGGACGACCCGGCGGCGCGGGCCGCCGTCGAGGAGCGGGTCGCCGCCGCGACGGCGGCCGGGATGAAGCCGCTGGTCGAGCGCTACCGCTACCGCTGGACCCCCGGCTGCCCGCTGCCCGAGCGAACGGGCCGGCTCACCTACCGCCCGGAGCCGGACGACGAGGTCATCCTCGATGTGCTGCGCCGGGTGCACTCGTCCACGCTGGACGCCCACGCCCGCAAGGCCATCGAGGGCCCCGGCGGTCTGGAGGCGGCGGCGCGCGAGGAGTTGGAGTTCTTCCACTGGTGCCCCTCGCCGAGGGAGTGGTGGCGCCTCGCGTACACCCCGGACGGGGAGGTGGCGGGCATCCAGGTGCCCGCGCACAACCCGTCGGGGCCCTGCGTCGGCTTCATCGGGGTCGTGCCCGAGGCGCGCGGACACGGGTACGGCTACGACCTGCTGGTGGAGTGCACGCGCTTCCTGGTCGAGCAGGGCGCCGAGTTCGTCGCGGGAGCGACGGACCAGGGGAACGCGCCGATGGCCGCCGCGTTCGCCCGTGCCGGATACCCCGTCACCCAGGAGTGGGTCCATCTGGCGTGAGGGCCCCGGCCCCCTCGGCCAGCCACTCCAGGCGGAGCAGCTGCTCGGCGGGGATCGTCGCGTCCTCGCCGCGTGGCCCCACGTTGAGCAGGACGTTGCCGCCGTCGGCCGCCGTGTCGCGGACCAGTGAGGTCAGCGTCGCGCGGTCGATGAAGGCGTCGGGGCCGGAGTTGCGGTTGTAGCCGAAGCTGTGGTCGACGCCCCGGGTGATCTCGTACGGGTCGGAGCCCTCGTAGCGGGCGTACTCCGGCGTACGGAAGTCGAAGACGGGCGGTGTGCGCGGGACGAAGCCCTCGCCCTGCGCCACCGTCCGGCGGTCCCACCAGTTGTACAGCGCCTTCGCGCCCGGCAGGCCCAGCCCTCGCCAGTGCGGTGCGTAGGGCAGCAGACGGTCGTTGACGACGCCGTGCGGGACGGTGAAGCGGTAGAAGTCGACCAGCGAGCGGATCTCGTCGGCGGAGGCGGGCCAGGCGATGTCGTTCCAGAGGATGTCGGGCCGGTAGCGGCGGATCAGCTCCCGCAGCTGCGCGTCGGCGTAGGCGGGGTAGCGTCCGCGCGGGACGGCGGAGAACATGTCGGCCGCCGTGCCGATGGGCCGGTCGTCGAAGGTCCAGTCGAGCCCGCCGGAGTAGTAGACGCCGAAGCGCAGGCCCTCGGCCCGTACGGCTTCCGCGAACTCGCCGACCACGTCCCGGGTGGTGTGCCAGCCGGTGCGGTGCGGGTTCTCCGTTTCGGAGGGCCAGAGGCAGAACCCGTCGTGGTGCTTGGTGACCAGGACCGCGTATCCGGCCCCCGCCTCACGGAAGGACCGGGCCCAGGCGGCCGGGTCCCAGCCGGCGAGCCCGTCCTCGAAGTCGCGGCCGAAGTCGGAGTAGGGGCGCGTCCCGTAGGTGGCGCGGTGGTGGGCGGCGACCGGGGAGCCGGGGAAGCGGAGCGCGTTCTCGTACCACTCCGCGTACGAGGTCCAGCCCAGCGGAGCACGCCGGCCCGCCGCCGGGAGTTCGGCGGCGGGGACGTAGGGCGGGGCCCAGCCGGGGACGGATGCGGGTGTCCAGTGAACGAAGATCCCCAGCCGGGTCCGGGACCACCATGAAGCGACCATGGCGGGAGTATTGATCATTCGGGCGGTGCCGCGTAAGCCCCCTCGACCGCCGGGTTCCGCTCCTGGGCCACCCGGGACTCCTGTGCGCTCTGTGTCTTCTGTGCGCGGATCAGGTCGCGGTACCAGGCGTACGAGGCCTTCGGCGTACGGGTCAGGGTCTCGTAGTCGATGTGTACCAGGCCGAACCGCTGCGATGCCCCTTCCGTCCACTCCACGTTGTCGGTCAGCGACCAGGTGAAGTAGCCGCGTATGTCCACCCCGGCGTCCATCGCCGTGCGCAGGGCGGTGAGGTGGCTCTCCAGGTAGGCGATGCGGCGGTCGTCGGCGTGGGGTTCCTCCAGGGCGCAGCCGTTCTCCGTGACGTAGAGCGGCGGGAGGCGGTCACCGTAGCGGGTGTGCAGGGTGGTGACGATCTCGGTGAGGCCCTCGGGGACGACGGGCCAGCCGAAGCCGGTCTTCTCGTACCCCTCGATCTCCCGTATACCGAAGGGGAGTTCGGCGGGCATGGTGAAGCCGGAGAAGGTCTCCAGGGCCTCCGGGCGGGGTGCGCCGACGAGGGTCGGGTTGTAGTAGTTGATCCCGTACCAGTCGAGCGGGGTGGAGATGACCTTCAGGTCCTCGGCGACCGGGCCAGGCATCAGGGCGGCGAGGTTCTCGTCCGGGTAGCGGCAGGTGAGGACGGGGTCGGCGAAGAGCCAGTTGGTGAGCGTGTCGTACAGCTCCGCGCCGAAGCGGTCCTCGTCGCTGTCCCCGGCCGTCCAGACCGGGGCGTGCGAGAAGGCGGCGCCGATGTTGTCCGCGCCCGCCGCGCGCAGGGCGCGGACGGCGAGGCCGTGGGCGAGGAGCTGGTGGTGGGCGGCGGGCAGGGCGTCGAAGAGGAGGGTGCGGCCGGGGGCGTGCTCGCCGAGGGCGTAGCCGAGGAGGGTGACCTCCGCGGGTTCGTTGATCGTGATCCACATGGGGACCCGGTCGGCGAGGCGTTCGGCGACGATGCCCGCGTATTCGGCGAAGCGGTAGGCGGTGTCCCGGTCGAGCCAGCCGCCCGCCTCCTCCAGCGGGAGCGGGGTGTCCCAGTGGTAGAGGGTCGGGGCGGGGGTGATGCCGTGGGCGCACAGCTCGTCGACGAGCCGGTCGTAGAAGTCGAGCCCGTCGGCGTTGACCGCCCCGCTGCCTCCGGGCACCACGCGGGGCCAGCTGACGGAGAATCGGAAGGCGTCGGCGCCGAGCCCGGCGAGCAGGGCGACGTCCTCGCGGTAGCGGGCATGGAAGCCGGTGCCCCGGGTGGTGTCGGTGCCGTCCTTGATCCGGCCGGGCAGCGCGGCGAAGGCGTCCCAGCCCGAGGGGCCCTTGCCGTCCGCGTCCACCGCCCCCTCGGTCTGGAACGCGGAGGCGGAGGCTCCCCAGAGGAAGCCGGGCGGGAAGATCGGCAGGGACATCGCGGCCTCCAGCAGCCGTACGTGGGAATCCGTATGAGCGGGCGCCTCGCCGGGCAATGATCAGGACCAGACCTTAATCGCCGGTGGCGGGCGGCAACAGAGCCTGTCGCGAGGATCGTGGAGCCCGTCCCGGGCGACCGCGCGCCCCGCCCAGGGACGAGGAGTGGTGGATGCAGTTCGAGGTGTGGGCCCCCGACGCGGACTCGGTCGTCCTGGAGGCGGCGGACATCCGGTCCCCGATGGAGCGTGACGCGGAGCGCGAGGGGTGGTGGACGGCGGAGGCCGAGGCCGCGGACGGGGACCGGTACGGCTTCCGGGTGGACGACGGACCCCTGCTGCCGGACCCCCGTTCGCGGCGGCAGCCGGACGGGCCCGACGGCCCGAGCGCGGTCGTCGACCAGGAGGCGTACGCCTGGCGCAGCGGGTGGGCGGGGCGGCGGCTCAACCGGGCCGTGCTGTACGAGCTGCACGTGGGGACGTACACCCCGGAGGGCACCTTCGACGCGGCGGCGGCCCGGCTGGGCCATCTGGCGGAGCTGGGGGTCACCCATGTGTCGCTGATGCCGGTGTGCCCGTTCCCGGGGGTCAACGGCTGGGGGTACGAGGGCGTCTCGCTGTGGGCGGTGCATGAGCCGTACGGCGGACCCGAGGGGCTGAAACGCTTCGTCGACACGGCTCACGAGCTGGGTCTCGGGGTGGTGCTGGACGTCGTCCACAACCACCTGGGCCCCTCCGGCAACCACCTCCCCGCCTTCGGCCCGTACTTCACCGACACTCACCACACCCCGTGGGGCGCGGCGGTCAATCTGGACGCGCCGGGCTCGGACGAGGTGCGGGCGTTCCTGCTGGGCAGCGCCCTGGCCTGGCTGCGCGACTACCGGCTGGACGGGCTGCGGCTCGACGCGGTGCACGCCCTGGCCGACACCCGGGCGCTGACGTTCCTGGAGGAGCTGTCGGCGGCGGTCGACACGCTGGCGGTGGAGCTGGGGCGGCCGCTCGGCCTGATCGCCGAGTCCGACCTCTGCGATCCGCGCACCACGACCCCGCGCCCGGCGGGCGGCCTCGGGCTGCACGCCCAGTGGAACGACGACTTCCACCATGCCCTGCACACCGCGCTCACCGGTGAGTCCCAGGGCTACTACGCCGACTTCGCCCGGGCCCCGCTGGCCGCCCTCGCCAAGACCGTGACATCGGCGTTCTTCCACAACGGGACGTGGTCCAGCTTCCGGGGCCGGAGCCACGGCCGCCCGGTCGACGTGTCCCGCACGCCGGCGCATCGCTTCGTCGGGTACGCGCAGACGCACGACCAGATCGGCAACCGGGCGCTGGGCGACCGGCTGGCCTCCTCCCTCTCCCCCGGCCTCCAGGCGTGCGCCGCCGCGCTCGTACTGACAGGCCCCTTCACCCCGATGCTGTTCATGGGCGAGGAGTGGGGGGCGCGCACCCCTTGGCAGTTCTTCACCGACCACACGGACCCGGAGCTGGCCGAGGCCGTACGCAACGGCAGGCGGCGGGAGTTCGGGGCGCACGGCTGGGCGGAGGAGGAGATCCCCGACCCGCAGGACCCGGCGACCCGGGACCGGTCCTGCCTCGACTGGTCCGATCCGGAGCGCGAACCGCACGCACGCCTGCTCACCTGGTACCGCGAACTGATCGCGCTGCGGCGGACGTTGCCCGATCTGCACGACCCCGATCTGGCGTCGGTGAAGACCGCGTTCGACGAGGACGCGCGGTGGTTCGCCTACCGCAGGGGGGACCTGCGGGTCGTGGTGAACCTGGCGGACAAGCCCGCCGCGATCCCGCTCGGCCTCGGACGCCACCGCCGTTCCGGGGGGCGGGTGCTGGCGGCCTGGGAGCCGGTCGAGCCGCCGGGGCCGGACGGGGTGCTGCATCTGCCGCCGGAGTCCTGTGTGGTCCTCGCGGACGACTGAACGCCCTTGAACTCCCTTACAGGCGGGCCTACTCCACGACAACGAGTTCACGGGCGGTGGCATTGAGGCGCCGCCCGCCGTCCTCGGTCACCGCCACGATGTCCTCGATCCGGACCCCGAAGCGGCCGGGGAGGTAGATGCCCGGCTCCACGGAGAAGCACATGCCGGGGACGAGCGGCTGCTCCTCGCCCTCGATCATGTAGGGCGGCTCGTGGGTGGTGACACCGATGCCGTGGCCGGTGCGGTGGATGAACCGGTCGCCGTAGCCGAACTCGGTGATGACCGCGCGGGCGGCCCGGTCGATCTCCTGGCAGGCGACGCCGGGCCGGACGGCGGCGCAGCCCGCCTGCTGGGCCTCTCGGACGATGTCGTGCACCCGCTGCTCCTCGGCGGTGGGCTCGCCGACATGGACCGTCCGGGAGGTGTCGGAGCCGTAACCGTGCTTCAGGCCGCCGAAGTCGAGGACGACCATGTCGCCGCGCTCGATGGTGCGTTCACCCGCCTCGTGGTGCGGGTTCGCCCCGTTGGGGCCGGATCCCACGACAGTGAAGTCCACCTGGGAGTGTCCGAACTCCCGCAGCAGCGCGGCGAGATCCATGGCCACGTCGACCTCCCGGCGGCCGGAGAAGCGCACCTTGAGGATCTCCTCGTACGTGGCGTCGGCGGCGGCCCCGGCGGCGGCGAGCCGTTCCAGCTCGGCAGCGTCCTTGACCGCGCGGAGCATCGGCAGGGCTTCGGTGAGCGCGGTGTAGGAGGTGCCGGGCAACTGCCGCTGGAGGCCCAGCAGATGCATCGCCCAGGCGTTGTCGCTGACGCCGAAGCGGCCCTGGGTCTCCAGCAGCGGGGCGGTCACCTCGTACGGGTCCTTGCCGTCGGTCCAGTCCCGCAGGGTCAGCGCGGGCGCCCCGGTGGCGGCGGCCGCGTCGGGGGCCTCCAGGGTCGGGACCACCAGGACCGGGTCATGGCCGGCCCGCAGCACGAGGAGGGTGAGGCGCTCGGTGCTCACGGGGCGGTAGCCGGTGAGGTGGACGAGGTCGGGGCCCGGCGCGACGATCACCCCGGCGAGCCCGGCCTCGGCGGCGGACTCGGCGGCCCGCGCCATCCGGGCCCGGTAGTCGTCGGCGGTGAAGGGCGGGGGCGGAGCGGACTGCTGGGCGAACGGGCTCGGGCTCGACATCAGGACCTCCTGGCGGTGCGACACGGCACACAGCATCCTGCCCGCCGGGCGGGGCGTATGCGACCGGCTTCCGGCCGCGTGTCAGACATCGGCCGCCGCCGGTCGTCGCCCGTCGGGCAGCCGCACGATCAGGTCCGCCCGATCGCGGCCCCGCTCCACCAGCCGGGCGTTCGTCTCGTCGGACCGGGCCACCCACTCCTCCGCGTCACGCCGGAGCCTGCCGTGGTGCACATGCCGGTCGACAAGTCGACGTACTCGCACCTCCGGGTCGAGATCCAGGAACCACACCTCGTCCAGCAGCCCGCGCACCGGGGCCCAGGGCCCGTCGTCGAGCAGCAGGTAGTTGCCCTCGGTGACGACGAGGGGGACGTCCGGCGGGACGGGCAGCGACCCCGCGACCGGCTCCTCCAGGGACCGGTCGAAGGCCGGGGCGTAGACCGCGTGCACCGGGTCCGGCGTCCGCAGCCGTCGCAGCAGCGCCGCGTACCCGGCCGCGTCGAAGGTGTCGGGCGCGCCCTTGCGGTCGGCGCGGCCGAGGCGGTCCAGCTCGGCGGCGGCCAGATGGAAGCCGTCCATCGGGACGAGGGCGGCGCGTCCGTCCAGGGCCGCGACCAGCCGGTCCGCCAGAGTGGACTTCCCGGCCCCGGGCGGGCCCGCGATCCCGAGGATGCGCCGCTGTCCGGTGTCCGCGAGGGCGCTGGCCCGGTCGTTCAGCGCGGCCCGGCCGGCGGTGCTCGTAGCGTCCACGAAGTCCATGCGGCGCATTGTGCCCGGCGGCCGGGGACCGAAGCGCTAGTGTTACGTATAACGTCACCGCACCCGACCCCTCGCCGCCGTAGAGCTTCCGAAAGGCCCCCATGTCCCACATCCCCCTGGTCACCCTGGTCGTCCGCGACTACGACGAGGCGCTCGTGTTCTACCGCGACGCGCTCGGCTTCGAACTGGTGGAGGACACCGACCGGGGCGACGGCACCCGCTGGGTGGTGGTGCGCCCGCGCGGGGCGGCGGACGGCACGGGGCTGCTACTGGCCCGCGCGAAGGATGCGGCGCAGGCCGGGGCCGTCGGCGCGCAGACGGGCGGCCGGGTCGGCTTCTTCCTGCACACCGAGGACTTCGCGGCCGACCACGAGCGGATGCGCGCGGCCGGGGTGCACTTCCTGGAGGAGCCGCGCCACGAGACGTACGGCTCGGTCGCGGTCTTCGAGGACCTGTACGGCAACCGGTGGGATCTGCTCCAGCCGGCCGGCTGAACCCGTGGCGAGCGCGCCCTGACGGTCATCGGCTTCCGGACCGCTCGATGAGCGAGGCGACTCCGTCCAGCAGCCGGGCGAGCCCGAATGCGAAGAGTGTGTCGAGTTCGAGGTCGAACTCCTCCTCGCCGAAGAGGGCGAACAGGGTCGGGTAGCCCCCACCGGTCTGGATCTGTTCCAGCCGCGCTTCGTTGGAGGCCAGCCACTCGTCGGGGGTCATGCCGGTGTCCTGGCGCGCCTGCGCCTCCAGCTCGACGGCCGCGGCGACGCCCTGGGCGTACCCGAGGAGAGCGAGGTGGACGTGGATGGTCTGCGTCGGTGTCAGCCCCAGGCCGTTCAGGGCGCTGAGGACCCGCTCGGTGTACCGCATCGCGTGGGGCGAGGCCATCGGCCGGGTGAGGGCTGCGGTGGCCCGGGCCAGCCAGGTGTGGCGCTGGTAGCGGGTCCACAACCACCGCGCCTCCCGCTCCAGTTGCGCCCGCCAGCCGACGGGCCGGGGCCCCGGCGGTTCTCCGTCGAAGACCGCCTCCGACATCAGCCGTACCAGCTCGCCCCTGTTCGGGACGTGGCGGTAGAGCGCCATGGTGGAGACGCCGAAGTCGGTGGCGACCCTCCGCATGGAGAGCGCCGCGAGTCCTTCGGCGTCGGCGAGAGCGATCGCCGCGCGGATGACGCGGTCCCGGGTGAGCCCGCGCCGGGGAGCCGTGTCCCGTTCGCGTCCCGATACGGCGACCACGGTGCCGACGCCGGGCACGGCCCGCACGAGACCGTCCTGCTGCAGGGCGGCGAGCGCCTTCGTCGCGGTCGCCATGGCGACGCCCCAGTCCTGGGTGATACGCCGGGTGGAGGGGACGCGGGCGCCGGGCGCCAGCTCGCCCGAGGCGATCCGCCGGCGGATGTCGCCGGCGATGCGGAGGTAGGGCGGTTCCATGACCATGACCGCACTGTACTAGTGCACTCGTCCGGCATTCGGGCTGCTGGAGACCCGGACACAGCCGAGTGCACTAGGTTCCTGTTTGCCGTGTACGCCCCGTGCCCCGTTCCCTGCCGTGCATGGAGAACAACACACCCGGCCCCCGCGCGGGGCGCAAGGAATGGACCGCCCTCGGCGTCCTGATGCTGCCCCTGCTTCTGGTCTCGATGGACATCTCGGTCCTGTACTTCGCGATCCCCTATGTCAGCCAGGACCTGGAACCCAGCGCGACGCAGCAGCTGTGGATCCTCGACATGTACGGCTTCGTCCTCGCCGGGCTGCTCATCACGATGGGGGCGCTCGGCGACCGGATCGGCCGGCGCGCATCGGTGCTCGCGGGAGCGGTGCTGTTCGGGGCGGCCTCGGTCCTCGCCGCGTACGCGCAGACGTCGGAGATGCTCATCGCGGCACGCGCGTTGCTGGGTCTCGGCGGTGCCGCCCTGATGCCCTCGACGCTCGCCCTGATCCGCAATCTCTTCCACGACGCGAAGCAGCGCGGCAAAGCGGTGACCCTGTGGACCACCGTGATGACGGCGGGCATCTCCCTGGGGCCCGTGGTCAGCGGTCTGCTGCTCGAACACTTCTGGTGGGGATCGGTCTTCCTGGTCAACCTGCCCGCGATGGTGCTGCTGCTCGTACTGGTGCCCTTCCTGGTGCCGGAGTTCAGGTCCGCGCGGCGTGAGCGATTCGACCTGCTGAGCTCGCTGCTGTCCCTGGCCGCCGTGCTCCTGGTCGTCCACGGCATCAAGGAATGGGCCCGGCACGGGTACGACCCGCTGCCAACCGTCACGATGGGCGTGGGGCTCGTGCTCGGCTTCGTCTTCGTACGCCGTCAGAAGCACCTCGCGCATCCGATGATCGACCTCGGGCTGCTCGGCCGGCGTACCTTCGGCGGCCCGGTGTTCGCCAATCTCCTGGCGATGTTCGCGACCGTCGGGATGGCCGTCTTCCTCACCCAGTACCTGCAGTCCGTCCTCGGCCTGAGCCCGTTCGGGGCCGCCCTGTGGAGTCTGGTACCGGCCGTCGGCGCGGCCGTCGCGGCTCCGGTGGCGGCCGCGCTCGCCCAGCGCGTCGACCGGGCGTACGTCATGGGCGGCGGATTCTCCGTCTCCGCCTGCGGCTTTCTGTGGATGACCCAGGTGCGGGCCGACTCGGCGCTCTGGTTCGCCCTGACCGGCGCCGCCCTCTACGCGGGAGGTCTGGTCGCCGCGATGGCCCTCGCCACCGAACTCGCCCTCGGCGCGGCCCCGCCCGAGCGCGCGGGTTCGGCGTCGGCCGTGCTGGAGTCGGGCCAGGAGCTCGGTGGAGCGCTGGGGATGGCCGTCCTCGGGTCCATCGGCGCGGCGGTCTACAGCCGGGACATGGCCGAGGCCGTGCCCGCCGGGATGCCTCATGCCGAAGCCGTACGCGAGACGCTGGGCGGGGCGACGGCCGCCGCGGCCCGGCTGCCCGACGAGACCGCCGACGCCGTACTGACGGCGGCGCGCGACGCCTTCACGCACGGGATGAGCTTCGCAGCGGTCGGCGCGGGCGTCGTCATGGCCGCGGCCGGTGTCTTCTCCGTCGCCCGGCTGCGGGGTGCGGGCCGGGCGAAGCCCCCGGCGGAATCGGCCGAGCCCCGGACCGCCGCCCTCCCGTCGTGAGGGCCGACGCCCCCTGGAGTTCGCCCGGCGCGGGTTCCGGCCGGCCTGAGCCGGGTCGCGGAGCGCGGGCGGGGGGCCACTCGGAGCGCCGAGCCCTACGGCCCTCGGGTCAGGACCGGGCGGCCAGCCCCGCCTCGCGTACGGCCACCGCCTCCATCGCGTCCAGCACCGGCCGGATCAGCGGATGGCCCTCGGCCCCCTGGCGTACGGCCGCGAAGACCCGGCGGGTGGGGGCGCTGCCCTCGACCGGGCGGACGACGACCCCGGTCAGCTCCATTCCGCGCAGCGCCGAGCGGGGCACCAGCGCCACCCCGGCGTCCGCCCCGGCCAGGGCGACCACCGCGTGGAAGTCGTCCGACGAGTGGTCGAGGCGCGGAGCGAAACCGGCGTACTCGCAGGCCAGGACCACCACGTCATGGCAGGGGTTGCCCGGGTAAGGACCGATCCACGGGTCCTTCGCGAGATCGGCGACCGCCACCTGGGCCTGGCCGGCGAGGCGGTGACCCACCGGGAGCACCGCGTCGAACGGCTCCGAGTACAGCGGGACGCGGGTGAGCCGGCGGTCGTCCTCGGCGGGCGCGCCCCGGTATTCGACGGCCACCGCCACATCCACCTGCCGGTCCAGGACCATCGGCACGCTGGCGTCGCCCTCCCGTCGCCCTCCGCCACATCCACCTATCCACCTGCCGGTCCAGGACCATCGGCACGCTGGCGTCGCCCTCCGCGTCCTGGACCTTGACCCGGATGCCGGGCGCGGTGCGGGCCAGCTCGGTGAGGGCGGGGGCGAGGACGAGGCCGATGCCGGTGGCGAACGCGGCGACCGTGACCGTACCGGCGACGCCCGCGCTGTAGTCGGCCAGCTCCGCCTCGGCCCGCTCCAGCTGGGCGAGGACCAGGTTGGTGTGGCTGAGCAGGATCTCCCCGGCGGCCGTGAGCCGGGCGCCGCGCGCCCCGCGTTCGACGAGGCGGTGGCCGGTCTCCTGCTCCAGGGCGGCGAGCTGCTGGGAGACGGCGGAGGGGGTCAGGTACAACGCGGCGGCGGCCGCGGTCACCGTGCGGTGGTCGGCCACCGCACGGAGGATTCGCAGCCGCCGCGCATCGATCATGTGCCCATTGTCCCAGGTGGTGGCGGAACCACCGACCCGGTCGGCGGGTCAGGCGGCTTCCGCCTCCAGCGCGGCCCGGGCGTCGACGAACGCGTCCACGGCACGGTTCACATCCGCGGTGGAGTGGGCGGCCGAGAGCTGGACGCGGATACGCGCAGCGCCCTGCGGGACGACGGGGTACGAGAAGCCGATCACGTACACGCCGCGCTCCAGGAGCAGTTCCGCCATCCGGCCCGCCTTGCCCGCGTCGCCGATCATGACGGGGGCGATGGCGTGGTCG
Organism: Streptomyces globisporus; assembly: GCF_003501885.1. Lineage (GTDB taxonomy): Bacteria > Actinomycetota > Actinomycetes > Streptomycetales > Streptomycetaceae > Streptomyces > Streptomyces globisporus_D. Next base: position 53,910 of record NZ_QWFA01000012.1, read on the forward strand.
CCGGGGAGGATGTCGAAGCCCTCCGCGGTCATCCGGGTGCGGAACAGCTCGGTGTTGGCGGCGAGCTGCTCGCGCAGGTCCCCGGCGGACTCCAGCAGGTCGATGACCTTGAGGGAGGCGGCGGCGATGACCGGGGCGAGGGTGTTGGAGAAGAGGTACGGGCGCGAGCGCTGGCGCAGCAGGGCGACGATCTCCGCGCGGGCCGCGACGTAACCGCCGGAGGCTCCGCCGAGCGCCTTGCCGAGGGTGCCGGTGATGATGTCGACCCGGTCCATCACGCCGTGCAGCTCGGGCGTGCCGCGGCCGCCGGGGCCGACGAAGCCGACGGCGTGCGAGTCGTCGACCATGACCATGGCGTCGTAGCGGTCGGCCAGGTCGCAGATCTCCTGGAGCGGGGCGACGTACCCGTCCATGGAGAAGACGCCGTCGGTGACGATGAGACGGCGGCGGGCCCCGGACGCCTCCTTGAGCTGCGTCTCCAGCTCGGCCATGTCGCGGTTGGCGTAGCGGTGGCGCTTGGCCTTGGAGAGCCGGATGCCGTCGATGATGGAGGCGTGGTTGAGGGCGTCGGAGATGACGGCGTCCTCGGGGCCGAGCAGGGTCTCGAAGACTCCGCCGTTGGCGTCGAAGCAGGAGGAGTAGAGGATCGTGTCCTCCTGGCCGAGGAAGGCCGAGAGCCGCTGCTCCAGCTCCTTGTGGACCTCCTGGGTGCCGCAGATGAAGCGGACCGAGGCCATCCCGTAGCCCCAGCGGTCCAGCGCCGCGTGGGCGGCGGCGATGACCTCGGGGTGGTCGGCGAGGCCGAGGTAGTTGTTGGCGCAGAAGTTGAGGACCTCGCCGGGGCGGCCGCCGGAGGTGACCTCGACGGTCGCGGACTGCGGGGTGCCGATCACGCGCTCGGGCTTGTGCAGCCCGGCGGCGCGGATCTCGTCGAGGGTGGTGCGCAGATCGTCGCGTACGGAGTCGAACATGCGGATTCCTTAAAAGATCAGGTAACGGACCAAGGGGAGGCGGTCAGGCGGTCCAGTCGAGGATGACCTTGCCGCCGAGGCCGCTCGCCGCGTCGTCGAAGGCGGCCTCGAAGTCGCGGAAGCCGTACCGGCCGGTGATCACGGGGGCCAGGTCGAGGCCGCCCTCCAGCAGGACGGACATGGCGTACCAGGTCTCGAACATCTCGCGGCCGTAGATGCCCTTGATGGTGATCATCGAGGTGACGATGCGGGCCCAGTCGACGGCGAACTCCTCGGCGGGCAGGCCGAGCATGGCGATCCGGCCGCCGTGCGTCATGTTCGCGACCATGTCGCGCATCGCCTCGGGGCGGCCGGACATCTCCAGGCCGATGTCGAAGCCCTCGCGCAGGCCGAGTTCGCGCTGCCCGTCCGCGATGGTGCTCTCCGCGACGTTGAGGGCGAGGCTGACGCCGACCTTGCGGGCCAGGGCGAGGCGGGCCTCGCTGACGTCGGTGATGACGACATTGCGGGCGCCGGCGTGCTTCGCGACGGCGGCGGCCATGATGCCGATCGGGCCGGCACCGGTGATCAGGACGTCCTCGCCGACGAGCGGGAAGGAGAGCGCGGTGTGCACGGCGTTGCCGAACGGGTCGAAGATCGCCGCGATGTCGAGGTCGACGGGGACCCGGTGCACCCACACGTTGGAGGCGGGCAGGACGACGTACTCCGCGAACGCCCCGTCGCGGCCGACGCCGAGGCCGATCGTGGAGCGGCAGAGGTGGCGGCGGCCGGCGAGACAGTTGCGGCACTTGCCGCAGACGAGGTGGCCCTCGCCGCTGACCAGGTCGCCGGTGGCGATGTCGGCGACGTCGGAGCCGATCGCGGCGACCTCGCCGACGAACTCGTGGCCGAGGATCAGCGGGGTGGTGACCGCCTGCTGGGCCCAGCCGTCATAGGCACGGATGTGCAGGTCGGTGCCGCAGATACCGGTGCGCAGGACCTTGATCAGGACGTCGGTGGGGCCGTACTCCGGCTCCGGCACGTCCATCAGCCACAGTCCGGGCTCGGCCTTCTGCTTGACGAGTGCCTTCACGGCTGTGGCTCCCTGACGTCGGTACGCGAGTGAATACCCCGGGCCGCGGGGCATGTCGGAGGACCCTGTGGCCCGGGGTGGTCTTGGGTGTCACCCCCCATGGTGGGGGTTCGGCGGGACGGGACGGAGCATCTCGGAAAGCTCCACGCGCCGTCCCCGGCCGTCATCGAGAAGGCTGCCGTACGGCGGGGTCCCCGGTCCATCGAGGATTTCTTAAGCGCCGCCGCAGGAGATCTTCACACCTGGCCGGGGCTTCACCGACCGCTGCCGTCGGACGTCTACCGGACCTGGCCGTACGGGCCCAGGAAGCGGGGGCGCCCCTGCTCGATGCGGTAGAGGAAGATCCCGTCCGGGATGCGCACCTGGCGGGTCGAGGCGTCGAAGGTGAGGGTCCGCACGATCCCCCGGTGCTCGGTGCGCACGAGCCGCCCGCCGATCCCGCTGCGCACCTCGCCCGAGGCGCTGGTGGTCCCGGCGGCGCGGGCGATCAGGCCGACCGCGTCGTACGCCTCGGCGGCCCAGGTTGCCGGGGGTGCGCCGAAGCGCTTGCGGTGGGCGGCGGTGAAGGCGCGGGCGGCCGGGAGCGCGGCGGGGTCGGCGTACGCCTCGGCGAAGACCCAGCCGTCGGCCGCCGCGCCCGCCCCGTCGAGAAAGGCGGGTCCGAGGGCGGGTCCGGCGGCGACCCGGGCGCCGGTGAAGCCCTCGCCCGCGAGTGCGGTGGCGAGGCGGGCAGCGCGGGACGCGTCGCCGCCCGCGTGGACCACGGCGTCCGCCCCGCTGCTCATCGCCTTGCGGGCGACCGCGCCGAAGCCCTCGTCGCCCCGGGCGAGGGGGTGTTCGAGGAGCGTGGCACCGGTGGGGGTGGCCTGGCGGAACGCGCTCCCGACCTCTCCCGCGAGCGCCGGATCGGCGGCGTCCTCGACGAGGAGAATGCGGCGGGCGGGGCTGGTACGGGTCAGGTAGCCGATCAGGCCCGGGGTGAGCATACGGTCCAGTGGGCGGGTGACACAGAGGTGGAGCCCGGTGCCGGACTCGACGGTGCTCGATCCGGCCGCGACGACGACGGTGGCCAGCCGCGCCTCGCCGTACCGCTGGATGAGGTCCGCGCGCAGGACGGCGCCGGTCGGCCCGAGGACCGCGATGACCGCGGGGTCGGCGGCCAGCCGCCCGGCCACCCGGAGCGCCACGGCCGGGTCGCCCGCGTCGTCCCCGGTGCGCAGGGCGAGCCGGAACGCCTTGTCCTGACGGGAGTTGTGGTCGGCGACGGCGAGCTGGGCGCCGCGCTGATGGGCCAGCCCGGTGGCCCGGCCGGGTCCGCCGAGGTCGGCGTGGAGCCCGATCGTGTACGTGGGTGGCTCCCCGGACCCCGCCGAGGGACCGCCCGCCCCGGTGCCGCGCCCACGCAGGGCGTTCCAGACCGCGGCGGACCCGCCGACGAGGAGGACCGCCCCGGCGGCACCGGCGGTCAGGACCCTGCGACGGGTGGGCCCGCCCTCCCGGCCGGTTTCGTCCCCGGTCGCCCGGTCCCCGGCGGTTTCGTCCCCGGCAGGGGTGAGCCTGGTGGGCAGCGGCTCGGGGTCCGGCAGCGCGAGGGCGGCGGCGGACCGCTCGGCGATCAGAGCGGGGAGGCCGGCGGGGGGCTGCCAGGGCGTGGGGG